>NZ_CP012152.1:1045000-1377500 GCF_001187595.1 Anoxybacillus gonensis
ATCGACGTTTCAAGTTGGCGACATGATTTACGGAAAAATCGAAAAAATCAATGAAGATCAAACGGCGCTCGTTCGCATCGGAGGTTATACGCTGACAGCAGAATTGCATTCACCTGTTAAAGAAGGCGGATCCTATACATTTCAAGTGCGAAAGACGATGCCGCTTGAGCTGAACATATTGCCTCGTCCAGCAAAGCTGACAGATGAAGAAAGCGTCATTCGTCATTTTCGTCTACCAGAGAATGAACAAACGAAAGCGCTCGTTCGTTGGATGATGAATGAATCATTTTCGTTTAAAAAGAACGACATGGCGCTCATTCGGCACTGGTTGCGAACAGGCGGTGAAAAAGAGGTGCAAGCAATCAAATGGCTGTTGATGCACAATTTGCCGCTTCACGACGATGTGTTTCGTGCGCTCGTCACTTTACAGCATGATCAGCCGCTATATGAACAGCGGCTTATGCTTGCGGCGCTTATTGATCGTGCTCATCCAAAAGGAACGTTAGCGACACTTTCTTCCTATTTACGCCATATGCCCACGCTTTCTTCTTTTTCGCCTGAACATATTCAACAACTGCTTGAAGAGACGATGAAACAACAAGATGAATGGCTCGCTTTATTGCAAACAGCAGCAGAAGAAGCAACAGGTGAGTTAAAAGCGGAGATCACCTCATTACTTGATCGGATGAAAGCATATCAGTTGTTATCAACAAACAACCATTCTCTCCAACATATATTTACTCAATTTCCGTTACTCATCGGGACGCATGCAACAGATGTGACGATTCAATGGCGCGGAAAACAACGAGAAAACGGAAAAATGGATACAGACTATTGTCGCATTTTATTTTATTTGACGATGGCGACGTTAAAAGAAACGATTGTAGACGTTCATATTCAACAACGCATCGTTCATATTTCGATCATTAACGACACGCCCCATGTAGAACTGTACGCATCCGCCCTTGAGCCGGCACTAAAGGAGAAGCTTGCTGAACATGGCTACACGCTTTCTGCTGTTTCCGTTAAACCGCCGATGAACAAGCGAAGCGAACGGTTACTTGTTGAACCATTTTCTTATAAAGGAGTCGATTATCGCGTATGAAACGAAAACGTGCCGTTGCTTTGTCGTACAACGAACAACATATTGCCCCTGTCGTTGTGGCAAAAGGGGAAGGAATGGTTGCCGAGCGTATCATTGAACGCGCGAAACAATACGACGTCCCGATTTACGAAGATCAAACGCTCGCTATGATGCTTAGTCAATTACAAGTAAACGAAACGATTCCAGAGGAGCTGTACAAAGTCGTTGCTGAAGTATTTGCATTTATTTATCAAATAGAAAAGAAGGTAGAGGAGCGCTCGTGAAGTGACCGTCGCTTCTTTTTCTTTTGTTAAAGAATTTTCTGTCTAAATGGTAGACAACTGACAAAGTATCATTATACAATGAAAGCGCTAGTACTTTTATTTTTATACATAGGAGGATGGGGTATGAATATTCATGAGTATCAAGGAAAAGAGATCCTCAGAAGCTACGGAGTGAGCGTGCCGAACGGCCGTGTAGCGTTTACGGTTGAAGAAGCGGTCGAGGCGGCGAAAGAGCTTGGCAGTAGCGTTTGTGTCGTCAAAGCGCAAATTCATGCCGGCGGTCGCGGAAAAGCAGGGGGTGTAAAAGTCGCGAAAAGTTTAGAAGAAGTTCGTACATATGCGAGTGAGCTATTAGGAAAAGTGCTTGTTACGCATCAAACAGGTCCAGAAGGAAAAGAAGTAAAACGTCTTCTTATCGAAGAAGGATGCGACATTAAAAAAGAATATTACATTGGACTTGTTGTTGACCGTGCAACATCCCGCGTTGTTTTAATGGGATCTGAAGAAGGTGGAACAGAAATTGAAGAAGTAGCGGCAAAAACGCCAGAGAAAATTTTTAAAGAGTACATTGACCCAGCTGTCGGCTTACAAGCGTTTCAAGCGCGTCGCATGGCGTTTAACATCAACATTCCAAAAGAGCTTGTCAATCAAGCGGTCAAATTTATGTTAGGCTTATATCAAGTGTTCGTCGAAAAAGATTGCTCGATCGCTGAAATTAACCCGCTCGTTGTTACAGGAGACGGAAAAGTCATGGCGCTTGATGCGAAGTTAAACTTTGATTCTAACGCGTTATATCGCCATAAAGACATTTTAGAATATCGCGATTTAGACGAAGAAGATCCAAAAGAAATTGAAGCATCAAAATATGATTTAAACTACATTTCGCTTGATGGAAACATCGGCTGCATGGTAAACGGTGCAGGCTTAGCGATGGCGACAATGGACATTATTAAATATTATGGCGGCGAACCAGCGAACTTTTTAGATGTTGGTGGCGGTGCGACGACAGAGAAAGTAACGGAAGCATTTAAAATCATTTTATCTGATCCGAAAGTAAAAGGCATTTTCGTAAACATTTTCGGAGGCATTATGAAATGCGACGTGATCGCAAACGGTATTGTTGAAGCGACAAAACAAGTCGGTTTAAACCTTCCGCTCGTCGTTCGTTTAGAAGGAACAAACGTCGAATTAGGCAAAAAGATTTTAGAACAGTCTGGACTAAACATTACAGCCGCTGAATCGATGGCAGACGGCGCGCAAAAAATCGTTTCGCTAGTAAGCTAATAGAAGGGATGGGAGAAACGTGAGCGTTTTTGTTAATAAAGATACGAAAGTAATCGTGCAAGGAATTACAGGTTCACAAGGATTGTTCCATACAAAACAAATGATCGAATACGGCACAAACATCGTTGGTGGTGTCACACCAGGAAAAGGTGGAACAGAAGTGGAAGGTGTGCCTGTATTTGATACGGTGTCTGAAGCGGTTGAAAAAACAGGAGCGAACGCTTCTGTCATCTATGTTCCGCCGGCATTTGCTGCGGATGCGATTATGGAAGCTGTTGATGCAGAAATCGACTTAGTTGTTTGTATTACAGAAGGCATTCCTGTATTGGATATGGTGAAAGTCAAGTGCTATATGGAAGGCAAGAAAACGCGCCTCATCGGTCCGAACTGCCCTGGCGTCATCACGCCAGAAGAATGTAAAATCGGCATTATGCCAGGTTACATTCATAAAAAAGGTCACGTCGGTATCGTTTCGCGCTCTGGTACGTTAACGTACGAAGCGGTTCACCAATTAACACAAGCAGGCATCGGTCAATCGACGGCCGTTGGCATTGGTGGTGACCCAGTGAACGGGACAAACTTTATCGACGTATTAAAGGCGTTTAACGAAGATGAAGACACATATGCGGTCATTATGATCGGTGAAATTGGTGGAACAGCAGAAGAAGAAGCGGCAGAATGGGTGAAAGCGAACATGACAAAGCCGGTTGTCGGCTTTATTGGTGGACAAACAGCTCCTCCAGGAAAGCGCATGGGACATGCTGGTGCGATCATTTCTGGGGGCAAAGGAACAGCCGCAGAAAAAATTCAAACGATGACAGCATGCGGCATTAAAGTGGCTGAAACGCCATCTGTGATCGGCGAAACGCTCATCTCTGTATTAAAAGAACGCGGTTTATACGAGAAGTGTAAAACACATTAATCGTTCAATCGTCCTAAGGAGCAGACCTTAGGACGATTTTTATACAAAGGAGGGATATGATGTACGATACAGATCGCGAAAGGCTTATTCATTTGCATCATTGTCGTGGGATCGGATGGAAAAGCATCGCGCGCTTACTTGATGTTGATCCATCCCTTGCCTCTATTTTTCATCTTTCTTCTCAGCAACTTCAACGATTACTGACAATCCCCGAAAAACATTTCGCTGCTTTTTTCCATGATTTGCATTGTCACAAATTGAAACGTATGATAAAAACATATGAGGAGCAAAACATTCATATTGTAACAATGAAGGACGACGAATACCCAGAGTGGCTTAAACATATATATGATCCGCCATGGGTACTATATGCGAAAGGAAACGTGCAATTATTGAAGCGAAAAAAATTAATAAGCGTCGTCGGGACACGAACACCAACCCGTCAAGGAATTGCAGCGATGCACATCGTTTTTCCGCCGCTCATTGAACGCGGGTGGGTCATTGTGAGCGGATTAGCGAAAGGTGTCGATGCCGAAGCGCATCGTTTATGTTTACGCCATAACGGTGAAACAATTGCGGTCATGGCAGGGGGATTGCGTTATATATATCCTCCTGAAAATGAATCATTATTTCGACAATTAGCGACAACCCAACTCGTTATTTCTGAGTACCCGCCGTTTGTTCGCCCACAAACATGGCATTTTCCAATGCGCAACCGGATCATTAGCGGTTTGTCTGTTGGCACGGTTGTCGTGCAGGCGAAAGAGCGAAGCGGCTCACTAATTACTGCTCATTTTGCGCTACAACAAGGAAGGGAAGTGTTTGCAATCCCAGGTGACATCACGACAAAAGAAGCGCACGGAACGAATCGCTTAATCCAACAAGGAGCGAAATTAATCTTATCAAGCGACGATATCGAAGAGGAATTTCGACATCTTTTTACATGAGCGAAAGAAAAAATCGAAAAATGATGTTTGACAAATGAACGAATCATCATTAATAATAATGAAGATTTTATTTTACGAATTACCTCTTAAGGGAGGACAAAATGATGTCAGACTACTTAGTCATTGTAGAGTCGCCAGCAAAGGCGAAAACGATTGAAAGATACTTAGGAAAAAAGTATAAAGTAAAAGCATCGATGGGGCATGTGCGCGATTTGCCAAAAAGTCAAATGGGCGTTGATATACAAAACGATTATGAACCGAAGTATATTACGATTCGTGGCAAAGGTTCGGTCATCAAAGAGTTGAAAACAGCAGCGAAAAAAGCAAAAAAAGTATTTCTTGCAGCCGACCCGGATCGCGAAGGGGAAGCGATCGCTTGGCATTTAGCACATTTGCTTGATTTAAATACCGACTCCCCATGTCGCGTTGTATTTAACGAAATTACAAAAGATGCGATTAAACAGTCGTTTGAACAACCGCGCGCCATTAATATGCATTTAGTTCATGCACAACAAGCGCGGCGCGTGCTCGATCGCCTTGTCGGCTACAACATTAGCCCGTTGCTTTGGAAAAAAGTAAAAAAAGGGTTAAGCGCAGGGCGTGTGCAATCTGTTGCGCTTCGCTTAATTATTGATCGTGAAAAAGAAGTTCAATCGTTTCAACCAGAAGAATATTGGACGATTCAAGGGACGTTTGTCAAAGGCAATGACACATTTGAAGCGCAATTTTATCGGCTAGACAACGAAACGATCGATTTAAAAGCAGAACAAGATGTACAACATGTGTTAAGCCATATACAAGGGAATGAATTTGTCGTCACAGCGGTAACGAAAAAAGAGCGAAAGCGCAATCCGGTCGCCCCGTTCATTACATCGTCATTACAACAAGAGGCTGCACGGAAGTTGAATTTTCGCACGAAAAAGACGATGATGGTCGCACAACAGCTATACGAAGGAATTGATCTTGGAAGCGAAGGAACTGTCGGTTTAATTACATATATGCGTACAGACTCCACGCGTGTATCAGAAAGCGCTCAACAAGAGGCGATTCAGTATATTGAACAGACGTTCGGTACATCATATGTAGCAACAGAAAAAAGAAAAGAAAAACAAAAGGCGAACGCGCAAGATGCGCACGAAGCAATTCGCCCAACGTCCGTCTGGCGTCATCCGAGCGCCATTAAACCGCATGTGACACGCGATCAATATCAGCTATACAAACTGATTTGGGAGCGCTTTATCGCTAGCCAAATGGCCCCAGCTGTGCTCGATACGGTCGCGGTCGAGCTTTCAAACGGTTCGGTCGTCTTTCGTGCGACTGGCTCGACAGTCAAATTTCTAGGCTTTATGAAAGTATATGTGGAAGGAACAGACGATCCGAAAGATGAACAACAACGATTACTGCCAGATTTTGTTGAAGGGGAGCGCGTATTTAGTAAAGATATTGAAGGAAAGCAACATTTTACACAGCCGCCACCACGTTATACGGAAGCGCGCCTTGTCAAGACGTTAGAAGAGCTCGGCATCGGTCGTCCATCGACATACGCTCCGACGCTCGATACGATTCAAAAACGCAATTATGTGACGCTTGAGAACAAACGATTCGTTCCAACAGAGCTTGGGGAAATTGTCCTTGATTTAATGATGCAATTTTTCCCGGAAATTTTAGATGTCGAGTTTACAGCAAAAATGGAAAAAAACTTAGATGACATTGAAGAAGGGAAAGTAGAATGGGTACGCATCATTGACGAATTTTATCGCGAGTTTGAAAAGCGGTTAAAAGTGGCTGAAGTTGAAATGGAAAAAGTCGAAATAGCAGATGAATCAGCGGATGTCGATTGCGATGTATGCGGAAGCCCAATGGTGTACAAAATGGGGCGCTTCGGAAAGTTTATCGCTTGTTCAAATTTCCCGCAATGTCGCAATACAAAAGCGATCGTCAAACATATCGGTGTGACATGTCCGCGCTGTCATGAAGGAAATATCGTCGAACGAAAAAGCAAAAAGAAGCGCATGTTTTATGGTTGCGATCGTTTCCCAACATGCGACTTCGTTTCATGGGATAAACCGATCAATCGACCGTGTCCAAAATGCGGTGGCATGCTCGTTGAGAAAAAAGGGAAAAAGAGCGTGCACATTCAATGTACACAATGTGAATATAACGAACAACAGTAAGGTGAGGCGAATACCCTCACCCATTTTATCGAGGAGGGAATATAGATGGAAGTAACAGTCATTGGAGCAGGATTAGCAGGAAGTGAGGCGGCATGGCAACTCGCGAAGCGCGGCATTCGCGTCAAATTATATGAAATGCGCCCGGTGAAACAAACCCCTGCGCATCATACAGACAAGTTTGCAGAACTTGTATGCAGCAATTCTCTTCGCGCAAATACGTTAACGAATGCAGTCGGTGTATTAAAAGAAGAAATGCGTCGGTTAGATTCCGTCATTATGAAAGCAGCGGACTCTTGTTCCGTGCCCGCTGGTGGAGCTTTAGCTGTCGACCGTCACGAATTTGCGGCGAAAGTCACAGACATGGTAGCGAATCATCCGAATGTGACGGTTGTGCGCGAAGAAGTAACAACCATTCCAACAGGCCCAACGATTATTGCGACAGGTCCGTTAACATCGCAGCCGCTTTCGGAACAGCTTAAGGCGTTGACAGGGGAAGAATATTTATATTTTTACGATGCGGCTGCACCGATTGTTGAGAAAGAAAGCATTGATATGGAAAAAGTGTATATAAAGTCCCGCTACGACAAAGGGGAAGCAGCATACATTAATTGTCCGATGACAGAAGAGGAGTTCGAACGATTTTATGATGCGCTCATTTCTGCTGAAACAGTACCTTTAAAAGAGTTTGAAAAAGAAATTTATTTTGAAGGATGTATGCCAATTGAAGTGATGGCGCGACGCGGAAAAAAGACGTTGTTGTTTGGACCAATGAAACCTGTCGGCTTAGAAGATCCGCGTACAGGCAAACGTCCTTTTGCTGTCGTCCAGCTTCGTCAAGATGATGCTGCAGGAACGTTGTACAATATTGTCGGTTTTCAAACGCATTTAAAATGGGGGGCGCAAAAAGAAGTCATTCGCCTCATTCCAGGGCTTGAGCAAGCAGAAATTGTACGATATGGTGTCATGCACCGTAATACGTTTATTAATTCGCCGAAGTTATTAAAACCGACATATCAATATAAAGAAAGAGAAGATTTATTTTTTGCAGGACAAATGACCGGGGTCGAAGGATATGTCGAGTCAGCGGCATCAGGACTTGTGGCGGGGATCAATGCTGCGCACTATGTGTTCGGAAAAGAACTTGTCGTATTTCCACAAGAAACGGCCATTGGAAGCATGGCGCATTATATTACATCGGCGAATCCGAAACATTTTCAACCGATGAATGCGAATTTCGGTTTATTCGCACCGCTCGACGAGCCAATGAAAGATAAAAAGAAAAAGAATGAACGATATGCACAACGGGCATTAGAAACGATTCGGAATTTTTTAAAAAAATGGTGAAATTCGTTGCAAGAGCTACTAAATTGTGCTACTATTTAGTAGCTCTTGTGAGGTGATCGAATGGAAAATGTGAATTTTACGTTAAATTTGTTCATTGAATATTTACAAATAGAAAAAAATTATTCAGAATATACAATTGCGTGTTATAAGCATGATATTGGCGAATTTTTTGAATTTATGGAGCGCGAACAAGTTAAACAGTTGCAAGAAGTGTCTTACAGCGACGTTCGCTTGTTTTTAACAGAGCTTCATAAACGTCAGCAATCAAGCCGTTCGATTGCCCGGAAAATGTCGAGCTTGCGCAGCTTTTATAAATTTTTAATGCGGGAGAAAATCGTTTCTGAAAATCCGTTTGCGCTTGCATCGTTGCCGAAAAAAGAACAGAAAATTCCACATTTTTTGTATCCAGATGAATTAGAACAGTTGTTTGTTGTCAATGATTTGAATACAGCGATCGGTCAACGAAACCAAGCGATCATTGAACTATTATACGCAACAGGTGTTCGTGTAAGTGAATGTTGTAACATTCGCTTATCGCACATTGATTTCTCTGTATGTACCATTTTAATTTACGGAAAAGGAAATAAACAGCGATATGTCCCGTTTGGTACGTATGCAAAAGAAGCGCTTGAACGATATATACAAGACGGACGTCAGCAACTGGTAAGTAAAGCAAAAGCGCCAACGGATGTGCTTTTTTTAAATGCGCGTGGTGGAGCATTAACGCCAAGAGGGGTACGTCACATTTTAAACGACATCGTTGAACAAGCTGCCCTTTCTTTGAAAGTTAGTCCCCATGTGTTTCGCCATACGTTTGCGACGCATTTATTAAATGAAGGTGCTGATTTACGTTCTGTGCAAGAATTGTTAGGTCATGCGCATCTTTCGTCAACACAAGTGTATACACATGTAACGAAAGATCATTTGCGCCACGTTTATTTACATTCTCACCCGCGTGCATAAAAAGGAGGATGGGTTATGAGTCAATTTCATGCGACGACGATTTTTGCGATTCGCCATCAAGGAAAAGGAGCGATGGCGGGCGATGGTCAAGTAACGTTCGGCAATGCCGTAGTAATGAAACATACAGCGCGGAAAATTCGTAAACTTTTTCATGGCAAAGTGTTAGCTGGTTTTGCAGGCGCGGTAGCTGATGCGTTTACGCTGTTTGAAATGTTTGAAGGAAAGTTAGAAGAATACAACGGAAATTTACAACGGGCAGCGGTTGAGCTAGCGAAAGAGTGGCGGAGCGACAAAGTGTTGCGCCGATTAGAAGCGATGTTAATCGTCATGGATGCCACACATATGTTGCTCATTTCTGGAACAGGCGAAGTCATTGAACCAGACGATAACATTTTAGCGATTGGCTCCGGTGGTAACTATGCGTTAGCAGCTGGTCGGGCATTGAAGACGTATGCAGGTGAACATTTAACAGCGAAGCAAATTGCGGAAGCGGCATTAAAAGTAGCGAGCGATATTTGCGTGTACACAAACGATAGCATTATCGTTGAAGAGCTGTAGAGGAGGGAGCGGCATGTTAACGCCAAAACAAATTGTTGAAAAGCTTGATCAGTTTATCGTCGGTCAGCATGAAGCAAAAAAAGCGGTAGCGATCGCATTAAGAAATCGTTATCGCCGCAGTTTATTAGATGAAAAGTTGCGCGATGAAGTCGTGCCGAAAAACATTTTAATGATTGGACCGACGGGTGTTGGAAAAACAGAAATTGCACGTCGATTAGCGAAACTTGTTGGCGCTCCGTTCGTAAAAGTAGAGGCAACGAAATTTACGGAAGTCGGTTATGTCGGTCGCGACGTAGAATCGATGGTGCGCGATCTCGTTGAAACGTCTGTGCGCATCGTGAAAGAGAAAAAAATGAACGAAGTAAAAGAACAAGCAGAGCAATTAGCGAACAAACGGCTTGTTGAACTGCTTGTACCTGGGAAAACAAAACAGCCAATGAAAAATCCGTTTGAACTTTTGTTTGGTGGGGCAGTGGAACAACAAACGACAAACGGCAGCGAAGATCAACAACTCGCCGAAAGACGAAGACAAGTCGCTTGGCAATTGGCCAATGGGCAGTTAGAAAACGAAGTAGTGACGGTTGAGATCGAAGAGCAACAACCGATGATGTTTGACTTATTCCAAGGCGCTGGCATGGAGCAAATGGGCGTAAATATGCAAGATATGTTAAGTAGCTTTATGCCGAAAAAGCGAAAAAAACGAAAATTAAAAGTAAAAGAAGCGCGCCACGTGCTTGCGAACGAAGAAGCGCAAAAATTGATCGATATGGACGAAGTAACGCAAGAAGCGATTCGTCTAGCAGAACAATCAGGCATCATTTTTATTGACGAAATCGATAAAATTGCTCGGAAAGGGCAGGTTGGTTCATCAGCTGACGTTTCGCGTGAAGGTGTGCAACGCGACATTTTACCGATCGTTGAAGGTTCAACCGTCATGACGAAATACGGACCGGTCAAAACGGACTATATTTTATTTATTGCAGCTGGGGCGTTTCATATGGCGAAACCGTCCGACTTAATTCCAGAATTGCAAGGGCGTTTTCCGATTCGCGTTGAATTGATGAAACTTACCGTAGATGATTTCGTGAAAATATTAGTTGAACCGAACAATGCGCTTTTAAAGCAGTATATCGCTTTACTTGCTACAGAAGGTATACAACTTGAATTTTCTGACGATGCTATTCGTAAAATCGCAGAAGTCGCTTTTGAAGTGAATCAACAAACGGATAACATTGGTGCACGTCGCCTTCATACAATTATGGAAAAATTGTTAGAAGACTTATTGTATGAAGCGCCAGACGTACATCTTGAAAAGGTCGTTATTACTCCACAATACGTGGAACAAAAACTAGGGAACATTGTAAGAAATAAAGATTTAAGTCAGTTTATTTTATAAGGAGGATGCGATATGAACTTACTTGAAAAAACGAGAAAAATTAATGCGATGCTGCAAAATGCGGCTGGAAAGCCTGTGAACTTTAAAGAGATGGCAGAAACGCTTTGTGAAGTCATTGAAGCAAACATTTTCGTTGTGAGCCGTCGCGGAAAGTTGCTCGGCTTTGCTATTAAACAAACGATTGAAAATGAACGAATGAAAAAAATGTTAGCGGATCGTCAATTTCCAGAAGAGTATACGAAAAGCTTATTTAATATTACAGAAACATCGCCAAATCTCGATATTAATAGTGAGTATACGGCATTTCCGATTGAAAATAAAGACTTGTTTAAAAATGGCTTAACGACGATCGTGCCGATTATCGGTGGCGGGGAACGCCTTGGAACGCTCATTTTATCTCGATTAGATAAAGAGTTTCACGATGATGATTTAATTTTAGCTGAATATGGAGCGACAGTTGTTGGAATGGAAATTTTGCGTGAAAAAGCAGAGGAAATTGAAGAAGAAGCGCGCAGCAAGGCAGTCGTGCAAATGGCGATCAGCTCTCTTTCATATAGTGAATTAGAAGCAATCGAGCATATTTTCGAAGAATTAGATGGGACAGAAGGCTTGCTCGTTGCAAGTAAAATTGCTGATCGTGTCGGCATTACGCGTTCAGTCATTGTTAACGCACTTCGTAAACTAGAAAGTGCCGGAGTCATTGAATCTCGCTCGCTCGGAATGAAAGGAACGTACATTAAAGTATTAAACGATAAATTTTTAACGGAACTCGAAAAATTAAAACATCATTAAAAAAAGCAGGCATCTTTCTCGCAAAGATGCCTTTTTTGTTAAAGTATGTGAAAAATAGTCCATTCTTCCCTATATACATTCGACAAATAATTTTTTACAATAAAGATGGCTTTGTCGAACGGTGTCTGAATAAGGAGGAATATGCTGTGGAATTGTTTTCGAATACGTTCCAAATATTAGAACAAGGATTGAATTATTCATCATTAAAGCAAAGAGTGATCGCAAACAATATTGCAAATGTTGATACACCAAACTTTCAAGCGAAAGATGTTCAGTTTCGTAATGAATTTCAGCAAGCGTTACAAGCGTATCGTACCGATCCTCGTCACTTTGAGTTTAAAGGGCGCACAAACAAATTTTTCGTGACAACTAAAAATGATCTTGTTTACAATCATAATAAGAATAATGTCGATCTAGATAAAGAAATGTCAGATTTAGCAAAAAATCAAATGTATTATAACGCTTTAGTTGAAAGATTAAATGGAAAGTTTAACTCCTTAAGAACAGTCATTAAGGGGGGGAAATAATACATGTTTCAAAGTTTTAATGTGTCTGCCTCTGCGTTGACTGCTCAACGATTGCGCATGGATGTCATTTCAGCAAATATGGCGAACGTCGATACGACACGTGCCAAAATGGTCGATGGAAAGTGGCAACCGTATCGTCGAAAGATGGTTGTTATGCAACCAAACGAATCGTTTTCTTCTTTTTTGAATCAAGCGATGAACGAGCGATCAACAGGCGGGGTGAAAGTGACGAAAATTATCGAAGATCAGACTCCTTTCAAACTTGTGTATGATCCATCTCATCCCGATGCGGATGAAAACGGATATGTGCAGTTACCAAACGTCGATCCGTTGAAAGAAATGGTTGATTTAATGAGCGCCACGCGTTCATATGAGGCGAACGTGACGGTATTAAATGCCACGAAAGGGATGTTAATGAAGGCGTTAGAAATCGGAAAATAGGAGGAAAAATGATGATTGATCGCATTCAACGCGCATTGCCAGCCGCGCAGCCGCACTCGATAGAGCCTGCGAAAGCACAACAGGCGTTTTCACAATTTTTAAAAGAGGCGATAAATGAAGTAAATAGACAGCAAATTGAATCAGATCAGCTAACGACTAAGTTAGTGAAAGGAGAAAATATTGACTTACATACGGTCATGATTGCCTCTCAAAAAGCGAGTATTTCGCTTCAATTAGCTCTTGAAGTGCGTAACAAAGTGATTGAAGCGTATCAAGAAGTAATGAGAATGCAAGTATAATGACCTCAAGAGATAGCGGAGGAAGCGTATGAACGAACGATTAAAGCAAGTGATAGAACGATTTAAATTGTTTTGGAGCGAAAGAACAAAACAGCAAAAAGCTGTGACAATAGGACTAATTGGGGCGTTGATCGTCGCTGTTGCGCTCACTGCTTTTTTTGCGACGCGAACGAACTTTGTTCCTCTCTATAGCAATTTATCCCCGCAAGAAGCAGGGCAAATTAAAGCGACGCTTGATCAGCGGGGAATTAAGTCACAAATTACCGATAACGGTACGACGATTTTAGTGCCTGAACAGCTTGTTAACACATTAAAAGTTGAATTAGCCGCAGAAGGCATTCCTGATAGCGGAAGTATTGATTATTCATTTTTCGGAAAAAACTCTGGTTTCGGGATGACGGATAATGAATTTAACGTGTTGAAAATTGAGGCGATGCAAACGGAACTCGCTAATTTAATAAAAAGTATCGACGGGGTAGAAGATGCAAAGGTCATGATTAATCTACCCCAGCCGACCATCTTTGTTGGTGACCAACAGGAAGAGGCATCTGCGTCCATTGTGTTGAAAACCAAGGCGGGATATAAATTTAATGAACAGCAAATTAAATCGCTATATCACCTTGTTTCCAAAAGTGTGCCGAACCTTCCTACTGAAAATATCGTTATTATGAATCAATATTTTGAGTACTTTGATTTAAAAAATGAAGAAAATTTTTCGTCAGGCAAAACATTTGCTGAACAATATGAAGTGAAACAACAAATTGAGCGCGACATTCAACGCCGCGTCCAACAAATGTTAGGAACGATGATTGGACAAGATAAAGTTGTCGTTTCCGTTACAGCAGACGTGGATTTTACGCAAGAAAACCGTCAAGAAGAGCTTGTTGAGCCAGTCGATAAAGAAAATATGGAAGGCATCGCAGTAAGCGTCCAGCGCATTACTGAAACGTTTTCCGGCAAAGGAGCTCAAGCAGGTGGTACAGTAGGAACGGGAGAAAACGCCGTACCAGGATATGAAGGAGCAAATGGCGAGACAAACGGGGATTATGAGCGCATTGAAGAAACAATTAATAACGAGGTTAATAGAATAAAAAGAGAAATTGTAGCAAGTCCTTATAAAATAAAAGATTTAGGCATTCAAGTGATGGTTGAGCCACCAAAACCAAACGATCCGAATTCACTTCCTGCCCAGACGGTAGATGATATAACGAAAATTTTAGGTACGATTGTGCGGACATCAGTCGATAAAGATATGGCTCAGCAATGGACAGAAGCGGATTTACAGAACCGCGTCGTTGTTTCGGTCCAACCATTTAATGGGAAAGTGAAGTTTGACGAACAAACATCAATCATTCCGACATGGGCATATATTGTTGGTGGCGGAGTCATCGTGTTGTTGCTTGTTTTGATCATCTTTTTATGGTTGCGTAGAAGAAAAAGAGAGGAAATGGACGATTTATTATTACAAGAAGAACAAGTGGCCATACAAATTCCAGATGTAAATGAGGAAGTGGAGACAGAAGCAACGTTGCGCCGTAAACAACTAGAAAAATTAGCAAAAGAAAAACCAGAAGAGTTCGCTAAATTGCTAAGAACATGGTTAATGGAAGAGTAAAGGGGGGGATTGGATGGCAAAGCGCGATCAAAAAAGTGAATTAACAGGGAAACAAAAAGCGGCCATTCTCCTCATTTCGCTTGGCCCAGATGTTTCTGCATCTGTTTATAAACATTTGTCTGAAGAAGAAATTGAGCAGTTGACACTTGAAATTTCGAATGTTCGCCAAGTTGATGCCGAGAAAAAGGAATTCATTTTAGAAGAATTTCACCAGATCGCTTTAGCACAAGACTATATTTCGCAAGGCGGTATCGCTTACGCAAAACAAGTTCTTGAAAAAGCACTTGGTCCAGATCAAGCGATGAATATAATTAACCGTCTAACGTCTGCGTTGCAAGTACGTCCTTTCGATTTTGCTCGCAAAGCGGATCCGACTCAAATTTTAAACTTTTTACAAAATGAGCATCCTCAAACAATCGCTCTCGTGTTATCGTATTTGGATCCAGCGCAAGCAGGGCAGATTTTATCATCGTTGTCACAAGAAATGCAGGCTGATGTAGCAAGAAGAATTGCTCTTATGGATGGAACTTCACCAGAGATTATTAACGAGGTAGAGCAAATACTAGAAAGAAAACTGTCGGCGACAGTAGTCCAAGATTATACGCAAGCTGGTGGCATCGAAGCGGTTGTTGAAGTGTTAAATGGTGTTGATCGGGCAACTGAGCGCACGATTTTAGATGCGCTTGAAATTCAAGACCCAGAATTAGCAGAAGAAATTAAAAAGCGCATGTTTGTCTTTGAAGATATTGTTACACTTGATAATCGTGCTATTCAGCGTGTTATTCGAGAAGCAGATAACGCTGACTTGTTACTCGCATTAAAGGTATCTAGTGATGAAGTGAAAGAGGTTATTTTCCGAAATATGTCAAATCGTATGGCTGAAACGTTTAAAGAAGAGATGGAATTTATGGGACCAGTTCGCCTTCGCGATGTGGAGGAGGCACAATCACGTATCGTTGCTGTTATTCGTCGTCTCGAAGAAGCTGGAGAAATCGTTATTGCTCGAGGTGGAGGGGATGATATTATTGTCTAAATTGATTAAAGCCCCGTTTGCTAGAACGTGTACAGAACAACGAGCAGTCATTCAAGTGAGAAAAGTGTTGCCAGACGTGCAACAAGAGGAATATGAGCAACATGACGAAGCGATGACAGCACACGTACAAACGATCATTGAACAAGCAGAACAGGAAGCGGCAAACATTCGTCAAGAAGCCGATATGTATTACGCATCTGTTCAACAACAAATTGCGGAAGAACGAAGACAATGGGAAGAAGAACGAAATCGGTGGGTGAAGGAAGCGCGTCAAGAAGGATATACGATCGGGTTAGAACAAGGGCGCCGAGACGGATTTCAACAATACATGGAAAAGATCCAAGAAGCGAAACAAATCGTGCAATCAGCAAATGAACAATTTTATCACATGTTGCAGTCGGCCGATGAAACGATTTTGCTTATCGCGTGCAAAGTGGCGGAACGAATTATCGGTGAACGTCTCGCTGAAAATAAAGAACATTTTCTCGGTCTTGTCAAACAAGTCATGAAAGAAGTTCGTGAACATGAAGAAGTGAAAATGTATGTTCACCCGACTTACTACGATGTTGTCATTCGCCAAAAAGATGAGCTGAAAGCTTTATTTAGTCAAGATGTTCATTTATTTATTTACCCGGATGACACATTGGCTGAAACAAGTTGCATTGTTGAATCGCCTTTTGGTCGCATTGATGCAAGCGTTGACACGCAACTTGAGCAATTGAAGTTACAATTGCTCGAACGAATCGAGGGGGCAAGTGAATGAACTGGCAAGCACTCATCAATGAAATCGAACTGCTCGACCCGTATAAACGATTTGGTAAAGTGACGCGCGTCATCGGCTTAATGATTGAAGCAAAAGGACCAGAAAGTTCCATTGGGGATGTGTGCTACATTCATATTGGTCATAAAAAAAAGAAAAAAATTCAGGCAGAAGTTGTAGGCTTTCGTGACGAGTACGTGCTTTTAATGCCGTATGCAGCCGTTCAAGACATCGCACCAGGGTGCATTGTCGAAGCAACGGGTGCCCCGCTCGAAATCAAAGTCGGTTCAGCGCTTGTAGGACGTGTTATTGACGCATTAGGTGCTCCGCTCGATCATCAGCCGCTTCCGAAAGGGCTGACGGCTGTTCCGATCGATCGCCAACCGCCAAGTCCGATGACGCGTCCACCGATCGCGGAGCCCATTGAAGTCGGCGTGAAAATGATCGACAGTTTGCTTACGGTTGGAAAGGGGCAACGTGTCGGTATTTTTGCTGGGTCTGGCGTTGGAAAAAGTACATTAATGGGAATGATTGCCCGCAACACAAACGCTGATTTAAACATTATTGCTCTTATTGGAGAACGCGGACGTGAAGTGCGAGAGTTTATTGAACGTGACCTCGGTTCAGAAGGGTTAAAACGTTCCATTGTCATTGTTGCCACGTCCGATCAACCAGCGCTCATGCGCATTAAAGGGGCGTATACAGCGACAGCTATTGCCGAATATTTTCGAGATCAAGGATTGAACGTGATGTTTATGATGGATTCCGTTACACGCGTTGCAATGGCGCAGCGTGAAGTCGGACTAGCCGTCGGAGAACCACCGACAACGAAAGGATATACGCCGTCTGTTTTTGCTATTTTACCAAAACTGCTTGAGCGGACGGGAACGAATGAACACGGAACGATTACTGCTTTTTATACGGTGCTCGTTGACGGCGATGATATGAACGAGCCGATTGCAGATACAGTTCGTGGTATTTTGGATGGACATTTCGTATTAGAACGACAACTAGCAAACAAAGGTCAATATCCGGCAATTAACGTATTAAAAAGCGTCAGTCGCGTCATGAACTACATCGTAACGCCAGAACATCGAAAAGTAGCGGAAAAGTTGCGCGAGTTGTTAGCAACATACGTTCAATCTGAAGACTTAATTCAAATCGGTGCGTACAAACGAGGGTCATCGCGGGAAATTGATGAAGCGATTCGTTATTATCCAAAAATTATTTCTTTTTTAAAGCAAGATATGCACGAATCATACACAATAAACGAAAGCGTTCAACAGTTGTTTCAACTTATTGAACAAGGGTGAATAAACGATGACACCATTTAAATTAACAAAAATTCTAAATTTAAAAGAACATGAAAAACAAAAGGCGTTGCATGAATATGAAGAAGCACGTAACCGTTTTGAAGAGGTGGCGGAAAAACTATACCACTTCTTAAAGCAAAAAGAAGATTATGAGGAACAACATAAACAACAATTACACTCTGGGATAGCGATTCAACATATTCGTTCGTTTCAACAATTTATGAGCAATTTGCAACGCGTCATCGACCATTATCAACATCTTGTTATGCAAGCCCGTCAACAAATGGAGTTGAAACAACTGAAGTTAGTTGAATTAAATGTAGAAGTGAAAAAATACGAAAAAATAAAAAAGAGATATGACGAAATGGTTGCGACACAAATGCGAATCGCAGAACAAAAACAGATGGACGATATTTCAATACAGCAATATTGCTATCGAGAGACAAGGTGAACGTCAATGGGACAGTTTGAAAAAGAAGAGATGAAAAAAACAAGTAAGTTTCAATGGTTTCTTTTTGTCGGTTTTATCCCACTGTTATTTACACTTTCAATTGTTTTGCTCGTTTTAACATTCTCTGGTATTAACGTATTTGAACAAGGGAAAAAATATGCAAGTCAATTGCCGTTCGTATCGCAATGGATTGAAGGAACGGAAGCAAACGAAAAAAAGAAGCTGCAACAACAAATCGTTGAACTAAAGGCAACGATTGTTGAAAAAGAGAAGCAGCTGACAAAAGCGAACGATGTGCTTAAAGAAAAAGAATCAGAAATCGATGCATTGAAGCAAGAAATTGCTCGTTTGCAAACGGAAAACGAACAAGTTCAAGATCCAAGGTCGTCGATAGAGCAAACGAACGGTTCACGCGTTGATGTTGTAAAAATGTATGAAACGATGTCTCCGAAAAAAGCAGCAGAAATTATTCCACAAATGTCGGATCAAGAAGCAGTCAATTTATTGTCAAAGTTAAAAACAGATAAAGTTTCATCTATTTTAGAAAAAATGGACGCGGTAAATGCCGCAAAATATACGAGCTTGCTTGCGAAAAAAGCAAACAATTGAATTGAAAGGAGGTGGAAATGTGAACATTACGCCTGTTTCTCCGACAGTTTCATTTGTTGGACAAGACAAGCAAGGAGAAGTTCCAACGGGAGCTGAAAATGTGTTTGCCAGCGTGCTTGCATCATTGCAACAGTTAAAACAACCCGTTTCACAAAATAATTTTGAGCAACAAGAAAACACAGAGTTAATTGATTGGGGAGAATTGCAAAAATGGCTTTGTGAGCTTCCTATTTCCGATGGGTACGCAGATAGGCAAACATTATCCCATGAAATTATTCAATCGTTTCTTTCATTTTTGCCAGAACAAGCGAAAGAATATATCGTTGAACAATTTTCGACCTCTCAGGCTTTTGAAGAGATTTTTTCGCTAAAAGAAGGCCGAAATGAAGAAGTGGATGAGTTTATGCTTTTCATCGCGCTATTTCAGCTTGAGCAAAAGGGATGGTCGATCCCGGAGCAAGTGATGGAGAGCGTGCGTACATTGTTTAGTACCACATTTAAAGTGAACATCGGACAAAGTTGTACGATCAAAGAGATGTTGCAAAAGTTAATGGAAAATGAGCGCGCTTCTTTATCACTCGCCAGTAACGAGAAAACGGTACCTGATGTGAAACGACAGATGACTTTTGCCGGGACGTTGTTGCCAGAGCAACAAACGTGGCATACAGTTCAAAAAAATGTTATGCCCTTGTCAAAAAGTGAACAAATGATTGTTCATATGCCTGAGCATACATTCCAGGTCGCTCAACAAGTTACGGAAAAAGTTGTTCCGTTTGAAATGCAAACGATTGATACGACAAATGAAACCGCATTTGCAGCTCAACTAGATCGGGTAGTGCGCATGAGTAAGTTCACGCAGTTGAGAAACGGAGCACAACAGTTGCTTGTTCGCTTGCATCCTGAACATTTAGGTTTTATGACCATTAAACTTATTCAACAAAAAAATGGTTTAGTTGCTAAAATTATTACGTCGACAGAGATGGCCAAGCAACTAGTGGAACGCCATATCCATCAACTTTCTCATGTAATAGCTACAGATCGTATTACCGTTGAACAGTTTAACGTATTTGAACAAACAAAGTTTCGCGATCATTCATTCCAGCAACAGCAGCAACAGCAAAAACAGCAAGAGAAGCAAAAAGAAGAGAAAAGGCAACCAGATCAATCTTTTGATGAGTGGATAACAGAGTTGTTTCAATCGGAAAGGTAAGAGGTGATATGAATGACAGCGATTGATTCGAGTTTACTTTTGTCAAAGCGACAAGTTGAGCAACGTGAAACAGGGAGAAGCTCATTAGGAAAAGATGATTTTTTGAAAATTTTAATTGCTCAATTGCAACATCAAGATCCATTAAATCCAATAGAAGATCGTGAGTTTATTTCGCAAATGGCGAATTTTTCATCGCTTGAACAAATGATAAATATGTCAAATATGATGAGCAAATTTATCGAAACACAAACAGATACGTCAGAAAAACTTGTGACCACGTTAGATTCGTTACAAAAGTTGATTCAACAACAAGTAACTCCATCTCTTGCTCAGTATAGCGAATGGATTGGCAAAACAGTCACATGGGATGAACAAAGCGGAATTGTGAAAGCTGTCGTTCAAAAAGGAACGGAAGTATGGTTAGAGCTTGAACAAGGGGAAACCGTTTTAGCCTCTCGCGTCACAAAAGTGTCGCAATAAGTAAGCAAGGAAATGAATCGCATTCAATTTTTTACAAACTCTGCTTATCTTGCTGAAAAACAACGTGCAGTAGCTTTAACAAGGTATCAATCGTTCCGACATGTGCTTTTTTGGTTAAAAATAAGCAAGTATGCCCAACAGCTTTACAAGAACGATATATAATGATGCTATTATATAAGGCTGAATCTTTTCAGAGGTTCAAAAGCGCGCAGAATAATTGAAGCCTTTTATTTAAAATCGTTAAGAAAGGGAGAGGTTTTATGCTACGTTCTATGTACTCTGGAATCGGAGGAATGAAAAATTTCCAAGTAAAATTAGATGTAATCGGAAATAACATTGCCAACGTAAACACATATGGTTTTAAAAAGGGACGTACTATTTTTAAAGACTTAGTTAGCCAACAAATTTCAGGAGCAAGTGGTGCGTCAGGAGGGAAAGGTGGAGTTAATCCAAAACAAGTGGGTCTAGGTTCTCAATTATCAGCTATTGATACAGTGCATACTCAAGGTAGCTTGCAAACAACAGGCCGCGTTCTTGATTTGGCGATTTCTGGAGATGGATTCTTCGTTGTTGGAAATGTAGCAACTCCACCTGGTGCTGCCACAAATTTAGCATATACGAGGGCGGGGAATTTTTATCTTGATCAAAATGGAGATATTGTAAATGCGGATGGTTTTTATTTAGTAAATACAGCTGGGCAATCAATAAGAATACCATCTACGGCCCAAAGCATGAGTATCGGTGCAGATGGAACAGTTAGTTATGTGGATGCTTCAGGGAACTTGGTGACTGCTGGGACAATACGTTTAGCAAAATTTAATAACAATGAGGGACTAGAGAAAGTAGGGCAAAATCTTTATCGACCAACAACAAACTCTGGTGCAGCGGTTAATACCTCTCCGGGACTGAACGGAGCAGGAATACTAGTCCCAGGTACGTTAGAAATGTCAAATGTTGACTTAGCGGAGGAATTCACGGAAATGATCGTTGCGCAACGAGGATTCCAAGCAAACACGCGTATTATTACGACATCAGACGAGATTTTGCAAGAACTTGTTAACTTAAAACGGTAATTAAAAATAAAAGGAGGTAGGGGGGCTTCCCCTGATACATAATGATTCAATTAACACATTTAAATGGTAAAGCTTTTATTTTGAACGCTATTTACATAGAGCAAGTTGAAGCATTCCCGGATACGACAATTACGTTAACGAATGGTAAAAAGTTTGTTGTGAAGGAATCCGTTGAAGATGTTAAGCGGTTAGTAGAGACATTTTATCGCGACATTTCTGTTCTTGGATTAAGGAGAGATGTGGAGGGATTCGACGTTGAAGGACAATAAACTATTGAAAGCGATGCTCATAATTATGGGGGTTATTACGCTTGTCAGCGTTATTGTACTTGTTATAGTAATGAATTTTACAGGGGGGGAAGATTCAAAAGAACCAACTGTTGATGAAATTGTTGCAAGCTCGTTTGATGTGCCGGAGATGATGACGAATTTAATGGATGGCAGTTTCATTAAAATCGCTTTTAAAATTCAAGCGGATAGCGAAAAGGCGAAAGAAGAAGCGGAAAAGCGTGATTTTCAAATCAAAAATATCATTATTGAAGAATTGTCAGAAATGACGGCAGAACAGTTTAAAGGAAAACAAGGGAAACTACTTTTAGAAAAAAAATTGCAAGAGAGAATTAACAAGCTCATGCAAGAAGGAAAGGTTGAGAGAATTTATATAACCTCCTTTGTTTTGCAATAATGAAATAAAAATACCGATAGGAGGTGAGAGTTGTGGCGGGAGAAGTACTATCACAAAGTGAGATAGATGCCTTGCTTGCGGCATTATCCACCGGAGAGATGAGTGCTGATGAGCTGAAAAAAGAAGAAATGGAGAAAAAGGTGAAAGTATATGATTTTAAACGAGCTCTTCGATTTTCGAAAGACCAAATTCGCAGTTTAACGCGTATGCACGAAAACTTTGCTCGTTTATTGACGACTTTTTTTTCCGCTCAATTGCGCACTTATGTGCATATTTCAGTTGCTTCAGCTGATCAGTTACCTTATGAAGAATTTATTCGTTCTATCCCCAAAATGACGATTTTAACTGTTTTTGAGTTACCACCGCTCGATGGAAGGATTTTATTAGAAGTAAATCCTAATATCGCTTATGCTATGTTGGATCGTGTATTAGGCGGACATGGAACAAGTGTAAATAAGATTGAAAATTTAACAGAAATCGAAATGAAAATAATGACAAGCTTGTTTGAAAAAGCGTTTGTAAATTTAAGAGAAGCGTGGGAATCAATCACTGATATCGATCCAATTCTAAAAGATTTCGAAGTCAATCCACAATTTTTGCAAATGGTATCGCCAAACGAAACAGTCGTTGTCATTTCTTTAAATACACAAATTGGGGATGTTAGTGGGATGATTAATATTTGTATTCCACACGTTGTTTTAGAACCAATTATTCCAAAGCTTTCAGTTCATTATTGGATGCAAGCGCAAAAAAAAGAACGTGAGCCAGAAGAAGTAGCAGTATTGCAACAAAGACTAAAAAAGACGGAAATACCTGTTGTCGTGGAGTTGGGCACATCAATGATTTCTGTACAAGAGTTTCTACAACTTTCCGTTGGTGATGTCATTCAACTCGATCAAATGACAAAAGATCCTTTAATAGTAAAAGTGGGAGAAGTACCAAAGTTTACTGGACAACCAGGAAAAGTGAGGAAGAGATTAGCAATACAAATTCTAGACGTCATAAAGGAGGAAGACGGCGATGATGAGTGACGATATGTTATCTCAAGATGAGATTGATGCGTTGTTGGGGGGAATAGATGAAGAGCCGCTGCCGTCTAGCACAATTTCCATTAATGATGTGTTGACACCAATAGAACAAGATGCTCTTGGTGAAATTGGAAATATTTCATTCGGTAGTTCCGCAACGGCGTTATCTATGTTGTTAAATCAAAAGGTGGAAATTACGACTCCGAGTGTATCTTTGATTGAACGTGCGCGTGTTGCAGAAGAGTTCCCACATCCATACGTCGCTATTCAAGTCAGTTACACGGAAGGTTTTTTAGGAACAAATTTGCTTGTCATAGAGCAATCTGATGCAGCCATTATTGCGGACTTAATGATGGGGGGAGACGGAACAAACCCACCAGCATTCATGGATGATATTCAACTTAGTGCTGTGCAGGAAGCAATGAATCAAATGATGGGGTCAGCTGCGACATCAATGTCGACGATTTTCAGTAAAAAAGTTGATATTTCTCCACCGAGCATACATCTTCTCGACTTATCTGAAGGAGAAGGATTAGAGTATTTGCCATCGGATGATATGCTTGTGAAAGTATCCTTCCGTTTAAAAGTAGGAGAATTAATTGATTCAAGCATTATGCAATTATTACCGATTCATTTTGCAAAAGAATTAGTCGAAAATTTATTAAATCGATCTAGTACAAGTACCCCAACATCAGATAAAATAAATACGAATGAGCAACGGCAAGAAGCGCAGCATGTATCGTCGAAAACAACAAGTGTGACAACGCAACAAGTGCAAAAAGAAGCTTCGCAACATGACACTACTGGGGTGATGCAACAGCCGATAAACGTCCAACCTGTTGCTTTTGCAAGTTTTGAACCAACATCTCTATCAGAAACAGAAGCACGCAATTTAGATATGTTATTAGATATTCCGCTTCAGGTGACAGTTGAATTAGGAAGAACGAAGCGGTCTGTGCGGGACATTTTAGCTCTATCTTCAGGTTCTATTATTGAACTTGATAAGCTTGCTGGAGAACCGGTTGACATTTTAGTAAACAATAAATTAATTGCCAAAGGTGAAGTCGTTGTTATTGATGAAAACTTTGGGGTACGTGTCACAAGTATTATTAGCCAAAGTGATCGATTAAATAAATTGCGGTGAAAGGGAGGAACTAAAAAATGGCAAGAATTTTAATTGTTGATGATGCTGCATTTATGAGAATGATGATTAAAGATATTTTAACGAAAAATGGGCACGAAGTGGTGGCAGAAGCAGCAGATGGTATGCAAGCTGTCGAAAAATATAAAGAACTTCGTCCGGATCTAGTGACAATGGATATTACAATGCCAGAGATGGACGGGATTACAGCACTTAAAGAGATTAGAAAAATTGATAGTAATGCTAAGGTGGTCATGTGTTCAGCAATGGGACAACAAGCAATGGTCATTGATGCGATTCAAGCGGGAGCAAAAGATTTCATTGTCAAACCGTTCCAAGCAGATCGCGTCATTGAAGCAATTAATAAAACACTCGGTTAGAGGTGGGATTCATTGCGCTATATTCGCATCATGATGTTGTGCGCGTTCGTTGTTCTGCAGGCAGTTTCCCCTGCTTTTGCAGAACAAACGAATAGCGTCAAAGAATGTGTAGAGCATCCAGAAAGGTGTAAAGAACAACAAATGAATGAGGCAAGCAAAGCGGAAACGGTTGTTCAGCCAGATCCAATTACGTTTTGGGATTTTGCGAAACTGATCGCTGCAACTGTTTTTGTTGTGTTTTTGTTATATGCGCTTTTAAAATGGTTGAATAAACAAAACCGATTTTATGAGCGAAAAGGACTCATTCAACATTTAGGTGGGACAAGTTTAGGAACAAATCGAACGATTCAAATTGTGAAAATTGGTCGACGTGTGTTTGTTGTCGGTATAGGGGAATCGATTCACTTATTGAAAGAAATTACGGACGAACAAGAAATTGAAGAATTGCTTAAGCAACATGAAGCGCGGCTTGATTCATTGCTTGATACGAGCGTATGGAAATCGCTGCAATCGTTTTGGCAGCGGAAAGCGAGCGAACCTCGTTTTCGTCAGTTGATGGATCGCGAGTTACAACGGTTGGCTGAAGAGCGAAAAAAAGCGATGAGAGCGCTAGAAAAAGAAAGGGATCCAGATGAATGAAGTGATGCAATTTTTTAACAATAGCGCCCCTGAAAATGTAGCGACATCTGTGAAGTTGTTATTGTTGTTAACCGTGTTGTCGATTGCGCCAGGCATTTTAATTATGGTGACGTCGTTTACGCGCATCGTCATCGTCTTATCGTTTGTCAGAACAGCGCTCGGCACGCAACAAATGCCGCCAAACCAAGTGATCATCGGGCTATCGCTATTTTTAACATTTTTTATTATGGCACCGACATTTCAACAAATTAATCAGGACGCATTACAACCGTTATTTGATGAAAAAATTAACTTAGAGCAGGCATACGAGCGAGCCGAAGCACCATTAAAAGAGTTTATGAGTAAACATACGCGCCAAAAAGATTTAGCTTTATTTTTAAGCTATGCAGGGGCTGAACAGCCAAAAACAATGCAAGATATTCCAATGTCAGCACTTGTCCCTGCTTTTGCGATTAGCGAATTAAAAACGGCTTTTCAAATCGGCTTTATGTTATTCATCCCGTTTTTAGTGATTGATATGATTGTTGCAAGCGTATTAATGTCGATGGGGATGATGATGTTGCCGCCAGTCATGATTTCGTTGCCGTTTAAAATTTTATTATTTGTTCTTGTAGACGGTTGGTATTTAGTTGTGAAATCATTATTAGAAAGCTTTTAAAGTAGGTGGGAAAAATGAGTCCCGATTTTGTCATTCAAGTTGCAGAACGCGGCGTGTATATGGTGCTCATCATATGTGGTCCGCTCATGTTACTTGCGCTTGCGGTCGGATTGTTTGTCAGCATTTTGCAAGCAACAACGCAAATTCAAGAACAGACGCTAGCGTTTGTTCCAAAAATTGTTGCCGTTCTCATCGGTCTCGTTTTTTTTGGACCGTGGATGCTTTCGCGCATGATTTCGTATGCATACAATATTTTTAGTAACTTAAGTAAATTTGTAGGATGAAGAGTATGGAGTTATATACGTATGTACCAACGTTTTTGCTTATTTTTGCGCGCGTCGCTTCGTTTTTTGCGACAATGCCACTCTTCTCTTATCGAAACGTGCCAAACGTTCATAAAATCGGTTTTGCCTTTTTCATTAGTTGGATCATGTTTTTTTCACTTGATCCAAAACCAATTGATATTGACGGAACGTATATGATATTGCTAATAAAAGAAGTGCTTGTCGGGCTGTTGATTGGGCTTGTTGCGTTTATTGTTATGTCAGCGATTCAAATTGCAGGTGGATTCATTGATTTTCAAATGGGATTTGCAATTGCAAACGTCATCGATCCGCAAACAGGAGCACAAAGCCCATTAATGGGACAATATTTATATACGATTGTTTTGTTTTTTTTACTCTCCGTCAATGGACATCATTTGTTGTTAGACGGTATTTTTTATAGTTATCAGTTCATTCCACTCGAGCGCCTGATTTCTTTCGGAAATGGACAAATCGCAGAACAAGTCGTTCGTTTATTTCAAGCGATGTTTGTCATTGCGTTACAAATGGCTATTCCTATTGTCGGCTGTTTATTTTTAGTGGATGTAGCGCTTGGTATTGTCGCGCGCACAGTTCCGCAAATGAACATTTTTGTTATTGGATTACCCGTAAAAATCATCGTTAGTTTTGTTTTGTTTGTCATTGTATTTTCAAGCATGTTTGTCGTGACAAAACAATTGTTTGAATTCACTTTTACGTCGATGCGCGGCATGATGAAGCTGTTGGGGGGCGCGTAGCGTGAGTTGGTTGTCCGTTGATTTACAGTTTTTTGCTGGAGAAAAAACAGAAAAAGCAACGCCGAGAAAACGGCAAGAAGTGCGAAAAAAAGGACAAGTAGCGAAAAGTGCTGATGCGACTGCAGCTTTTTTAATGCTCGTCGTTTTTCTTACTCTCTCGTTTTCTTCAGGGATGTGGGGAGATGTGATTGTACGAATGTTTCGTCAATCTTTCCAACATTATTTTTTCATGGATGTAACGATTGATTCTGTGCAGCTTATTTTCGTTGACCTTCTTCGCCAGCTTGCGATGCTCGTTGGACCTATTTTTTTGGCCGCGATTGCCGCAGCGCTATTTGCAAATTTTGTGCAAGTTGGCTTTTTATTTACGACGGAACCGCTGCAAATGAAACTAAGTAAACTCGATCCGATTCAAGGGTTAAAGCGCATCTTTTCGCTCCGCTCACTTGTAGAATTGTTAAAGTCGATTTTAAAAGTGCTGTTTGTTGGCGTTGTGACCTTTTCAGTTTTATGGTTGCACATGGGTGATATTTTATCGCTATCCCATAAATCGATTGGTGCTAGCGCGATCACGCTTGGACGTTTAACGATTCAAATGGGACTCGTTGCTTCTGTTGCTCTACTATTTCTTTCGATGTTCGATTATTTGTATCAACGGTACGATTTTGAAAAAAATATTCGTATGTCAAAGCAAGATATTAAAGATGAATATAAAAAGACAGAAGGAGACCCGCTCATTAAATCGCGCATTAAGCAAAGACAGCGGGAAATGGCGATGCGTCGCATGATGCAAGAAGTGCCGAAAGCGGATGTTGTCATTACAAACCCAACGCATTTTGCTGTTGCGTTAAAGTATGATGAACAACAAGCGGATGCTCCGATCGTTGTTGCCAAAGGGGCGGACTATATGGCGCAAAAAATAAAAGATATTGCTAAAAAAAATGATGTGATGATTGTTGAAAATCGTCCGCTTGCGCGCGCACTATACGGTCAAACAGATATCGGCATGATCATTCCGGAAGCTTTTTTCAAAGCGGTAGCAGAAATTTTAGCGTACGTTTATAAAACGAAAAATAAACTTTAATTTTATGTATGTGAACAGGAGAGAACGTTTATGTCGGCAAGGGACTTATCTGTATTACTTATGGTTGTACTCATTGTAGCGATGCTCATCATTCCCCTACCATCATGGTTGCTTAGTGTCCTCATTATTATGAATATTTCTCTTGCGTTGCTCGTTCTCTTAACATCAATGAATATGCGCGAACCGCTCCAATTTTCGATCTTCCCTTCGCTTCTCCTTTTGCTCACATTATTTCGCCTTGGTTTGAACGTTTCAACGACTCGCTCGATTTTGAGCAGAGGAGAAGCAGGAGGAGTAGTTGAAACGTTTGGAACGTTCGTTATAGGCGGAAACGTTGTTGTTGGCTTTGTTGTCTTTTTAATTTTAATTATTATTCAATTTGTCGTCATTACAAAAGGAGCAGAGCGCGTATCAGAAGTTGCGGCACGCTTTACGCTCGATGCGATGCCGGGAAAACAAATGAGCATTGACGCTGATTTAAATGCCGGCATCATTTCTGAACAACAAGCGAGAGAACGACGTGAAAAAATTGCGCAAGAAGCAGATTTTTACGGTGCCATGGATGGAGCGAGTAAGTTCGTGAAAGGTGACGCGATCGCGGGAATTATTATTGTATTAATTAACATGTTATTTGGAATCGTCATCGGCATGGTGCAACAAGGGATGGACATTGGGGAAGCGGCAAGAAGATATACGCTATTAACCGTTGGGGACGGAATTGTTAGCCAAATTCCGGCGTTATTAATTTCAACGGCCACTGGTATTGTCGTTACTCGTGCGGCTTCTGATGATAATTTAGGTGCCGACATTATGCGACAGCTGTTTGCGTATCCGAAAATGTTATATGTCACAGCGGGGACCATTTTTTTACTCGGTTTGTTTACGCCAATTAATGATTTGTTAACGATTCCGGTTGCTTCTTTGCTTGCCTTCGGGGCATATCAATTAACAAAACAAGCTCATGTGTCAGAAATAACAACAGAAGAGACAGAAGAAGAAATTGAAGTGGACCAAATGAAAAGTCCAGAAAGTGTTGTTAGTTTATTAAGTGTCGATCCGATTGAATTTGAGTTTGGGTACGGACTTATTCCACTCGCTGACGCCAATCAAGGCGGAGATTTATTAGATCGCATCGTGATGATTCGTCGCCAACTTGCTTTAGAGCTCGGCATCGTCATTCCTGTTGTTCGCATTCGTGATAACATTCAACTGCAGCCGAATGAATATCGACTAAAAATTAAAGGAAATGAAGTCGCGCGTGGCGAGTTGTTGCTTGATCATTATTTAGCGATGAGCCCTGGCGTTGATGATGATTCCATTGAAGGAATCGATACGATTGAACCGGCATTCGGTTTGCCAGCAAAATGGATTTCTGAAGAAATGAAAGAGCGAGCCGAAATGTTTGGATATACAGTCGTTGATCCACCATCTGTCGTATCGACGCACATCACCGAACTGTTAAAAGCACATGCGCATGAGTTGCTCGGTCGTCAAGAAACGAAGCAGTTAATCGATCATGTCAAAGAATCGTATCCAATTTTAGTTGAAGAGGTGACGCCAAATCCGTTATCAGTCGGCGATATTCAAAAAGTGCTTGCGAACTTATTGCGTGAAAAAGTATCCATCCGCAATTTGCCGGTTATTTTTGAGACGCTTGCTGATTTTGGACGAATGACAACAGATCCGGATCTTTTAACAGAATATGTTCGTCAAGCGCTCGCACGTCAAATTACAAGCCAATATGTTATCGAAGGGCAGCCATTGCGTGTCATTACATTATCAGGAAAAGTTGAAAAAATGCTTGCTGAAGGTGTGCAACAAACGGAACATGGTAATTATTTAGCGCTTGATCCTGTTGTTTCACAAGCGATTATTGAAGCAATAGCCATGCAAATTGAACAATTTCCGTTTCAAGATCAATCGCCAATTTTACTGTGCTCTCCGGCTGTGCGCATGTATGTTAGACAATTAACCGAACGATATTTCCGTCATGTTCCGGTCTTGTCGTATAATGAACTTGAAGCAAATGTGGAAGTTCAAAGTGTTGGGGTGGTGAATGTGGAATGAAAGTAAAAAAGTTTGTTGCTTCGTCTATGCCAGAAGCGATGAAAATGATTCGCGCGGAACTTGGAAATGATGCCGTTATTTTAAACTCGAAAGTCGTACAAAAAAAAGGCTTTCTCGGTCTATTTTCCCGAAAAAATATTGAAGTGATTGCTGCCATTGATCCGAAGCCAACCACTCCGCCTGTTCAAAAAATGAAAGAAAAACGGAAAGAGCGCACAGAACCATTGCGTGATGAACAGCTATTAAAAGAAATTCATGAGTTAAAAGCGACGATCCGTCAGTTGTCACAAGGAGGGGGTGTTGAGCATTACCCTGCTCCGTTAAAAGCAATAGATGCTCATTTAATTGACCAAGAAATAAGCGATGATGTGCGAGCGATACTCATGTCTACTTTGTTACAACGATGGTATACATCAGGGGCGAACGGATCGCATGACGAAGTAAAGAAATGGTTTTATGAGGAAATTGTAAACACATTATCCCCTTTCTCGTTCGGTGGTATTTCTTTCCAAAAAAAATTCGTTAACGTTGTTGGACCAACGGGGGTTGGGAAAACGACGACACTGGCGAAAATGGCAGCCGATTGCGTCATTAAACATAGAAAAAAAGTGGCGTTTATTACGACGGATACGTATCGCATTGCGGCGATTGATCAGCTAAAAACATATGCAAAAATTTTAAATGTACCAATTGAAGTATGTTACAATCTTGAAGATTTTCGCCAAGCAAAAGAGAAGCTTACATCGTACGATATTGTTTTTATTGATACGGCCGGAAGAAATTTTCGCAACGTCCAATATGTGAATGATTTAAAAGAAATGATCGATTTTAATGAAGAAATGGAAACATTTCTCGTATTATCGTTAACAGCGAAATGGAGAGATATGAAAGAAATTTATACGCAGTTTTCGCTCATTCCGATTCATAAATTTATTTTCACGAAAATGGACGAAACGAGTCGGCATGGGGCGATGTTAAATATGATGGTTCAATGCGGTATCGGTACAGCGTATATGACGAACGGGCAAAACGTGCCTGACGATATCGTTGAAGCTACTCCACAACTTGTGGCAAATATGATTACTGGGGTCGAGCAACAATGATGAGAGATCAAGCGGAAAGCTTACGTTTACGTGTGAAAAAAATGCAACACGGTTCAGAAACGAAAGCGATTGCTGTGTTAAGTGGAAAAGGTGGCGTTGGAAAGTCGAACGTTTCGCTAAACTTTTCATTAGCGCTACGTCAACGAGGTAAACATGTATTGTTGTTTGATATGGATATTGGAATGGGGAATATTGACATTTTACTTGGACAAACGTCATCATATACGATTATCGATATTTTTCGTCCAAACGTGACTATTCATGATATTATAAAGACAGGACCGAATGAGTTGGCGTTTATTCCAGGGGGAACAGGATTCACAGAAATTTTTCATATGGACAAACAGCAAGTGGAATATTTTATTGAACAATTGCAATTCGTTTCTGAACAATATGATTACATCATTTTTGATATGGGAGCCGGGATGTCTGAAGATCGTCTTCAACTGTTAAAGGCAGTTGATGATATTTTCATCGTGACGACGCCTGAACCAACAGCTTTAACTGATGCATACGCGACGATGAAATACATTCATTTAGCGAGCCCACAACTTCCGATTTATGTGTTAGTGAATCGTGTTCGTTCGGACAAAGAAGGCATGGAAACGTTACAACGTTTAAAACAAGTAGTGAAACGTTTTTTAGGAAAAGAGCTACATGCCTTAGGATATGTGCCAGAAGATCGGACAGTAAGCACAGCCGTTATTCGCCAAACACCTTTTCTTTTGTTTGATCCGAGTGCTAAGGCAAGCAAGGCGCTCGTACAAATGACAGATCGCTATTTAGCAGATGAAGAGCATGAGGAGAAGGGGAAACGTCCGTTTCACTTTTTTGTCAAGCTCCGTCAATACTTTTTAGAAAGGTAGGTTATCATCGCCGTGAATAAAGCGAAAGTGCTTGTCGTTGATGACTCTGCTTTCATGCGAAAATTAATTAGCGACTTTTTGTCAGAACATCCGCGCTTGCACGTTGTCGGGACCGCACGTGACGGACAAGAAGCGCTCCAAAAAATTGAGCAATTACAACCGGATGTTGTTACTTTAGATGTTGAGATGCCTGTCATGAACGGGCTTGAAACGCTAAAGCATATTATGCAGAAACGACCGCTTCCTGTTGTTATGATTTCAAGCACGACGAAAGAAGGAGCGGAAAATACAATTTTAGCGTTGCAATACGGTGCCGTTGATTTTATTGCTAAACCATCAGGTGCCATCTCGCTAGATTTACATAAAATTAAAGATAAAATAATCGAAAAAGTGCTTTTAGCGAGCGAAGCAAATTTGCGAACGGTAAAGATAAAGAAAAAAATGTCTATGTTGCCACAAAAGCAATATAGTAAAATAGAGGTAAGCGAACGACAAAACGTGAGCGGGAAGAAAAAAATCATCGCGATCGGCACATCGACGGGTGGTCCGCGTGCGCTTCAGCACGTGTTAACGAAATTTCCAGCGATGATTGATGCACCTATTTTAGTTGTACAACATATGCCAAAAGGATTTACAAAATCGTTAGCGAACCGCCTCGATTCGTTATGCGATATTCGAGTGAAAGAAGCGGAAGACGGTGAAATCATTCAAAAAGGAACAGCATATATCGCACCAGGTGGAAAACATTTATATGTCAAACGTGTCGGCACATCGCTTGCCATTCATCTCGATGAAGCAGCACCGCGCAACGGACATCGGCCTTCTGTTGACGTCATGTTTGAGTCGTTAAGTGCTCTAACAGATTACGAAAAAATTGCGATCGTGATGACGGGAATGGGTTCAGACGGCACAGCAGGATTAAAACAGTTGAAAATGTCCGGCAAAACGTTTGTTATTGCAGAATCTGCTGAATCTTCAGTTGTATTCGGTATGCCAAAATCTGCGATTGCTGCCAATGTCGTTGATGAGATTGTTCATGTTGATGATATTGCTGAAGTGGTAATGAAGCACGTACAAGTTTGAGGGGGATAGGTACAATGGACATGAGTCAATACCTCGAAGTATTTATTGATGAAAGCAGAGAGCATTTGCAAACGATTAACGAACAATTGTTAGAGCTTGAAAAAAATCCAAATAACGTGTCGATCGTCAATGAAATTTTTCGTTCTGCCCATACGTTAAAAGGAATGTCAGCGACAATGGGGTTTGAGGACTTAGCCAATTTAACTCACCAAATGGAAAATGTACTCGATGCGATTCGCAACGGAAAAATTCCTGTGACAACTGAGTTGCTTGATGTCATTTTCCGTGCCGTTGACGATTTAGAAGCGATGGTTGTTTCCATTGCAGAAGGTGGAGATGGGAAGCGTGACGTTACAGAAGTTGTTGCGCAGTTAAAACAAATCGAAAAAGGGGAGGTTGTTACACTACAAAAAAGCGCCCCGATCCAAGAGCAAACATACGATGAATTTGAATACACTATTTTAAAACAGTCAGTTGAGCAAGGATTTCATAGCTATGAAGTGAACGTAAAATTGCGTTCTGACTGCTTATTAAAGGCAGCTCGTGTATTTATGATTTTTGAAGTCATTGAACAAATCGGTGAAGTGATCAAATCTGTTCCTTCGGTAGAAATGCTTGAAGCAGAACAATTTGACGATCAATTCGTCGTGACGGTTGTGACAAAAGTATCGCAAGACGAGTTACAAAAGCGCATTATGAAAGTATCCGAGGTAGAAAAAGTAATTATTCAACCTGTTGACTTGCATAGATCTGTTGCAATGGAAAAAACGATAGAGCAAAAACAAGAGACAAAAACGGTTGAACAAACAGTCGAGAAAAAACAAGAAGTCCAAGAAGAAAAGCAAAATGGAAAGCAAGTGAGCAATAAAACGATTCGCGTAAATATTGAGCGGCTTGATATATTAATGAATTTGTTCGAAGAGCTCGTCATTGATCGCGGTCGATTAGAACAAATTTCGCGTGAGTTAAACAACCCAGAATTACATGAAACGGTTGAACGCATGTCACGCATTTCAGGAGATTTGCAAAATATCATTTTAAATATGCGCATGGTGCCTGTTGAAACGGTATTTAACCGCTTCCCGCGCATGGTTCGCCAATTAGCTCGCGATTTAGGAAAGAAAATTAACCTTGAAATTATCGGAGCAGAAACGGAGCTTGACCGTACAGTGATTGATGAAATCGGTGATCCACTCGTTCACTTATTACGCAATGCGATTGACCATGGTATTGAAACGCCAGATGTACGCCGTGCGAAAGGAAAGCCGGAAGAAGGGACAGTCAAGTTAAAAGCGTATCATAGCGGCAACCATGTATTTATTGAAATTGAAGATGACGGTGCAGGCATTAGCCGTGAAAAAGTGTTGAAAAAGGCGATTAGTAAAGGCATTATCTCCGAACAAAATGCGGCGAATTTAACGGATAAGCAAGTATATGAGCTTATTTTTGCTTCAGGCTTTTCGACAGCAGATAAAGTATCTGATATTTCTGGACGTGGCGTCGGGTTAGATGTTGTCAAAAGTACGATCGAATCGCTTGGTGGTTCGGTATCGATTGATTCAGAGGAAGGAGTCGGCTCCGTCTTTTCGATCCAACTACCGCTTACTCTATCTATTATTTCTGTCATGTTAGTTGAAATTCAAAATGAAAAATACGCGATTCCATTATCATCTATTATCGAAACGGCTATTGTGAAGAAAGAAGATATTTTACATGCTCATAACCAAAAAGTTATTGATTTCCGTGGTAAAGTTGTTCCACTCTTATTCTTAAAAGATATTTTTGAAGTGCCAGTCATCAAGGAAGAAGACGATTTCTTATCGGTTGTCATGGTGCGGAAAGGTGAAAAAATAGCAGGACTTGTCGTTGATTCGTTTATTGGTCAACAAGAAGTGGTGTTAAAATCGCTTGGCAACTACTTAACGTCCGTGTTTGCGATTTCTGGAGCCACGATTTTAGGTGACGGACAAGTGGCACTCATTATTGACTGCAATGCTCTAATTAAGTAGGAACAAGCGAGTTAAGTAGGGACAAGCGAGAGGGGGAATATAATGTGGCTGAGCTGAAAGTGATTGTGTTTCAATTAAAAGACGAAGAATATGCCATTCCAGTTCAACAAGTGCGCTCAATTGAAAAAATTCAACATATTACGCGTGTTCCTCGTGTTCCGAAATATGTAAAAGGTGTCATCAATTTACGCGGTGTTGTGACACCGATTATAGACTTGCGCATGCGTTTCGGTTTAGAGGAAGCTGAGTTTTCTGATCATACACGCGTCATTATCGTTGCACTCGATGATATGGAAGTTGGTTTAATTGTTGATGCGGCAAACGATGTCATTGATATTTCAACAGAAGCGATTGAACCTCCACCAGAGATAGTGGATACAACAACAGCCGAATATATTAATGGTGTTATAAAAATTGGAAATCGCCTATTCATTTTATTAAACTTAGAAAAAGTATTAAAAACAGAGAAAGGATAAATTGTCCATGTCATATTTCGAACGGATGGATGCCGTCCATATGGACATACTAAAGGAGATTGGGAATATTGGTGCAGGGCACGCAGCAACAGCGTTATCAAAGCTGTTAAACAAAAAAATTGAAATGACGATTCCAGATGTGCGCATCATTTCATTTGATGAAATGATGGATATTGTTGGAGGAGCTGAAAATGTCGTCGCCGCTGTTTTCTTGCGCATTGAAGGAGATGCACCGGGCAATATGTTTTTCGTATTATCTATTGAACAAGCGGAACGATTTATTCAACAAATGATTGGCGATGAGCAGTTTAAACTAGAACAACATTGTTCGGAATTGTCGCTATCTGCGTTGCAAGAGCTAGGCAACATTTTAGCCGGTTCGTATTTATCGTCTTTATCAGATTTCACCCATTTGAATTTATATCCATCTGTTCCGGCGCTCAGCATTGATATGATCGGTGCGATTTTAAGCTATGGTTTAATTGAAATGTCGCGCGTCGGTGATCATGTCATTGTCGTTGATACAGCCATTCATGAAGAACATCAGCCTGATGATCGTGTAAATGGCCACTTTTTCCTACTTCCTGACCCTGAATCATTTCACATTATTTTTCGGGCTTTAGGTGTGGACAATGGTGAGTGAAATTGTTCAAGTCGTCAAAGTAGGAATTGCTGACATGAATGTAGTAAAGGCACCACATGTCATTCGTACGTGTGGACTTGGCTCTTGCGTCGGTGTCGTTGTGTACGATTTAGCAAAAGAAGTGGCAGGGATGGCGCATGTAATGCTACCTGATTCATCGTTAGCAAAATCCGAAAACATGAATATAGCGAAATATGCCGACACTGCGATTGAAGAGTTAATACGACAGGTCATTAGTTTAGGGGGAAGGAATGGTCATTTGAAAGCAAAAATGGCTGGCGGTGCGCAAATGTTTCAATTTCGTACAGGTACGACAGATATGATGCGCATCGGACCGCGCAACGTCGAAGCTGTTCGTGAGCAGCTTCAACGTTTTCGCATCCCAATCGTTGCTGAAGACGTCGGAGGGAATAGTGGACGGACGATAGAATTTCATCCGAAAACAGGCATATTGCTCATTCGCACAGTAAATCAAGGGGTACGGGAAATGTAATGGTTAGAACATGGAAATTTAATGTAATTTTTGCCTTATTTGGCTGTATCGTCGCTTTTTTTTCTTCATTATTGCAAAATAGTGTATCGACATCGATCATACGTGCGCTGATCGCATTTGTTATTTTCTTTGTTTTTGCATTTATCATTCGTTGGATGATGGCTTTTATCCAAAAAGATGTATCAACACAAAACATGTCGTTTACATCATCGGATGAAATCGAAGTGGAACAGATGGTTGAAAATTTAAACGAAGAAGAGCAACACAAAGTCGCAGAGTATATTCGACAACTGTTGAATCAGGAAGAAAAGTAACTGAACGTTAACATTTAGGGGGGATGATATGATTGAGCAATGCTGGCAAAAGTGGATTGATGCTCGCGATCGCGAGGCTTGCGATCAACTGATTGAAAAATATATGCCACTTGTCGATTATCATGTGCAACGTATTGCTTCATCCCTTCCGAAAAGCGTGAAAAGAGAAGATTTAAAAAGTTTAGCGCTACTTGGCTTATATGATGCGCTAGAAAAGTTCGATCCTTCACGTGATTTAAAATTTGATACGTATGCTTCCTTTCGCATTCGTGGCGCGATTTTAGACGGATTGCGCAAAGAAGATTGGCTCCCACGCAGCGTGCGAGAGAAAGCAAAAAAAATTGAAACGACAATCGAGCAGTTGCAACAAACATATATGCGTGACGTTAGCGCCAAAGAAGTGGCGGAAGCATTAAACATTTCAGAAGATGAAGTGTATGCGGTCATGAGCGAACAGTTTTTCGCCCATGTTTTATCACTCGATGAGCGGCCGTTTGACGATGAAGATGACCAACCAACGTTTACGATTCGTGATGACCGATCTCCGTCACCAGAAGAACATATGTTGCGTGAAGAACAAATTGCGCAACTAGCGAATATCATTCAACAGCTAAATGAAAAAGAACAGCTAGTCATTAGTTTGTTTTATAAAGAGGAATTGACGTTTACAGAAATCGGGCATATTATGGGACTGTCTACGTCACGAATTTCCCAAATTCATGCAAAAGCTTTGTTTAAAATGCGCAAACTGATTGAGCAAGCGATATGACAGTTCTCCATCACTTTTGAAGGAAGTGAGAACATGAGTTTAAAATTAGTCGAGTTACAAGTGGCGTTGCCGAAAACGCATGAACTCGGAAAATGGCAAGAACATTTGCAACAGTACGGACAGCTTGCTCAGCAACAGCTTGCAACAGAAATGAAAAAACAAGATGAGCGCATTCGGCAACAAGTGACGAAAGCGGAACAAAGCGAACGCACGAAATGGAAAAAAGATTCTGAGAAAAAAGAAAAAAGTAAACATCCTTACAAAGGAACACACATTGATTTTATCGGATAAGAGGGATCATATGACGACGTTTTTATGGTTGATCAGCTTCGTTTTGCATGGTGTTTCGCTGTTTCTCATTATTCTTTTATCGTTAAAATGGGCAAAAATTAAAGAGACGGAAAGAGAGCAAGCGGAGCTGATTCGCGAAATGGAAACGATGATGACGACATATTTAATGCAGTTTAAAGAGGAAAACGAACGATTTGTTAAACAAATGACATCATCGACCGTTCGTCAAAAGAAAAAAGAATCCCCCCCTTTGCTTCGAGACGAACAAGTGCGACTTCCAGTTGAAGACGTTGTTGACCGAATAGAGCTATCGTCAACGACGCCGCAGGAAGAGCTCGCCCTTGAGTCGCTCATTTCAGAAGCGTTAAAGCTTCAACAACAAGGAAAAACAATAGATGAAATCGCGAAGGTGCTAAAGCGGGGGAAGACAGAAATAGAGCTTTTGCTTAAATTTCACCAAAAGTAGTTGAATGTGCTTTTTAATTATGATATAGTTCTATTTGGTGTGAATACACACGCTCATCGATTTAAGCAACGGTGCTGCTTTGCAGTCTTGCTTAAAAATGACGTGAGCGGAGGAAAAAAACCATCTAGGAGGATGAAAGATGTCTGTTATTTCAATGAAACAGTTGCTTGAAGCAGGGGTTCACTTCGGGCATCAAACACGTCGTTGGAACCCAAAAATGAAAAAATACATTTTCACTGAGCGCAATGGAATTTACATCATTGACTTGCAAAAAACAGTGAAAAAAGTAGAAGAAGCGTACAACTTCGTCAAAGAACTTGCGGCAAACGGCGGTAAAATTTTATTCGTTGGTACGAAAAAACAAGCGCAAGATTCTGTGAAAGAAGAAGCAGAACGTTCTGGCATGTTCTATGTTAACCAACGTTGGTTAGGTGGAACGTTAACAAACTTCGCAACGATCCAAAAACGTATTAAACGTTTAAAAGAGATCGAAAGAATGGCTGAAGACGGCACATTCGATGTATTGCCTAAAAAAGAAGTGGTAAAACTAAAGAAAGAATTAGAGCGTCTTGAAAAGTTTTTAGGCGGTATTAAAGAAATGAAAGAATTGCCAGATGCGTTATTTGTTATCGACCCACGCAAAGAGCGCATTGCCGTTGCAGAAGCTCGTAAATTAAACATTCCGATCATCGGAATCGTGGATACAAACTGCGATCCAGACGAAATCGACTACGTCATTCCTGCGAACGACGATGCGATTCGCGCTGTGAAACTTCTTACAGCTAAAATTGCGGATGCGATTTTAGAAGCAAAACAAGGCGAAGAAGCCGTTGTCACAGCTGAGTAAACATGTGAAAGGTGATAAGAGGGGGAAGCCTTTTATCACCTTTTTTTAAGAAAAATCGGGCATACTAAGCATACAAACCGTTTTGGTTTGTGTACATACGATTTTGCACATAAAAAAGGAGGATGTTTCATATGGCAATTACTGCTCAAATGGTAAAAGAATTGCGCGAAAAAACAGGCGCAGGAATGATGGACTGCAAAAAGGCATTAACAGAAACAAACGGTGATATGGAAAAAGCGATCGACTGGCTTCGTGAAAAAGGAATGGCGAAAGCAGCGAAAAAAGCGGATCGTATCGCAGCGGAAGGAACAACGTTAATCGAAGTAGATGGAAATACAGCAGTGATTTTAGAAGTAAACTCTGAAACAGACTTCGTTGCGAAAAACGAAGGATTTAAAACATTAGTAAAAGAATTAGCTGACCATTTATTAAAGCATAAACCTGCAACAGTCGAAGAAGCATTACAACAAAAAATGGATAACGGTGCGACAGTAGAAGAACATATCAATGCAGCGATCGCTAAAATTGGTGAAAAAATTACGTTACGTCGCTTTGCGGTTGTTGAAAAAGGAGACAACGCTGTATTCGGTGCATATTTACACATGGGCGGCCGCATCGGCGTATTAACTGTATTAGAAGGTACAACAAATAGTGACATTGCAAAAGATGTAGCGATGCACATTGCTGCAATTAATCCAAAATACGTGTCTCGCGATGAAGTATCTGCAGATGAAATCGCTCGTGAGCGCGAAGTATTAAAACAACAAGCATTAAATGAAGGAAAACCTGAAAACATCGTTGAAAAAATGGTTGAAGGCCGTTTAGGTAAATTCTTTGAAGACATTTGCTTACTTGAGCAAAGTTTCGTGAAAAACCCAGATGTGAAAGTGCGTCAATTTGTAGAGTCTAATGGCGCGACTGTGAAAAGCTTCATCCGTTACGAAGTAGGCGAAGGTATTGAAAAACGTCAAGATAACTTCGCTGAAGAAGTTATGAGCCAAGTTCGTAAGTAATGAAGACAAATAGGGAACACATATGTGTTCCCTATTTTTAAAGAACGGTATGGAGGTTTGCAATGGAAAGCCCAAAATATAAACGTGTCGTTTTAAAATTAAGCGGTGAAGCGTTAGCTGGAGATCAAGGATTTGGAATTAATCCGTCTGTCATTAAATCGATCGCTCAACAAGTAAAAGAAGTAGCTGAACTAGGAGTTGAAGTAGCGGTTGTCGTTGGAGGCGGAAACATTTGGCGTGGAAAAATTGGTAGCGAAATGGGAATGGATCGCGCCACAGCTGATTACATGGGAATGTTAGCAACGGTGATGAACTCGCTCGCGCTGCAAGATAGCTTAGAGCAGCTCGGTGTACAAACGCGTGTGCAAACGTCGATTGAAATGCGCCAAGTAGCTGAGCCGTACATTCGCAGAAGAGCCATTCGTCACTTAGAGAAAAAACGTGTCGTCATTTTTGCGGCAGGAACAGGAAACCCATACTTTTCAACAGATACGACAGCCGCGCTTCGTGCAGCAGAAATTGAAGCGGACGTCATTTTAATGGCGAAAAACAATGTAGACGGTGTATATAGCGCCGATCCAAAAGTGGACAAAAATGCAGTCAAATATGATGAACTATCTTATTTAGATGTCATTAAACAAGGATTAGGTGTGATGGATTCCACAGCTTCGTCGTTATGTATGGATAACGATATTCCGCTCATTGTTTTCTCCATTATGGAAGAAGGAAATATTAAACGTGCTGTATTAGGCGAAAATATCGGAACAATCGTAAGGGGGAAATAACATGCAAGTATTAACAAACGCAAAAGAAAAGATGGATAAAGCCGTTCAAGCTTTTTCACGTGAACTTGCAACGATTCGTGCAGGTCGTGCGAACCCTGCATTATTAGAAAAAATTACAGTCGATTATTACGGCATGCCAACGCCAATTATTCAATTAGCGGGCATTCAAGTGCCAGAAGCGCGCCTTCTTGTCATTCAACCATATGACAAGTCTGTATTGAAAGAAATCGAAAAGGCGATTTTAGCATCAGATTTAGGTTTAACGCCTTCAAACGACGGTTCAGTGATTCGTATCGCCATTCCGCCGCTTACTGAAGAGCGTCGTCGTGAACTCGTTAAGCTTGTGAAAAAATATGCGGAAGAAGCAAAAGTTGCTGTGCGCAACATTCGTCGCGATGCAAACGACGAGTTGAAAAAGCTAGAGAAAAATGGCGAAATTACTGAAGATGAATTGCGCGGTTACACAGAAGATATTCAAAAGCTAACAGACGATCATATCGCAAAAATCGATGCGATCACGAAAGAAAAAGAGAAAGAAGTAATGGAAGTATAAGTCCCTCTATGTTTATAGAGGGTTTTTTGTTATAATTACAAAATAGGGCGCACAGCCTAATTTACGATCGATCGAAGCTGGAGGACATGCGCTTATGTTTGAAAAGATGAAAAGATGGAAAAACAAAGAAGAAGCATATTCAAAAGAAACCGTTTCACAAGGACCGATTCCTGCGCATGTGGCGATCATTATGGACGGAAACGGACGATGGGCGAAAAAGCGGGCATTGCCACGGATGGCTGGGCATTATGAAGGCATGCAAACGGTTCGGAAAATTACGCGCTTTGCCAACGAACTCGGTGTGAAAGTGTTAACATTATATGCGTTTTCAACAGAAAATTGGAAACGGCCGAAAACAGAAGTCGATTATTTAATGCAGCTTCCTGAACAGTTTTTAACGACGTTCTTGCCTGAGTTAATCGCAGAAAATGTGCAAGTGCGCGTCATGGGACATAAAGATCAACTACCTTTACATACGTTACGTGCAGTCGATCAGGCGATCGAAGAGACGAAACAAAATACCGGTTTAATTTTAAACTTCGCCTTAAACTACGGAAGCCGTGCCGAAATTGTACATGCCGTTCAAAAACTTGTTGACGATGTACAAAACGGAACGATTGAAGCAAACGATGTCGATGAACAGCTGTTTCATTCCTATTTAATGACAAATGATTTACCTGATCCTGATTTGCTTATTCGCACAAGCGGAGAAATTCGTTTAAGTAACTTTATGCTTTGGCAATTAGCATATACAGAATTTTGGTTTACGGATGTATTATGGCCAGACTTCACAGAACAACATTTTTTACAGGCGGTACATGAATTTCAACAACGTAGCCGCCGATTTGGAGGCGTATAATTTCATATGAAACAAAGAATTGTGACGGCAATTATTGCAGCTTCAGTCTTTTTACCGATCGTCATATACGGCCGATGGCCATTTTTAGTCTTAACGTATATACTCGCTACGGTTGGTTTATTTGAACTTATTCGCATGAAAAAAATGTCGCTTTTTTCGTTTCCGAGCATCGTTAGTTTTCTTGTATTATGGCTCTTTTTATATCCATATGAACATATGATAAACATATGGATGCTCATCATCGGGCTCTTTTTGTTGCTCATTTATACGGTCATATCGAAAAATGCGTTTACGTTTGATGATGTAGGATTTATGATTGCTTCTTTACTTTACGTAGGCGTTGGATTTTATTCGTTTTTTCAAGTGCGTGAAGCAGGATTGTCATACATTTTTTATGCGCTCTTTTTAATTTGGGCAACGGATAGCGGAGCGTACTTTATTGGTCGAGCGTTCGGAAAACGAAAATTATGGGAGCATATTAGCCCGAATAAAACAGTTGAAGGGGCTGTTGGAGGCATTTTATGTGCGCTTCTTGTCGTCAGTGTTTATGAGTGGCTATCACCATTTGCTCCATCTTTTCCGATGCTGCTCATGGCAACAGTTATTTTATCCGTTTTCGGCCAGCTCGGTGACTTAGTGGAATCCGCGTTCAAACGTCATTATGGAGTAAAAGATTCAGGCGCTATTTTGCCGGGGCATGGAGGCATTTTAGATCGCTTTGACAGTCTGCTATTTATTTTACCGATTTTACATTTGTTTTACCTTATTGCTTAAAAAGGAGTGGACAATTTGCGAGCAATTAGTTTATTAGGAGCAACGGGCTCGATCGGGAAGCAAACATTAGACGTCATTCGTGCTCATCGCGATGCGTTCCGTCTCGTTGCTTTTTCAGCTGGGCGAAATATCGAACAGGCACGGATCATTATTGAACAATTTTCACCGAAAGTTGTATGTGTTGCGCAAAAAGAAGATGCTGACACGTTACAAAGCGAATATATTGGACGAGTGCGCATCGTTTCAGGTGAAGATGGGCTCATTGAAGTAGCGACAATGCAAGAAGCCGACATTGTCGTCAATGCGGTAGTAGGAAGCGTTGGATTAGTGCCGACGTTGAAAGCGATTGAGGCGAAAAAAACCATTGCGTTGGCGAATAAAGAAACGTTAGTTACCGCAGGCCATCTTGTTATGAAGCATGCGGCCGATCACGGTGTGCCGATTTTGCCTGTGGATAGTGAACATTCCGCTATTTTTCAATGTTTACAAGGAGAGCAACAAAAAAATATCGAATGTATTATTTTGACGGCATCCGGCGGTAGTTTTCGTGATCGTACGCGCGAGCAGCTAGAACATGTCACGGTGGAAGAAGCGCTAAAACATCCGAATTGGTCGATGGGAGCAAAAATTACGATCGACTCCGCAACGATGATGAATAAAGGGCTTGAAGTGATCGAAGCACATTGGTTGTTCCATCTACCGTACGAACAAATTGACGTACTTTTACATAAAGAAAGCATCATTCATTCTATGGTGCAATTTCATGATGGAAGCATCATTGCCCAGCTCGGAACGCCAGATATGCGCGTACCGATTCAATATGCGCTAACGTATCCTGATCGTTTTCCGCTACATATTGAACGACTGAACTTGGCTCAAGTAGCTACGTTGCATTTTCAAAAAGTGGACATGAACCGGTTCCGTTGTTTACAATTTGCTTATGAGGCAGGAAACATAGGTGGAACGATGCCGACCGTATTAAATGCAGCAAATGAAGAAGCGGTGGCAGCCTTTTTAACTGGGCAAATATCGTTTTTAGCGATTGAACAATGCATTGAACAAGCGATGGAGCGGCACGTGCCGATTGCCCATCCAGATCTCGAGACGATTCGTGCGGTCGATCGTGAAACGAGACAATATGTAAAATCACTACACATGTAAAAGGTGGTTGAAACGTTGGAAACGGTTATTGCTTTTATTGTCATTTTTGGTGCGCTTGTGTTTTTTCATGAATTAGGGCACTTCATTTTCGCGAAACGGGCAGGCATTTTATGTCGCGAATTTGCGATTGGATTCGGTCCGAAAGTATTTTCAATGAAAAAAGGAGAAACGACATATACGATTCGTTTGCTCCCGCTTGGCGGGTTTGTGCGCATGGCCGGCGAAGATCCAGAAATGATTGACGTGAAGCGCGGTCAAGTTGTCGGCTTATTGTTTCATACAGACGGAAAAGTGAAAAAAGTGATCGTCAATCATAAAGACGAATATCCCGATGCGAAAATCATTGAAGTGGAACGCGCTGATTTTGAACATGAGTTATATATTGAAGGATATGAAGGCGATGATGAGCACTTACAACGCTTTGAATTAAGCGATCCAGCTTACATCGTCATCGATCGAGAAGAAGTGCAAATTGCGCCGTACGATCGTCAATTTGGTTCGAAAACGCTCGGACAACGCGCGATGGCTATTTTTGCTGGTCCGTTAATGAATTTTATTTTAGCGCTTGTCATTTTCATTGTTATTGGACTGCTGCAAGGTTATCCAGTAGATAAACCAGTCATTGGTGAATTGACTGAAGATGGCGCTGCACGTCAAGCTGGGCTACAACAAGGGGATATCGTCATTTCCATTGATGGACAGACGATGTCTTCTTGGACAGATGTTGTGACGGTGATTCGAAAAAGCCCAGAAAAACCGCTCCAATTTCAAGTGAATCGCAACGGTCAAATGATCGATCTTACCGTCACACCAGAAAAGAAAACGATCGAAGGAGAGACGATCGGTTTGATCGGTGTATATGGACCGATGGAAAAATCGTTTGTCGGAGCGATCAAACAAGGAGCGTTAGAAACGTACTATTGGGCAAAAGAAATTATCGTTGGATTAGGACATTTATTAACAGGGAAATTTTCATTTGATATGTTATCTGGACCTGTTGGCATTGCCGTTTCGACTCATAAAGTTGCCCAATCCGGCGTGTATTACTTAATGAAATGGGGAGCGATTTTAAGCATTAACTTAGGGATTATTAACTTGCTTCCACTTCCAGCGCTTGATGGGGGACGGTTAACGTTTTTTGCGATTGAAGCGTTGCGCGGAAAACCGATTGATCGCCAAAAAGAAGGCATCGTACACTTTATCGGATTTGCTCTTCTTATGTTGCTTATGCTTGTTGTTACATGGAATGACATTCAAAAATTTTTCTTATAATTCATGAAGTAAGAGGTGCTAAAAAAGATGAAACAAAGTATGTCGTTTATTCCTACATTACGTGAAGTGCCGGCAGATGCGGAAATTAAAAGCCATCAACTGCTGCTTCGTGCCGGCTTTATTCGTCAAAATGCAAGCGGAGTATATAGCTTTTTGCCGCTTGGTAAGCGCGTGCTACAAAAAATTGAAGCGATCATTCGTGAAGAAATGGAGCGCGCGGGTGCTATTGAACTGTTGATGCCAGCGCTTCAACAGGCAGAATTATGGCAAGAATCAGGTCGTTGGTATTCATACGGACCAGAATTAATGCGTTTAAAAGATCGCCACGATCGCGACTTTGCGCTCGGTGCGACACATGAAGAAGTCATTACGGCGCTCGTTCGTGATGAAGTGAAATCATATAAACGGTTACCGCTTACGCTTTATCAAATTCAAACGAAGTTTCGCGACGAAAAACGTCCGCGCTTCGGTTTGCTTCGTGGTCGCGAATTTATTATGAAAGACGCGTATTCATTCCACGCTTCACAAGAAAGTTTAGACGAAGTGTACAATAAAATGTACGAAGCATATGCGAACGTGTTTCGACGCTGCGGATTAAATTTCCGTGCTGTCATTGCGGATTCTGGTGCAATGGGTGGAAAAGATACGCATGAATTTATGGTTTTATCCGATGTCGGTGAAGACACGATTGCATATTCAGATTCCTCTGATTATGCAGCGAACATTGAAATGGCGCCGGTGATTACGACTTATGAGCGCAGTGATGAACCGCATGCACCGCTTGAGAAAGTGCATACACCAGAACAACGTTCCATTGAAGAAGTAAGCCAATTTCTTCAAGTACCAAAAGAAAAATGCATCAAGTCGTTATTATTTAAAGTAGACGATCGTTATGTGCTCGTTCTTGTGCGCGGTGATCATGAAGTGAATGATGTAAAAGTAAAAAATATACTAGAAGCAACTGTCGTGGAATTAGCAACACCAGAAGAAACGAAGCAAGTGATGAACTGTGAAATTGGTTCACTTGGTCCGATTGGTGTTCGTGATGGTATAATCGTTTTAGCTGACCATGCGGTAAAAGCGATTGTCAATGGCGTGTGCGGAGCGAATGAAGCGCACTATCATTACAAGGGGGTCAATCCAGATCGTGACTTTGCTGCGCAATATGCAGATGTGCGTTTCATTCAAGAAGGAGATCCGTCACCAGATGGAAAAGGAACGATTCGTTTTGCGCGCGGAATTGAAGTTGGACACGTATTTAAACTCGGAACGCGTTATAGCGAAGCGATGAATGCCACGTATTTAGATGAAAACGGACGTACGCAGCCAATGATTATGGGTTGTTATGGTATCGGTGTATCGCGCACGCTTGCTGCGATTGCTGAGCAATATAACGATGAGCATGGACTCATATGGCCAACTGCGGTGGCTCCTTTCCACATTCATTTAATTTCTGTCAATCCAAAAGTGGACGAGCAACGGGAGCTTGCCGATGAATGGTATGCACGTTTGCAACAAGAAGGGTTTGAAGTGTTATATGACGATCGTGCCGAGCGTCCAGGAGTCAAATTTGCCGACAGTGATTTAATTGGGTTACCTGTGCGTGTAACAGTCGGAAAGCGTGCAAACGAAGGAATTGTGGAAGTAAAAGTACGAAAAACAGGTGAAACAGAAGAAGTACACGTGTCGCAATTAGTTGAAACGTTGCGCCGCTACTTATAGGCAGAGAGGGGGTTTCCCCCTCTTTCTGTCGTCTATCGCTCCCAAACGATGTATAAAAAAGAAAGGGAGGTGTACCGTTACATTTTTGTAACGAACAATGATGAGGGAAGAACAAAAAGAACGATTTGCGATTTTATTACAACAACTACAACTTTCTTCGCATATGGCAGATGACTTATTGCATGGACAAATTGAAAAAGTAGTTGTTGATAAACGAATGAAATGTTGGCACTTTTATTTTCGCTTTCCTATGATCTTACGGGCGCACGTATATGCCGAGTTTCGTAAACGACTCATCGAACAATTTCGCCATATTGCCGATGTCCAATGCACGATAGAAGTAGAGGACCAAACGTTTACTGCTGAAGATGTTGTGTCGTACTGGCCGATATTTGTTGACACGATTCAACAAACATCGCCGCTTTTTTCACTACTTACACAACAGCAACCGGAAGTAAAAGGAACGAAAGTCACTGTACAAGCGCGCAATGAGGCAGAAGCGATTGCGTTAAAAAAGCGATTTGCGGAAATGTTCGCTGCGACGTATGTTTCTTTCGGATTTCCACACTTGCAGTTAGAAGCGAGTGTAAAACACGATGAGCAGCAGTTTGAGCAATTTTTAGCGCAAAAACAAAAAGAAGATGAAGAACGAGCGCTAGCCGCGTTTATAGAGGCGATGCCGAAGCAAGAAGAGCCTACTGTAAGTGAAGCAAGCGGTCCGCTTGTGATCGGCTACCAAATTAAAGATGAGGAGCATATTCGTCCGCTCGATCAAATTGTAGAGGAAGAGCGTCGCGTCGTGGTGCAAGGATACATTTTTGATGCTGAAGCAAAAGAACTAAAAAGTGGACGTACGTTATTGACGTTAAAAATGACGGACTACACAAATTCCATTCTTGTCAAAATGTTCTCGCGCGACAAAGAAGATGCCGAGCTTATGCAGCGTGTAAAAAAAGGAATGTGGGTAAAAGTGCGCGGCAGCGTCCAAAATGACACATTCGTGCGCGATCTTGTGCTTATTGCGAACGATTTAAATGAAGTGAAACCGAACGAACGTCAAGATACAGCGGAAGAAAAACGGGTAGAATTGCACGTTCATACACAAATGAGCCAAATGGATGCGGTTGCATCGATCACAAAGCTTGTCGAACAGGCGAAAAAATGGGGACATGAAGCGATTGCTGTCACGGATCATGCAGTCGTTCAATCGTTTCCGGAAGCATATAGCGCGGGAAAAAAATATGGCGTAAAAATTTTATATGGATTAGAGGCAAATATTGTCGATGATGGGGTACCGATCGCTTATAATGAAGCTCATCGACGGCTAATGGACGATACGTTTGTCGTATTTGACGTAGAAACGACAGGGCTTTCTGCTGTATATGATACAATTATTGAATTAGCAGCGGTAAAAGTAAAAAACGGGGAAATTATCGACCGTTTTGAGTCGTTTGCAAATCCGCATCATCCGCTTTCCGCAACGACAATCGAATTAACGAAAATTACAGATGACATGTTAAAAGATGCGCCAGATGTCGAAGAAGTGTTAGAAAAGTTTTATCATTGGATCGATGATTGTGTGCTCGTTGCTCATAATGCGACGTTTGATATCGGTTTTTTAAATGCAGGATTTAAAAAAATTCATCGCGGTAAAGTCAAAAACCCGGTCATTGACACACTTGAACTGGCTCGTTACTTATATCCGGAGTTAAAAAACCATCGTTTAAATACGCTTTGTAAAAAATTTAATATTGAATTAACCCAGCATCATCGCGCCATTTATGACGCAGAAGCGACAGGATATTTACTTATTCATTTGTTAAAAGAACTTGATGAAAAAGGAATTCAATATCTCGATCAATTAAATGAAGCATCGAAAGAACAAGGGGCGTTCCAACGTTCCAGACCTTTTCATGCAACGTTACTTGTACAAAATGAAGTCGGGTTAAAAAATTTATTTAAACTCGTTTCGTTTTCACATGTAAATTATTTTTATCGCGTTCCACGCATTCCACGTTCCGTATTACAACAACATCGGGAAGGGATTTTAGTCGGATCAGGTTGCGATAAAGGCGAACTGTTTGAAGCAATGATGCAAAAAGGAATCGAAGAAGCGGAGGCGATTGCACCGTTTTATGACTTTCTTGAAGTGCATCCGCCAGAAGTATATGCGCCGCTTATTGAGATGGAATATGTACGCGATGAAGAAGCGCTCAAAGAAATTATTACAAACATTGTGCAGCTTGGTGAACGGCTCGGCATTCCGGTTGTCGCGACAGGAAATGTACATTATATCAATCGAGAAGATAAAATATATCGCAAAATTTTAATTCATTCACAATCTGGTGGCAATCCGTTGAATCGTCATGAATTGCCGAACGTTCATTTTCGTACGACAAACGAAATGTTAGAAGCATTTTTGTTTCTTGGTGAACAAAAGGCGAAAGAAATTGTTATTACAAATACGAAAAAAATTGCCCATTCTATCGAAGAAGTGAAGCCGATTAAAGATGAATTGTACACACCGAAAATTGAAGGGGCGGACGAAGAAATTCGTCGGATGAGTTATGAACGCGCGAAAAGCATTTATGGTGATCCGCTGCCAGACATCGTTGAAAAACGATTAGAAAAAGAATTAAAAAGCATTATTGGCCACGGGTTTGCGGTCATTTATTTAATTTCTCATAAACTTGTAAAGAAATCGCTCGATGATGGATATCTCGTCGGTTCACGCGGTTCGGTCGGCTCATCATTTGTCGCAACGATGACAGAGATTACGGAAGTGAACCCGCTTCCACCGCACTATGTTTGTCCGAACTGTAAACATTCTGAGTTTTTTGATGACGGTTCAGTCGGTTCTGGCTTTGACTTGCCAGATAAAAACTGTCCGCAATGTGGCGCGCGGTACAATAAAGATGGTCACGATATTCCGTTCGAGACGTTTTTAGGGTTTAAAGGAGATAAAGTGCCAGACATTGATTTGAACTTTTCAGGTGAATATCAACCGCGAGCGCATAACTATACGAAAGTGTTATTCGGTGAAGATAACGTATATCGTGCAGGAACGATCGGTACCGTCGCGGACAAAACAGCATACGGATTTGTCAAAGGGTATATAAACGATCAAAACCTTCATGTGCGCGGGGCAGAAATTGATCGCTTAGCAGCAGGATGTACAGGAGTGAAGCGAACGACTGGACAACATCCAGGGGGGATTATCGTCGTTCCAGATTACATGGATATTTATGACTTTACGCCGATTCAATATCCAGCCGACGATACAAGTGCGGAATGGCGCACGACGCATTTTGACTTCCACTCGATTCATGATAACTTATTAAAACTCGATATTCTCGGACACGATGATCCAACGGTCATTCGGATGTTGCAAGATTTAAGTGGAATTGATCCAAAGACAATACCGACAGACGATCCGGAAGTGATGAAAATTTTTAGTAGTACACAATCGCTTGGCGTGACGCCGGAACAAATTATGTGTAACACCGGAACGCTCGGCATCCCAGAGTTCGGTACAAGATTTGTTCGTCAAATGTTAGAAGAAACAAAACCGAAAACATTTTCAGAGCTTGTACAAATTTCTGGACTATCGCACGGAACGGACGTTTGGCTCGGCAATGCACAAGAGCTCATTCAAAATGGGACATGTACGTTATCAGAAGTGATTGGATGTCGCGACGACATTATGGTGTATTTAATTTATCGTGGATTAGAGCCGTCGTTAGCGTTTAAAATTATGGAGTCCGTCCGAAAAGGAAAAGGATTAACGCCAGAGTTTGAAGAAGAAATGCGTAAACATGATGTGCCAGAATGGTACATTGAGTCATGTAAAAAAATTAAATATATGTTCCCGAAAGCGCATGCCGCTGCTTACGTGCTTATGGCTGTTCGCATTGCATACTTTAAAGTCCATCATCCGCTTCTTTATTACGCATCGTATTTTACCGTGCGTGCGGAAGATTTTGATTTAGATGCGATGATTCAAGGGTCTGCTGCGATACGTAGACGAATTGAAGAAATTCAAGCAAAAGGGCTTGATGCGTCTGCGAAAGAAAAAAGCTTGTTGACTGTGCTTGAAATTGCCCTTGAAATGTGTGAACGAGGATTTTCATTTAAAAATATTGATTTGTATCGTTCGCAAGCCACAGAGTTTGTTATTGACGGAAATTCGCTTATTCCGCCGTTTAATGCGATTCCTGGGCTAGGGACAAACGTCGCGCAAAGCATTGTACGCGCTCGCGAAGAAGGGGAATTTTTATCGAAAGAAGATTTGCAACAACGCGGCAAAGTATCGAAAACGATTTTAGAATATCTCGAAAGTCGTGGATGTTTGCAGTCGCTACCAGATCACAATCAATTATCACTATTTTGAATGAGTTGCAATTTTTTTGCCAATATGTTATAGTTCTAGTGGAAATGGTAAAGATAATGGACAAAAAGAGTGGGGAAACCCACTCTTTCGTATTGATTCGAGATTCCTTGCCAGCCGCAAGGGATTTTCTTGCAGTTAGGAGGACCAACATGAAAAAAGTGACGCACATCGTTGAGGAGCTCGTCACCCCGATCGTGACAGATATGGGGTTAGAACTTGTCGACATTGAATATGTGAAAGAAGGAAAGAACTGGTTTTTGCGCGTCTTTATTGATTCACCAACTGGAATTGATATCGATCAATGCGGTGTCGTAAGCGAGCGATTAAGTGAAAAGCTTGATGAAATCGATCCGATTCCGCACAATTACTTTTTAGAAGTATCGTCACCAGGGGCGGAACGTCCGCTTAAAAAGGCAAAAGATTTTGAACGTGCCGTTGGGAAAAACGTTTATGTGAAAACGTATGAGCCAATTGATGGTCAAAAAGAATTTGAAGGACGGTTAACTGCATTTGATGGTCAAACGGTGACCGTAGAAGTAAAAGTCAAAACAAAGAAAAAAATGGTGACGATTCCATACGAAAAAGTAGCTAGTGCACGGCTAGCTGTCATTTTCTCTTAATTCACATTAAAGGGGGACGACTGGTTCATGAATACAGAATTGTTAGATGCCTTAACAGCGCTTGAGCGCGATAAAGGCATTAGTAAAGAAGTGCTAATTGAAGCGATTGAAGCGGCCATTGTATCCGCTTATAAACGCAATTTTAATCAAGCGCAAAACGTTCGTGTCGATTTTAATCAAGAGACAGGGACAATTCGTGTATTTGCTCGCAAAGAAGTAGTCGATGAAGTGTACGATTCACGCTTAGAAATTTCACTTGATGAAGCAAAGCGAATAAACCCGAATTATCAAGTAGGCGATGTCGTTGAAATTGAAGTGACGCCGAAAAACTTCGGACGCATCGCTGCGCAAACAGCAAAGCAAGTCGTCACGCAACGCGTTCGCGAAGCAGAGCGTGGAGTCATTTATGCCGAATTTGTTGACCGAGAAGAAGATATTATGACAGGTATTGTTCAGCGGACGGATTCGAAATTTATTTACGTCAGCCTCGGCAAAATTGAGGCGTTGCTTCCGGTGAGCGAACAAATGCCGAATGAAACGTATAAGCCACATGATCGCATTAAAGTGTACATTACAAAAGTCGAAAAAACGACAAAAGGTCCACAAATTTACGTATCGCGCACGCATCCAGGTTTATTAAAGCGATTGTTTGAATTAGAAGTACCAGAAATTTATGACGGTACGGTAGAAATTAAATCGGTTGCACGCGAAGCAGGAGATCGCTCAAAAATTTCTGTTCATTCCGATAACCCAGAAGTCGATCCGGTTGGTGCATGTGTTGGACCTAAAGGACAACGGGTGCAAGCGATCGTAAACGAGTTAAAAGGCGAAAAAATCGACATCGTTCGTTGGTCAGCGGATCCTGTTGAATTTGTCGCTAATGCGTTAAGCCCATCCAAAGTGCTTGACGTCATCGTCAATGAAGAAGAAAAAGCGACAACGGTCATCGTACCAGATTATCAACTTTCACTTGCTATTGGGAAACGTGGACAAAACGCTCGTTTAGCAGCGAAATTAACAAATTGGAAAATTGATATTAAAAGTCAGTCTGAAGCGGAGCAATTAGGTATTTACCCTCGTTCTTCATCATCGTTCCAAGTTGACGAAGAGGAGATTAGTGAGGTGGAATAATATGCCAAAAAAAATTCCGATGCGCAAATGTGTTGTCACAGGGGAAATGAAGCCGAAAAAAGAGCTCATTCGCATCGTTCGTTCAAAAGAAGGCGACGTATCGATTGACCCGACAGGAAAAAAAGCGGGACGAGGTGCATACATTACGCTAAGTAAAGAATGCATTTTGCTTGCGAAAAAGAAAAATACGCTTGCGCATCATTTGAAAGCGACTATTGACGATTCGATTTACGAACAGCTATTACAGCTCGCCGAGAAGGAGAATGGAGAAACAAATGAATCATAAACCGTGGGCTTCTTTTCTCGGATTAGCGAATCGGGCGCGCAAAGTCATTTCGGGAGAAGAGCTCGTTGTGAAAGAAATTCAGCGTAAGCGCGTGAAGCTTGTCATTTTATCGGAAGATGCGTCAGAAAATACGAGAAAAAAAATTTCCGATAAATGTGTGTTTTATCGCGTTCCGCTTTGTTATGTAGACAATCGCTATGAATTAGGTGGAGCGATTGGCAAAGGAGCACGGGTCGTTGTAGCAATTACGGATGAAGGATTCGCACAAAAGCTAAAAACGATGCTCTAACATTTTGGGGGTGAATGTATGTCAAAAATGCGTGTATACGAATATGCCAAAAAACATAACGTGTCAAGTAAAGATGTCATCCATAAATTAAAAGAAATGAACATCGACGTATCGAACCATATGACGATGATTGAAGCGGATGTTGTCGAACAACTCGATCGTTCGTTCAAAAAAGAACAAAAGCAAGAGCAAAAACAAGAAACGAAAAAAGAAGAAAAGAAAGCACCTGTAAAAAAACCTGTTTTAGAACAGTTTGAAGAAGATGACGATGAAGTCATTCAAACGAAAGTGCCGATCAAAAAAGCAGTAGTAAAAAATCGCGAAGGGAAAAAACACGACTTGCAAATTCAACAAAAAGAAAAGAAAATTTTCAATAACAAAAAAAATAAAAAACAAAAACCTCAACAAGCTCCACAACAAGAAGTGCAAAAGAAAAAAGAAAAAGAGCTTCCGAAAAAAATTACATTTGAAGGTTCTTTAACGGTCGCGGAGTTAGCAAAAAAATTAGGCAAAGAGCCTTCTGAAATTATTAAAAAGCTATTTATGCTTGGCATCATTGCAACAATTAACAAAGATTTGGACAAAGATGCGATCGAGCTCATTTGCTCTGACTACGGTGTAGAAGTAGAAGAAAAGGTAACGATTGACGAAACAGAATTTGAAACGATTGAAATCGTTGATCATCCAGAAGATTTAGTTGAACGTCCGCCTGTTGTCACAATTATGGGACACGTTGACCACGGAAAAACAACGTTGCTTGACTCGATTCGCCATACGAAAGTAACGGAGCAAGAAGCTGGCGGTATTACACAACATATCGGTGCGTATCAAGTTGTTGTAAACGGCAAAAAAATCACATTTTTAGATACACCTGGTCACGAAGCGTTCACAACGATGCGTGCACGCGGTGCACAAGTGACAGATATCGTCATTCTTGTTGTCGCAGCAGATGACGGAGTGATGCCGCAAACCGTTGAAGCGATTAACCATGCGAAAGCGGCAAAGGTTCCAATTATCGTCGCGGTCAATAAAATCGATAAGCCTACAGCGAATCCAGATCGCGTCATGCAAGAGCTAATGGAATATGAGCTCGTTCCAGAAGAATGGGGCGGCGATACAATTTATTGTAAGCTATCTGCGTTAACAGGCGAAGGGATTGACAACTTGCTTGAAATGATTTTGCTTGTGAGCGAAATGGAAGAGTTAAAAGCAAATCCAAACCGTCGTGCGACGGGAACGGTCATTGAAGCGAAGCTCGATAAAGGTCGCGGTCCAGTGGCAACGCTTCTCGTTCAATCAGGTACGTTGCGCGTTGGTGATCCGATCGTTGTCGGTTATACGTACGGACGTGTACGGGCGATGACGAACGATCTAGGACGCCGTGTAAAAGAAGCGGGTCCATCGACACCGGTTGAAATTACCGGATTAAACGAGGTGCCGCAAGCAGGCGATCGCTTCATGGTGTTTGAGGACGAGAAAAAAGCACGTCAAATTGGCGAAGCTCGCGCACAAAAGCAAATTGTGCAACAACGAAGCGTAAAAGCGCGCGTTAGCTTAGACGACTTGTTTGAAAAAATTAAGCAAGGCGAAATGAAAGAATTAAATATTATTGTCAAAGCCGACGTACAAGGTTCTGTAGAAGCGCTCGTTGCGGCATTGCAAAAAATCGAAGTCGAAGGAGTACGCGTGAAAATTATTCACTCCGGTGTAGGTGCGGTGACGGAATACGATATTATGCTTGCATCTGCATCAAATGCGATTGTCATCGGCTTTAACGTTCGTCCAGATGCGAACGCAAAACGTGTCGCGGAAGCAGAAAAAGTCGATATTCGTCTCCATCGCATCATTTACAAAGTCATCGAAGAAATTGAAGCAGCGATGAAAGGGATGCTTGATCCAGAGTACGAAGAAAAAGTGATCGGTCAGGCGGAAGTGCGTCAAACGTTCAAAGTATCAAAAGTTGGTACCATTGCAGGATGCTATGTGACAGATGGAAAAATTACGCGCGATAGCAGCGTCCGTCTCATTCGTCAAGGCATCGTCGTTTACGAAGGACAAATTGATACGTTAAAACGTTACAAAGACGATGTAAAAGAAGTCGCACAAGGATACGAGTGCGGGATAACGATTAAAAACTTTAATGACATTAAAGAAGGAGACGTCATTGAAGCATATATTATGCAAGAAGTGGAGCGCAAATGATCGGATACGTCGAATGTGAATGCATCATTTACGACGTCCAATCATTAAAAGAAAAACGAGCCGTGTTGCAACGCATTGTCACACGGCTTAAACAAAAATATAATATATCAGTAGCCGAAGTAGATTACCAAAACGTATGGCAACGAACGAAGCTAGGGATTGTAGCGATTACAGCCGAGCGAACAGCGACGGAACAAGAGCTACATCGGGCGTTACAATTTATCGATTCGTTTCCAGAAATCGAACGAACGGTTACAACATTCGAGTGGTTTTAATCGAGGTGATGACAATGAGTTTGCGAGCCACACGTGTAGGCGAACAAATGAAAAAAGAATTAAGCGATATTATCGGACGCAAACTAAAAGACCCGCGCATCGGTTTCGTTACCGTAACAGATGTTCGTGTAACGGGTGATTTGCAACAAGCAAAAGTGTATATTTCTGTTCTTGGTGATGAAGAACAAAAGAAAAATACGCTAAAAGGGTTAGCGAAAGCGACGGGCTTTATCCGTTCAGAAATTGGCCAGCGTATTCGTTTGCGCAAAACACCTGAAATTTACTTTGAAATTGATGAAACGATCGATTACGGTCAACGAATTGAAAGCTTAATTAAACAAATTTCCGAAGAAAAAGAACATAAAGAAGAATAATGGATAGACGTGCGTCTATCCATTTCCGCTATTTTAGAGGTGAAGCGATGGACGGAGTGTTATTGTTACATAAACCTGCAGGCATGACGTCACACGACTGCGTCATGCGCATTCGTAAATTATTTCAAACGAAAAAAGTTGGTCATACCGGAACGCTTGATCCTGACGTAAGTGGTGTATTGCCAATTTGCATCGGCAAAGCAACAAAAATCGTTGAACTACTAACAGCGGAGAGAAAAACTTATGAAGGAGAAGTGACGTTAGGCATAGCGACGACAACAGAAGATGCATCAGGTGACATCGTTTCAGAGAAGCCGATTGAACAGCCGATTTTTCGTCATGACATTGAACGAGTATTCGCTAATCTCACTGGGGACATTGAACAAGTTCCACCGATGTATTCTGCAGTAAAAGTAAATGGAAAAAAACTGTATGAGTATGCACGCGCAGGTATTGACGTAGAACGACCGAAACGAAACGTCCACATTTTTGAACTGCTCCTTCTTGATGACAGACAAGTATTTACAGGTGAACGGATATCGTTTCGTTTTCGCGTGACATGTAGTAAAGGGACATACGTGCGTACACTCGCTGTTCAAATCGGCGAGCGACTTGGGTATCCGGCGCACATGTCACATCTTGTTCGCACAGCGTCAGGACCGTTTACGCTCGATCAATGCGTGTCGTTTGCTGACATCGAACAGCATGTCGTAGCTGGTACAGCGCATACGTTACTTTTACCGATTAAACGAGCGCTAGCTCATTTCCCAACGTATGTCATGAGTAAGGAAGAAGAGGAAAAAGTAAAACATGGGGCGCTTTTACCTATTCTACCTTCTATGCCAGAGCGTCTGTTAATGGTTAATGAACAAGGTGAAGCGTTAGCGATTTATATGCCTCATCCGACAAAGCAAAGCTATATGAAACCTTTAAAAGTATTGTAGGTGAAAAAGATGAAAACCATTTGGCTGTCCCATCCGTTAAACAAAAAAAATGATGCTCCGCTTGTTATGGCGCTCGGTTATTTTGACGGCGTTCATCTTGGGCATCAAAAAGTCATTCAAACGGCAAAACAAATCGCTGATCAATATGGATACAAAAGCGCGGTCATGACGTTCCATCCGCATCCGTCGGTCGTGCTCGGACGCTCACAACAACATGTTCGATTTATTACACCATTAAAGGAAAAAGAAAAACAAATTGCAAAACTTGGCGTCGATTATTTATACGTTGTTGAATTTACGCCTGAATTTGCTTATTTGTTGCCGCAACAATTTGTCGATGAATACATCATTGGTCTTGGTGTGAAGCATGTCGTGGCAGGATTTGATTTTACGTACGGCCGCTTAGGAAAAGGGACGATGGAAACATTGCCATTTCATTCTCGTGAACAATTTACGCAAACCGTCATTCCAAAACAGACGTTTGGGGAAGAAAAAATTAGCTCCACATATATTCGGCAACGGTTAGCTGAAGGGGACGTGGAACAGCTACCTTATTTGCTCGGAAGATGGTATGAAGTAACAGGCACAGTCATTCATGGGGATAAACGCGGACGGACGATTGGATTTCCAACGGCAAACGTTGCGCTTGACGATGACTATATAATCCCGCGCATTGGTGTATATGCTGTCACGGTAACGATAGATGGCAACACGTGGACGGGAGTATGCAACGTCGGGTATAAGCCGACGTTCCACGCCCAACAACAAAAAGATCCAACGATTGAAGTGCATTTGTTTGACTTTTCAGCAGACATTTACGGTGCGCATGTATGTATTCAATGGCATAAACGATTGCGTGATGAACGAGCATTTTCTTCCGTTCACGAGCTCGTTGAACAAATTCATCGCGATGCTCAAGCGGCACGCGAATATTTTCAAAATCCCCTTGCATTTTATCGGAAAAACATGTATTCTATTTAATGTATGTTAACCATTGCTGGGCAAGACGAGTCACCGCCGTTTGCTCGGTAACTGGGGTTGAAAAAAGAGGAGGTGAACAAGGATGGCATTAACACAAGAGCGTAAAAACGAGATCATCAACCAGTTCAAAATTCACGAAACTGACACAGGTTCTCCAGAAGTACAAGTTGCTATCCTTACAGAGCAAATTAACAACTTGAACGAACATTTACGTGTTCATCGTAAGGACCATCATTCTCGTCGTGGTCTTTTGAAAATGGTTGGTCGTCGTCGTAACTTACTTACGTATTTACGTAACAAAGACATCAACCGTTATCGTGAATTGATTAACAAACTCGGATTACGCCGATAAGTAAAAAGCGGGAGCATTCCCGCTTTTTATTAGTATTTGCGCCGATATTTGCTTATACTAAAACAAATATGATTTTTTATTTGTACATAGAGAGGGGTACTCGGTTTATATGGAACAAGAAAAACATGTGTTTTCGATCGACTGGGCAGGTCGGCCGTTGACCGTTGAAATTGGCGAATTAGCCAAACAAGCAAACGGCGCTGTATTAGTGCGATACGGCGATACGGTCGTATTAAGTACAGCGACAGCATCGAAAGAACCAAAGAGCGTCGACTTTTTCCCATTAACAGTCAATTACGAAGAACGTTTATACGCTGTTGGTAAAATTCCAGGGGGATTTATTAAGCGTGAAGGACGTCCAAGTGAAAAAGCCATTTTAGCTAGCCGTCTCATCGACCGTCCGATTCGGCCATTATTTGCTGAAGGATTTCGAAATGAAGTGCAAGTTGTCAGCATGGTGATGAGCGTTGATCAAGACTGCTCACCAGAAATGGCGGCAATGTTTGGCTCTTCGCTTGCGTTAACGATTTCTGATATCCCATTTGAAGGACCGATCGCTGGGGTGACAGTTGGCCGTGTGAACGGTGAATTTGTGATTAACCCGTCTGTCGCACAAATGGAACAAAGCGATATGCATCTTGTCGTTGCTGGAACGAAAGATGCGATTAACATGGTGGAAGCAGGGGCGAATGAAGTACCAGAAGAAGTTATGCTTGAAGCAATTATGTTTGGGCATGAAGAAATTAAGCGGCTCATTGCATTCCAAGAGAACATTGCCGCAAAAGTTGGCAAAGAGAAGATGGAAGTCGTTCTGTATGAACTCGATGCCCAGCTTGAAGCGGACATTCGTGCTCGTGTGGAAGGTGAAGTGAAACGCGCGGTTCAAGTACCTGAAAAATTAGCGCGCGAAGCAGCAATTGAACAATTGAAAGCAGAAGTTGTAGCGGCGTACGAACAACAAGAAGCAGATGAAGAAACAATAAAGCAAGTGAAAGAAATTTTACATAAACTTGTTAAAGAAGAAGTACGACGCTTAATTACGGAAGAAAAAGTGCGTCCAGACGGACGAAAAGTAGATGAAATTCGTCCGCTTTCATCAGCCGTTGGACTTTTACCACGCACGCACGGATCAGGCTTGTTTACACGAGGACAAACACAAGCGCTTAGCGTATGTACACTCGGTGCACTTGGTGATGTGCAAATTTTAGATGGACTTGGTATTGAAGAAACAAAACGGTTTATGCACCATTATAACTTCCCGCCATTCTCAGTCGGAGAAACAGGAGCGATGCGTGGACCAGGACGTCGCGAAATTGGTCACGGAGCGCTTGGCGAGCGCGCACTTGAGCCGGTTATTCCATCTGAAAAAGAGTTTCCGTACACGATTCGCCTCGTATCAGAAGTGTTAGAATCAAACGGTTCGACATCTCAAGCGAGCATTTGTGCGAGCACATTGGCGATGATGGATGCGGGTGTGCCGATTAAAGCGCCAGTAGCTGGTATTGCGATGGGGCTTGTGAAAAGCGGTGAACACTATACGATTTTAACAGATATTCAAGGCATGGAAGATCATCTCGGTGATATGGACTTTAAAGTAGCAGGGACAGAAAAAGGGGTCACTGCTTTACAGATGGATATTAAAATTAAAGGTTTATCGCGTGAAATTTTAGAAGAAGCGTTGCAACAAGCGCGCAAAGGTCGCCTTGAAATTTTAAAACATATGATGCAAACGATTAGCGAACCGCGCAAAGAGCTATCTAAATATGCACCGAAAATTTTAACGATGCAAATTAATCCAGATAAAATTCGTGACGTCATCGGTCCAAGCGGAAAACAAATTAACAAAATTATTGAAGAAACGGGCGTAAAAATTGATATTGAACAAGATGGAACAATCTTCATTTCATCTGTAAACGAAGATATGAATCAAAAGGCGAAAAAGATTATTGAAGATATCGTTCGTGAAGTGGAAGTTGGACAAGTGTACTTAGGAAAAGTAAAACGAATTGAAAAATTTGGTGCATTTGTCGAATTGTTTAGCGGAAAAGACGGTCTCGTACACATTTCAGAATTGGCGGAGGAACGCGTCGGAAAAGTGGAAGATGTCGTTTCGATCGGCGATGAAATTTTAGTGAAAGTAACGGAAATCGATAAACAAGGCCGTGTAAATTTATCGCGGAAAGCGGTATTGCGCGATCAAAAAGAAGCCGAGCAATAAAAACGGAGCCTTGGGTTCACATCCCCTTGGCTTCTTTGCTGTGTGTAAAATTTTTTGGCGCTCGTTCTACCTTGTCCCTCTTGCACATACCCTCTTTATTAGAAAAGGAGGGGACGAAGTGTGCAGCGAGCGTTCTTTTTAGTCATGATCATATGTATGGCGGCAATCATCGTGCAAAATCCGTGGACGACGACGTATATCCACGAATTACGGCATATAACAGCAGCGAAACAAAGCGATCCGTTATACATTCAAATTATGGAACGGGCAAAACAATACAATATTCCTGCGCAAAACGCAAAAGTCGATCGCGTTTGGAAGGCGATTCCTGGCTACAACGGATTAGAAGTAGACGTTGAGGCATCATATAAACAAATGAAACGGAACGGAACATTTTCCGAACAACAGCTTGTATACAAACAAGTATCACCGACTATTCACTTGCATGATTTGCCACCGTCACCGATTTATCGGGGGCATCCAGATAAGCCGATGGTTTCTTTTTTAATTAATGTCGCATGGGGAAGTGAACATATCCCAAACATGTTACATATTCTTGAAAAATACAACGTTCGTGCCACATTTTTTTTAGAAGGTCGCTGGGTAAAAGAACATCCCCAACTTGCAAAAATGATTGCAGATGCCGGTCATGAAATTGGCAATCATTCATACAACCATCCAGATTTAAAAACGATGAGTAAACAAGCGATTCGTGAACAAATCGTCAAAACAAACGATGCCATTGAAGCAGCGACGGGAGTGAAACCTCGCTTATTTGCTCCGCCAAGCGGTAGCTATCGCGACGATGTCGTGCATATTGCCCATGAGATGGGGATGTACACGATTTTATGGACGGTCGATACAATTGATTGGCAAAAACCATCCCCGTCTGTTATAGTGGAACGAGTAACATCAAAAGTGCATAACGGGGCGATGATTTTAATGCATCCAACCGTATCGATGGTACAGGCGTTAGAGCCGTTAATTCAATCATTACAAAAACGAGAATACGCCATAAGTAATGTGTCCACATTATTAAGTGAGGAAAGAATTGTAAAAAGTAGGAGGAAGGGACTTGATTAAAACATATACATGTCAAAATGGGGTAAGAGTTGTACTCGAGCATATTCCAACGGTTCGATCTGTGGCGATCGGAATTTGGATCGGCACCGGATCACGAAACGAAAACGAACGAAACAATGGCATTTCACACTTTCTTGAACATATGTTTTTCAAAGGAACGAAAACGCGTACAGCGCGAGATATTGCGGAATCGTTTGATCGCATCGGCGGTCAAGTGAACGCATTTACATCGAAGGAGTATACGTGCTATTACGCGAAAGTGTTAGATACGCATGCGTCATTTGCGTTAGATATATTGGCGGACATGTTTTTCCATTCAACGTTTGTAGATGAAGAATTACAAAAAGAAAAAAATGTTGTATTTGAAGAAATTAAAATGTATGAAGATACACCAGATGACCTCGTTCACGACTTGTTGAGCAAAGCAAGTTATGGCAATCATCCGCTCGGTTATCCAATTTTAGGAACGGAGCAAACGTTAGCGACATTTACAGGCGAGACGTTGCGACAATATATGCATGAAACGTATACGCCAGATCGAGTTGTCATTTCAGTTGCCGGCAATGTTGACGATTCGTTTATTCAACAAGTAGAAGCTTATTTCGGATCATTTACAAGACAAAAAGGCGACGATGCCCATATCACACCAACGTTTTATCCAAATAAAATCGCACGCAAAAAAGAGACCGAGCAAGCACACTTATGTATCGGATTTAACGGATTGCCAATTGGTCACGAAGATGTGTATAGCTTAATTATTTTAAACAACATTTTAGGCGGAAGCATGAGCAGTCGCCTTTTCCAAGAAGTACGTGAGCAACGTGGATTAGCTTATTCTATTTTCTCTTACCATTCTGCATATCGTGACGGAGGAATGGTAACGATTTACGGGGGCACAGGAAGCCAACAGCTCGATCTTCTATTCGATACGATTCAACAAACGATTGAACAATTAAAACAAGATGGCATTACCGAAAAAGAGCTAGAAAATAGCAAGGAACAAATGAAAGGAAACTTAATGTTAAGTTTAGAAAGTACAAATAGCCGCATGAGCCGGAACGGAAAAAATGAGTTGTTGTTAGGGCGGCATCGCTCGCTTGATGAAATCATTGAAAGCATCGATCGCGTGACGAAAGAAAGCGTTGATCGGATGGCGCAAACGATTTTTACAGACAACTTCTCCGTTGCGCTTATCAGTCCAGAAGGAACATTGCCAAAAAGCCTGCAACAATAAACTTGCAGGCATTTTTTTATGCCTTTTTTTCTACAATGATAAAGAAAGGGGGGGAACATGTGCGACTAAGTGAACTGAGCGGAAAAGAAATTGTCGATATGAAAAGAGCAGAGCGGCTCGGCATTTTAGGACAGACAGATTTAGAAATTCATGAGCGAACGGGGCAAATTCAAGCGCTTCTTATTCCAACAACAAAATGGTTTGGGTTTCGAAAAGAAGGAACAGATATACGTGTACCGTGGAGCCGCGTAAAAAAAATCGGCTCGGATATGATTTTAATTGATGTCGATGATTAGACACCTCAAGCAGGGGTGTCTTTTTTCATTTTACGCTCACCGTTTGATGACCGGCATCATAAGATGTGAAAGTAACGATGGGCAAAAAACTAGATGTATAAGAGGGTGAATGAACTCATGCTGACAGGAATGCACGTTGCGATCATCGGTGGGGACGCTCGGCAGCTTGAAGTCATTCGGAAATTGATGGAACTTGACGCGAAATTGTCACTCGTTGGCTTCGATCAATTAGACCATGGCTTTGCTGGAGTAACAAAAATGAAAATTCATGAAGTAGATTTCCATGATGTAGACGCCATTGTTTTACCTGTCCACGGAACGAACATGGACGGTGAAATTCAAACGGTGTTTTCAAATGAAAAAATGACATTTACGGAAGAGTTACTTCGTCAAACACCGACGCATTGCACCGTTTATTCAGGGATTACAAATGACTATTTAGACCGTGTCGTCAAGTCGGTTGGGCGAAAACATGTTCAACTATTTGAACGGGATGATGTGGCGATTTATAACTCGATCCCGACGGCAGAGGGAACGGTTATGATGGTTATTCAACATACAGATGTGACGATTCATGGATCGCGCATTGCTGTTTTAGGATTAGGACGTGTAGGCATGACAGTCGCGCGGACGTTTGCCGCTTTAGGTGCACGAGTAAAAGTAGGGGCTCGCCGCTCCGAACATTTAGCGCGCATTGCAGAGATGGCGCTAGAGCCGTTTCATTTAAACGATTTAGAACAACACGTAAAAGATATTGATGTTTGCATTAATACGATTCCTCATCCCGTTGTGACCGCCAGTGTCATTGCGAAAATGCCCGCACACACATTAATTATTGATTTAGCTTCAAAACCGGGCGGTACCGACTTTCGCTATGCTGAAAAACGGGGCATTCAAGCGTTATTAGCGCCAGGGCTTCCTGGCATTGTTGCTCCGAAAACGGCGGGTCAAATTGTCGCGAACGTATTGTCGCAACTTCTTTCTGCAGATTTGAAAAAACGAAAGGAGAATAAAAAATGAACGTACAAGGAAAGCGGATTGGCTTCGGCTTAACAGGCTCACATTGCACATATGAGGCGGTGATGCCGGAAATTGAAAAATTAATTGCCAAAGGGGCGGACGTCATACCGATCGTTTCGTATACGGTGCAGTCGACAAACACGCGGTTTGGCAAAGGGGAAGAATGGGTGAAAAAGCTTGAAGAGATGACAGGCCATCAAGTCATTGATACAATTGTAAAGGCGGAGCCATTAGGACCGAAATTACCGCTTGATTGTATGGTCATTGCACCGTTAACGGGAAATTCGATGAGCAAATTAGCGAATGCGATGACAGATTCCCCTGTATTAATGGCCGCGAAAGCGACGATGCGCAATCATCGTCCGGTTGTTGTCGGCATTTCGACAAACGACGCGCTCGGTTTAAATGGGGTAAATTTAATGCGATTAATGGCCGCGAAAAATATTTACTTTATTCCGTTCGGTCAAGACGATCCATTTAAAAAGCCAAATTCAATGGTCGCTCACATGCCATTGTTGCTTGATACGGTAGAAGCCGCACTAGAAGGTCGGCAAATTCAACCGGTCATCGTCGAATATCGCCGTTCATAAATAAACAGTTGAAAGAAAATTTATAAAAAACGTCTCTCCTTTATGAATGAATGTGCTAAAATAAATGATATTAAAATTGTCTATGAGTTGGAAGGAGAAGGAGAAATGGAGCAAAAAGGATTACATGTCGCAGTTGTCGGCGCAACGGGAGCTGTCGGACAACAAATGATTCAAACGTTAGAAAAAAGAAATTTCCCGATTGCTAAACTATCTTTACTTTCATCGGAACGTTCAGCAGGGAAAAAAGTCATGTTTAAAGGTGAAGAAATTGAAGTGCAAGCAGCAAAGCCAGAAAGCTTTGAAGGGGTGCATATCGCGCTATTTAGCGCAGGGGGAGCAGTATCTAAACAACTCGCTCCGGAAGCGGTGAAACGCGGAGCGATTGTTGTTGATAATACGAGCGCGTTTCGTATGGACGAAAACGTGCCGCTCGTTGTTCCTGAAGTGAATGAAGCAGATTTACATGGGCATAACGGAATTATCGCAAATCCAAACTGCTCAACGATTCAAATGGTCGTTGCGCTTGAACCGATTCGTCAAGCGTTCGGATTAAAGCGCGTCATCGTCTCAACATACCAAGCGGTGTCAGGAGCAGGAGCGCAAGCGGTAGAAGAGTTAAAAACACAAACGGCGAACATGTTAAATGGTGAGGAAGTCACACCGGAAATTTTACCGGTTAAATCGGATCGTAAACATTATCCGATCGCATTTAACGCCATTCCACAAATCGATAAATTTCAAGATAACGGATTTACATTTGAAGAAATGAAAATGATTAATGAAACGAAAAAAATTATGCATATGCCTGATTTAGAAGTAGCAGCAACGTGCGTGCGCATTCCGGTCATGACGGGACATTCTGAATCTGTGTATATTGAAATCGAGCAAGAGGGCGTAACAGTTGATGAGTTGAAAGCATTATTAAAAGAAGCGCCAGGCGTCGTATTGCAAGATGATCCGAGCGAACAGCTATATCCGATGCCGCTATATGCAACGGGACAAAACGATGTATTTGTCGGCCGCATTCGTAAAGATTTAAATCGCGACACAGGGTTCCATTTATGGATCGTTTCTGATAACTTGTTAAAGGGAGCGGCGTGGAACTCTGTGCAAATCGCTGAAAGTCTTTTAAAATTAGGGCTTGTAAAAGCGTAAAATCATCATCGAGGTGTTGACGTTGAAAATAATCGTTCAAAAGTTTGGCGGCACGTCCGTTCGAGATGAACACGGCCGAAATTTAGCGCGCAAACATATTGAAAAAGCGCTGCAAGACGGTTATAAAGTGGTTGTCGTCGTTTCAGCCATGGGGCGAAAAGGAGATCCGTATGCAACGGATACGCTTCTTAGCCTCATTGACGGGGCGAATGCGCATGTGACAAACCGTGAAAAAGATTTGTTGATGGCGTGTGGGGAAATTATTTCAAGCGTCGTGTTTACAAACATGTTGAATAAGTGTGGGATAAAAGCGACAGCCTTTACCGGAGGGCAAGCAGGCTTTCGTACGAACAACGATCATACGAACGCGAAAATTATTGATATGCGTTGCGATCGTTTGTTGCGTGCTTTAAAAGAGAACGATGTTGTCGTTGTTGCAGGCTTTCAAGGTGTCGCTGAAAACGGAGATGTGACAACGATTGGGCGCGGAGGAAGCGACACGTCTGCGGCTGCGCTCGGTGCCGCGCTCGGTGCGGAATGGATCGACATTTTTACCGATGTGGAAGGCGTGATGACTGCAGACCCACGCATTGTAGAAAACGCACGACCGCTTGATGTCGTCACATATACAGAAATTTGCAATATGGCGTATCAAGGAGCGAAAGTGATCCATCCGCGTGCCGTCGAGATTGCGATGCAAGCAAAAGTACCGATTCGCATTCGCTCCACGTATTCGGATGCGCCAGGGACGCTTGTCACATCGATTGCGAAAAAAGGAAGCGATGTAAAAGAGCGATTAGTGACAGGAATTGCCCATGTTTCAAATATTACGCAAATTAAAGTGCCAGCAAAAGAGGGACATTACGATTTACAAGCAGAAGTATTTAAAGCGATGGCGAATGAAGGAATTAGTGTCGACTTCATTAACATTTCGCCAAATGGTGTCGTATATACGGTATCGAGTGACGTGGCAGATCGAGCGATTGCTACGTTAAAAAGGCTCGGTTATGAACCGACCGTCACGCGCGGTTGCGCAAAAGTGTCGACTGTTGGTGCGGGGATCGCTGGCGTCCCGGGTGTGACAGCAAAAATTGTTACAGCATTATCGGAGCGTGGCATTCAAATTTTGCAATCGGCTGATAGCCATACAACGATTTGGGTGCTAGTGAAGGAAGAACATTTAAAAGAGGCGGTCAATGCATTGCATGATGCGTTTCAACTTGCGGAACAGAAACAATACGACTTGAGTTAGGAGTGAAAAATTGTGGTTCAATTTGGTCAAATTGCCACAGCGATGGTCACCCCTTTTGACAATAAAGGGAATATCGATTTTGCGAAAACGACGCAATTAGTGAACTATTTAATTGAAAACGGCACGGATTCTCTTGTTGTCGCTGGAACGACTGGAGAATCTCCGACGTTAACGACGGAAGAAAAATTGGCGCTTTTTCGCCACGTGGTCGAAGTCGTTGACGGACGTGTACCAGTCATTGCTGGAACGGGAAGCAATAATACCCGCGCATCGATTGAATTGACGAAAAAGGCAGAAGAAATAGGTGTCGATGCAGTTATGATCGTCGCACCTTATTACAATAAGCCAAATCAAGAAGGAATTTATCAACATTATAAAGCCATTGCAGAGAGTACGTCGTTGCCTGTGATGGTGTATAACATTCCGGGACGGGCGGTTGTAAATATTTCTGTTGAAACGATTGTGCGTCTGTCACAAATTCCGAACGTTGTCGCTGTGAAAGATGCAAGCGGCAACTTAGACGCGATGACAGAAATTATCGCAAAAACGCGCGATGATTTTATGTTGTATAGCGGAGATGACGGATTGACACTTCCTGTATTATCTATTGGCGGAAGCGGTGTCGTTTCCGTTGCCTCGCATATTATTGGAAACGAAATGAAGGAAATGATTCAAGCGTTTATGCGTGGAGACAATAAGGAAGCAGCGAAGTTGCATCAGCGTCTATTGCCGATCATGAAAGCATTATTTGCCGCTCCAAGCCCTGTCCCAGTCAAAACGGCTCTACAAATAAAAGGGTTAGATGTCGGTTCTGTCCGCCTTCCGCTTGTGCCACTTACGGAGCAAGAACGTTTGCAGCTCATGAATGTGTTACAAGGTTAAAAGAAAGGGAATTCATCCCTTTCTTTTTTATTGTTGAATCAGTTATAATGGATGTAAGTGACTTTGAGCGGGTGAGTTTGTTTGACTGTAGGAGGATTTTAGGATGAAACAAGCAGAGAAAATTCGTGTATTTGCCCTCGGCGGCGTTGGAGAGGTAGGAAAAAATATGTATGTCGTCGAGGTGGATGAAGACATTTTTGTCTTAGATGCAGGACTCATGTTTCCAGAGGATGAAATGTTCGGCATTGATATGGTCATTCCTGATATTACGTATTTAGTGGAGCAACAAGAACGCATTCGAGGCATTTTTTTAACGCACGGTCATGACGATCATATTGGGGCGATCGCGTATGTACTGCGGAAAATTACTGTCCCTGTGTACGGGGCGAAATTAACGCTCGCGCTCATGGAAGAAAAATTAAAAGAGCAAGGAATTACATCGAAAGCAAAGCGCATCGAAATAAACGCGAATAGCGAAATTGTATTCGATAAGGCTGTCGTATCGTTTTTTCAAACAAATCATAGCATTCCAGATTGTCTCGGCGTGAGCATTCATACGTCCCAAGGCGCCATTGTATATACGAGCGATTTTAAATTTGATCAAACGCCTGTTGGCATATGTCGTACGGATTTTGGTAAAATGGCGCAAATCGGAGCGCAAGGAGTGCTTTGCTTACTATCCGATAGCACGAATGCGGAAAAACCGGGATATACGGGTTCTGAAGCGATTGTCGGACAAGAAATTTCCGATGTCATTTACAATGCGAACGGACGCATTATTGTTGCTTGCTTTGCATCAAACATTACGCGCATTCAACAAGTGTTAAATGCTGCACGCGATCATAGACGAAAAGTCGTCATTATGAGCCGTCATATGCATAAAGTAATTGATATTGCCGTGCGTCTTGGATATTTAAAATTCGATGAAAATATGATCATTCCGATGAGCGAAGTAGATCGTTACGATGATCGGGATTTAGTCATTTTAACGACAGGCAACCAAGGAGAACCAATGGCGGCGCTTGCACGCATGGCCAAACAGGCGCACAAATACATCAATATTAAAGAAGGAGACACAGTGATTGTCGCTTCTTCTCCAATGCCGGGACATGAGTTATTTATTGCTCGTACAATTGATGCTTTATATCGTGCAGGAGCGAATGTCGTGTACGGTCAACGTCAAGTGCATGTGTCTGGACACGGATACCAAGAAGAATTGAAGTTAATGATTAATTTCATGAAGCCGAAATATTTCATTCCGGTACATGGAGAGTTTCGCATGCAAAAGGCGCATGGGAAAATTGCCCAAGCGGTCGGCATTCGCCAAGATGCGATCTTCTTAATTGAAAAAGGAGAAGTGATCGAATTCCGTAACGGTCACGCCCGTTTTGGCGGCAAAGTGCCAAGCGGTCAAATTTTAATTGACGGATTAGGCGTTGGCGATGTAGGAAATATCGTATTGCGCGATCGCCGCTTACTTTCACAAGATGGAATTATGATTGTTGTTGTTACATTAAGTAAACAGCAAAAACGCATTGTTGCCGGTCCAGAAATGATTTCTCGCGGTTTTGTATATGTGCGTGAATCGGAAACGCTTTTTGAAGAATCCGTTAAAATTGTGAAAGAAATTGTTGAAAAAAGCATGGAAGACTATGTTATGGAATGGTCTTCATTAAAAACAAATATTCGTGACGCACTAAGCCAATATTTATTTGAAAAAACAAAACGAAAGCCGATGATTTTACCAATTATTATGGAAGTGTAAAACAACATGCTCAAAGTCAAGAAAACACCTGCATTTCGCAGGTGTTTTTTGTATGAACAAGACGATGTTCACGTATACTAACGACATCATGTAACAGAAAGGGGATTATGATGGAAGAACGAGATGTACCTCAAGAGGAAACGAAGCCGTCTCCGGCAGAAAATATTGTTCAGCTCGGTCAAACAAATGTCCCGCAGCTTTCTTCCGATTCAACGATCCATTGTTTAACGATCGTCGGACAAATTGAAGGGCATATTCAATTACCTCCGCAAAACAAAACGACAAAATATGAGCATATTATTCCGCAAATTGTAGCAATTGAACAAAATCCAAATATTGAAGGATTGCTTGTCGTATTAAATACAGTTGGAGGGGATGTGGAAGCGGGGCTAGCCATTGCGGAAATGTTAGCATCGATGTCCAAACCGACTGTTTCTATTGTGCTTGGTGGAGGACATTCAATCGGAGTGCCAATTGCTGTGTCGTGTGACTATTCGTTTATTGCAGAAACGGCGACGATGACGATTCATCCGATTCGTTTGACGGGTCTTGTCATCGGTGTCCCACAAACGTTTGAGTATTTAGATAAAATGCAAGAGCGCGTCGTCAATTTTGTTGTGAAGCATTCAAACATTAGCGAAGAAAAGTTTAAAGAACTCATGTTTTCTAAAGGAAATTTAACACGTGATATCGGAACGAATGTGGTGGGAACAGATGCGGTAAAGTACGGTTTAATTGACGAGGTCGGAGGGCTATCGCAGGCGATGCGCAAATTGCGGGAATTAATCGATCATTCTAATCAACGAGGGGCGATGTTACAATGATTTTACATACCATCGTTCCGGAATTTATCGTTTTTCAAACGAATGAGGCGGAGTATAAAAAACAACGCATCGTTCAATATAACGGGGTGTCTTTACTTGTGCAGCAAACAGAAACGAATGAGTATGAAATTGTGCGGGTGCTAAGCAGCGATCCACAACATTATTTAACGTATGAACCGGGCACAAAACTTTATGCGACATCACTACAATTTATGGTATAATAAGAACAAGCAGCCACGCTTTACTGTTGGCTGCTTTTTCACCTTATATGTTGGAGTGGGCGAAATGGGAAAGAAAAATAAGCGTCGCACAAACAAACAAGATCAATGGAAAAAAACATTGCGCTTTGAATTCATCGGATTGACGATGCTAGCATGTACAGTCATCGCGATGGCAAACGTCGGAGCTGTCGGGCGTTCACTCGTTTTTGCTACTCGCTTTTTTATGGGAGAGTGGTATATCGTTGCGTTATTAGGGGCGCTTGCTATATCGCTATACGTGATTTGGAAGAGGGCATGGCCTCCGTTTTTTCAACGTGTTCTCGTTGGATTGTACTTGATCGTTCTTTCATTATTGTTGTTTAGTCACGAAGCGCTATTTCATATTTTATCAAGAAATGGAAAATTAATAAACCCGAGCATTATTCGAACGACGTGGGAGTTGTTTTGGAAAGATGTGCGCGGGGAGAGCGGTTCTTTTTCTGATTTAGGTGGTGGTATGCTCGGCGCTTTATTGTACACAATTAGCTATTATTTATTTGATCAATTAGGAACAAAATGGATTGCTTCCCTATTGATGATACTTGGCGTGTTGCTTTTAACAGGAAAAACGTTGCGTGATACAGCAGGAAAAGGAATTGAATGGTTTGTTTCATTTATGCGGACGCAAACGAAAGCAGTTATCGCCGATGTTCGTTCGTTTTTCAATCGTCCGAAAAAAGAAAAACAACCGCAGACACATATTGAAGTTGTGACAGCGCTAGAGGAAAAAGAGAAAGAGGAAGACGAAGACGAAACGATCGTCGTGGAAGGTCCTGTCATTTCCAACTTCAATGAAGGAGCGGAAGAAGAAAAGCCGATCGTATTTACGCAAACACATGAAACAGATTACGCGTTGCCGCCAATTGATTTGCTTTCTCCTCCGAAGGCGGTTGATCAATCGCGGGAAAAAGAAAGTATTTATGAAAATGCCCGCAAGCTTGAAAAAACGTTTCAAAGCTTTGGTGTAAAGGCAAAGGTAACAAAAGTGCATATCGGTCCAGCTGTCACAAGATACGAAGTATATCCGGATGTCGGTGTGAAAGTAAGTAAAATCGTTAGTTTAAGTGACGATTTAGCGCTCGCTCTAGCGGCAAAAGACATTCGCATTGAAGCACCGATTCCCGGAAAATCAGCGATTGGTATTGAAGTACCAAATGAAGAAATTGCGATGGTTTCTTTACGCGAAGTATTAGAAGCGAAAGAAGCCGATAAACGAGAGGCGAAACTGTTGATCGGACTTGGGCGCGATATATCGGGACAAGCCGTGCTTGCTGAACTAAATAAAATGCCACATTTACTCGTTGCTGGTGCGACAGGTAGTGGAAAAAGTGTATGTATTAATGCCATTATCGTTAGCTTGCTTATGCGAACGAAACCGCACGAAGTGAAAATGATGATGATTGATCCGAAAATGGTTGAGCTAAGTGTATATAATGGCATTCCGCATTTGCTTTCCCCGGTCGTAACTGATCCGAAAAAAGCGTCCCAAGCATTAAAAAAAGTAGTAAGCGAAATGGAACGGCGATATGAGCTCTTTTCACATACGGGCACGCGCAATATTGAAGGATATAACGAATATATCGAGCGCCATAATGAAACAGCAGAAGTCAAGCAACCGCTTTTACCTTACATTGTCGTTATCGTTGACGAACTAGCCGATTTAATGATGGTTGCTTCAAGCGATGTAGAAGATTCTATCACTCGCCTTGCCCAAATGGCCCGCGCAGCAGGCATTCATTTAATTATTGCCACGCAGCGTCCATCTGTTGATGTCATTACGGGCGTCATTAAAGCAAACATCCCGTCTCGCATCGCATTTAGTGTATCATCACAGACGGACTCGCGAACGATTTTAGACATGGGGGGAGCTGAAAAATTGCTTGGGCGCGGTGATATGCTCTTTTTACCTGTCGGTGCGTCTAAACCTGTTCGTGTCCAAGGAGCTTTTGTGTCCGATCAAGAAGTAGAAAATGTCGTACAATATGTCATTTCACAGCAAAAAGCACAATACGAAGAAACGATGATCGCGCAAGATGATGAGCCGACAGAAGCGTTTGACGATGAGTTGTTTGATGAAGCGGTTCAGCTCGTCATTGATATGCAAAGCGCATCTGTTTCGATGTTGCAGCGGCGATTTCGTATCGGCTACAACAGAGCGGCACGTTTAATTGATGCGATGGAAGCTCGCGGCATTGTCGGACCTTATGAAGGAAGTAAACCGCGCGCTGTGCTTGTATCGTCAAACGATCAAGCAAAAACGTCATGAAAGAGGCTGAAAAACAAGCCTCTTTTTTGTATAAATGGAGCATAATAATGATATATTATTAAAATCGCTTACATATGATTTCATACGACTTTTTTCGACATTTTTTTTATTCGCTATTTATTTATGAACGAAAAAATGTTATATTATTAGTAAGAAATTTGTCTAACATCAGATGTCTGATATCTAAGGTGGGGGATGGTGAATGTCTGTTAAATCTGATCATCGACACTTATATTTACAAGTGATTGATCGTATTAAAAAAGATATTGAACAAGGGGTATATAAGGAAAAAGAAAAACTCCCTTCTGAGTTTGAATTGGCAAAACAATTAGGAGTAAGCCGAGCGACATTGCGGGAAGCATTACGAGTATTAGAAGAAGAAAATGTCATCATCCGCCGCCACGGTGTCGGGACGTTCGTTAGCTCTCGCCCGATGTTCACTTCAGGTATTGAACAACTAAGTAGCGTGACGGAGATGATTCGCCAAGCGGGGCGTAAACCAGGGACGATTTTTTTATCTTCTTCCATTCAGAAGCCGACTGAAGATGATATAAAGCGCTTTCAATGTCATAAAGAGGAAGATTTACTCGTTGTTGAGCGGGTGCGAACAGCGAATAACGAACCGGTCGTATATTGTATTGATAAAGTACCTTGTAAATATTTACCTAAAGGAATTGCTTATGAAAATGAGTCATTATTAGAAATATTACATAATGAAGCGAATCGGTATATCGCGTATGCTGTTACACACATTGAACCGCTCGGCTATCACGAAAAAGTGTCACCGATTTTACAATGCGAGCCGGAAACAGCGCTTTTAGTTTTAAAGCAAATGCATTTTGACGAAAATGACGAGCCGATTTTATATTCGATCGACTACTTCAAATCAGATAAGTTTAGTTTCCACGTGTTAAGAAAACGCGTATAGCTTATTCAAGCGCTTATCCTGTTAAGGAGGTGACATGGGCGGGAGAAGGATATGTATACATCTCACATTTCACTTTTTTACTAATCCATACTTTAATTTAAGGGGGTAATGATTGATGAAGAAAAAGCGTTTTGGATTATCGATGTCTTTATTATTGACTGCCGGCATGCTTCTTGGCGGCTGCGGACAGGCGAAAGAAGAGCCGAAAAAAGAAGAAGGAAAAGCGTCTGAATTTAGCGTAGCGATGGTTACGGACGTTGGTGGAATTGACGATAAGTCGTTCAACCAATCAGCATGGGAAGGATTACAAAAATTTGGTGAAGAAAACGGATTGAAAAAAGGAAAAGGTGGCTATGACTATTTACAGTCACAAAGCGATGCGGATTACGCAACAAACTTAAATAAACTTGTACGTAACGACTTTGACCTTATTTTCGGTATCGGTTTCTTAATGACAGATGCCATTACAGAAATTGCGGACCAAAAACCAGACAATAAGTTTGCGATCGTCGACAGCGTTGTTGAAAAACCGAATGTCGCAAGCATTACATTTAAAGAGCATGAAGGTTCATTCCTTGTTGGTGTTGTCGCTGGTTTAATGACAAAAACGAACAAAATCGGTTTCGTTGGCGGTATGGAAATTCCGTTAATTGAAAAATTCGAAAGCGGCTTCATTGCAGGGGTAAAAGCGGTAAACCCAAATGCGACAGTTGAAGTGCAATATGCAGGTGCGTTTGATAAAGCGGATAAAGGAAAAGCCATTGCTTCAAGTATGTACGCTTCTGGTATTGACGTGATTTATCATGCAGCTGGTGCGACAGGAAACGGTGTATTTTCTGAAGCCATCGACTTGAAAAAACAAGATCCGAACAAAGAAATTTGGGTCATCGGTGTTGACCGCGACCAATACGAAGAAGGAAAAGTGCCTGGAACAGATAAAAGCGTAACATTAACATCCATGGTAAAACGTGTTGACGTTGCGGTATACGACTTAGCGACAAAAACGAAAAACGGCAACTTCCCTGGCGGTCAAGCAGTTGAGTACGGCTTAAAAGAAGATGGTGTAGGCATTGCGCCAACAACGAAAAACAACGTTCCTGAAGACGTATTGAAAAAAGTGGATGAGTGGAAACAAAAAATTATTAACGGAGAAGTGAAAGTACCTACAACTCGCGCTGAGTTGAAATAAATAAACGGCTGTTCTCCGAAGAACGTGTTTCTTCGGAGAACCACTAAATGAAGGGTTGCAACATGTTGCAGCTTTTCATTTAGTGATTTTAACAAGCTCACATAAGGAGTGGATCACGTTTGGAATACGTAATTGAAATGCTAAATATCCGCAAAGTTTTTGGAAATTTTGTGGCAAACGATAACATTACGTTGCAATTGAAAAAAGGGGAAATTCATGCGTTATTAGGTGAAAACGGCGCAGGAAAATCGACGTTAATGAACGTGCTATTCGGTTTATATCAGCCGGATGGTGGGGAAATTCGTGTAAAAGGAAAAAAAGTAAATATCGCCAATCCGAACGTCGCTAACGACTTAGGAATTGGAATGGTGCATCAACACTTTATGCTCGTTGATACATTCACAGTAACGGAAAACATTATTTTAGGAAGTGAACCGACAAAAGGCGGGCAAATCGATATTGAGCGTGCAGAAAAAGAAGTGCGTGAACTATCAGAGCGTTACGGTTTGGCGGTGGATCCGAAAGCGAAAATTGCAGACATTTCTGTCGGAATGCAACAACGTGTAGAAATTTTAAAAACGTTATATCGCGGGGCAGATATTTTAATTTTTGACGAACCGACGGCGGTCTTAACCCCACAAGAAATTCAAGAGCTTATCCAAATTATGAAAGCGCTTGTACGTGAAGGAAAATCGATTATTTTAATTACGCACAAATTAAAAGAAATTATGGAAGTGTGCGATCGTGTGACCGTCATTCGACGCGGAAAAGGCATCGGTACATTAAACGTATCAGAAACAAACCCGAACGAACTCGCTGCACTCATGGTTGGGCGTGAAGTGCATTTCAAAACGGAAAAACAACCTTCGAAAGTCGGAAAACCTGTCCTTGAAATTGAAGATTTAGTCGTGAAAGACTCACGTGGCATTACAGCAGTCGACCATCTCCATTTAACCGTCCATGCAGGAGAAATTGTCGGAATCGCAGGGGTAGACGGAAATGGACAGACAGAGTTAATTGAAGCGATTACTGGTTTAATGAAGTCGGAATCGGGTTCTATTCGTTTAAATGGAAAAGAGATTCGCAATTTGACACCTAGACAAATTACCGAAACGGGTGTAGGCCATATTCCACAAGATCGCCATAAACATGGTCTTGTCCTTGACTTCCCAATCGGGGAGAACATGGTGCTACAAACGTATTATAAAGAGCCATACTCGAAACGCGGCATTTTAAACTTTAAAGCGATTTACGATAAAGCACGTCAGCTTATCCAAGAATTTGACGTTCGTACGCCAGATGAATATACGAAAGCACGGGCTTTATCTGGGGGCAATCAACAAAAAGCCATCATTGGCCGTGAGGTAGACCGTGACCCAGATTTACTCATCGCTGCGCAACCGACACGCGGACTTGACGTGGGAGCGATCGAATTTATTCATAAACGTCTTATTGAACAGCGTGATAAAGGGAAAGCGGTATTGCTCGTTTCATTCGAATTAGATGAAATTATGAACGTCAGCGATCGCATTGCCGTAATTTATGAAGGAAAAATCGTAGCTATTGTCGATCCGAAAGAAACGACAGAACAAGAGCTTGGCTTGTTGATGGCAGGAAGCAAATGGAAGGAAGCGGGTGTATCATCATGAGTGAAAATCGTTTAACGAACATTCTCGTCCCTGTTTTTGCAGTTATTCTTGGAATTATTGTGGGCGCAATTGTCATGATCGTGAGCGGTTATGACCCAGTGGCCGGATATTCTGCCTTATTGTACGGGGCTTTTGGTGATCGATATTATATTGGGGAAACGATTCGTCAAGTGACGCCATATATTTTAGCAGGGTTAGCGGTTGCCTTTGCGTTTCGTACAGGGCTATTTAACATCGGCGTAGAAGGACAACTCATCGTCGGTTGGCTTGCAGCCGTTTGGGTCGGCGTTGCCTTTGAGCTTCCAAAAGTGATTCACTTGCCACTTGCAATTGTTGCGGCAGCACTTGCAGGTGCGCTTTGGGGATTTATTCCCGGGTTTTTAAAAGCGCGCTTCCGCGTTCATGAAGTTATCGTGACGATTATGATGAACTATATTGCGCTATACGTATCGAATGCGGTCATTCGTTCCGTTTTATCAGATCAAGGCTTTAAATCGGAAAAAATTCATCCGTCAGCATCGTTACGTTCAGAGTTTTTACAGTCTTTAACTGATTACTCCACGCTTCATTACGGTATTATTATTTCATTAATTGCGGCTGTTGTCATGTGGTTCTTGCTTGAGAAAACGACGACAGGATATGAACTTCGTGCCGTCGGTTTTAACCAACATGCATCGCATTATGCAGGGATGAACGTCAACCGCAATATTATATTAGCGATGGTCATTTCAGGGGCATTTGCAGGTATTGCCGGAGCGATGGAAGGGCTAGGAACGTTTGAAAACGTCTCGGTCAAGGCTGGATTTACCGGAGTCGGATTCGATGGAATTGCGGTTGCCCTCCTTGGTGGAAATAACGCATTCGGAATTATTTTAGCAGCGATCTTATTTGGAGCGTTAAAAGTTGGAGCGCTTGAAATGCCATCAGCAGCCGACGTGCCAACAGAACTTGTTGACATCGTCATTGCGTTGATTATTTTCTTCGTTGCTTCAAGCTACTTAATTCGTCTTGTGCTTACGCGCTTCAAAAAGGAGGGAAAATAAATGTTACACATCCTTGAAATTATTATTCCTTCCGCGATTTTCTTTGCGGCACCTCTTATTTTTACGGCGCTTGGTGGCGTATTTAGTGAACGTTCCGGCGTTGTCAATATCGGATTAGAAGGATTGATGGTCATCGGTGCATTTACCGGTGTCGTGTTTAATTTAACGTTTGCCGATCAATTCGGTGAATGGACACCATGGCTTGCGATGCTTGTGGCGATGGTTGTTGCTTCGATTTTCTCGCTTATGCATGCGGTCGCGGCGATTTCGCTTCGCGCGGACCAAGTCGTTAGCGGGGTGGCGATCAACTTTTTAGCATTAGGATTATCGTTGTTCCTTGTGAAAATGTGGTATGGAAAAGGTCAAACAGACCAAGTGCAAGTTGGTTTTGATAAAATTGACATTCCAATTTTAAGCAAAATTCCGATTCTCGGTCCGATTTTATTTTCAAACGGATATATTCCATCTTATTTAGCGATTGTATTAGCATTTGTCGTATGGTATGTCATTTACAAAACGCCGTTTGGACTTCGTCTTCGTGCTGTTGGGGAACATCCGATGGCGGCGGATACGATGGGAATTAACGTTGCAAAAATGCGGTATATCGCAGTCATGTTAAGCGGTGCGCTTGCAGGAATTGGCGGTTCGATTTATGCAACGATTATTTCACGCGATTTTAGCCATGCAACGATTTCTGGACAAGGGTTTATGGCGCTTGCTGCGATGATTTTCGGAAAATGGCATCCACTTGGTGCGATGGGAGCAGCGCTTTTCTTCGGATTTGCACAAAGTTTAAGTATCGTTGGACAGGCGATTCCGTTTTTGAAAAACGTACCAACCGTTTACTTGCTCATTTTGCCGTATGCATTAACCATTTTAGCGCTAACTGGATTTATCGGACGTGCAGATGCGCCAAAAGCGCTCGGTACACCATACGTAAAAGGAAAACGTTAATAGGGAAAAGACTTCGGGACAGCCCGAAGTCTTTTTTTCACGCTTTTGATCACGCATAATAAAAGTAAGGAGGGGATTTCATTGCATAAATTAGTTGATCAATTATTTTTTGAACTGCAACATCCCGTAACGATTGAATCGCGCGATTTTGAATTGCTTGCATATAGCGGTCATCACGATGAAACGGATGAAGTGCGCATGCGCACCATTTTAAGCAAGCGAGCATCCGCTCATGTGTTCCATTATTTACATGAACACGGATGGATGAAAAAAATTGAACAAGCAGACAGAGTCGTTAGCATTCCTCCACTCCCTGAGATTGATCTTGGTGCACGCGCTGTCGTTTGTTTAAAACATGCTGGGAAAGTGTACGGCTATCTTTGGGTGCAGGTAGCACTCCACGATTTGACAGACGAACAACGGAGACGTATCGAAGAAGTAGCAAAAGAGGCTGCTCAAATATTACACGAACAAATGGGGAAAAGATACAAACGGCAAGAAGAAGTTCATGACCTTTTTCTGCGCTTTATTCAATATCGTGATATGAGCGAACGAGACGTTCAAATGGAACTACAGTTGCTTGGGGTAACGTTTCCTTCGCGATTTGCTGTTGTCGTTTTTCATGTCGAACATCATGAGAGCATAGATGACGTTCGCCAATATGTAACATGGGTGTCAAAAACGACACATGCCCCAATCTTTTTTATTCATCACCATCATCCGTTTTTGCTTATTGTCGGGGAAACACCGACGCAACGCCCGATCGATGTAGTGAACATGATGATCACAAAATTGCAACAAGATTTTCATTGTCGAATCGATCACGATGTTCTCGTTGGCATTGGCAATGAATATAACGGGCTGCAAAAACTGCGCGACAGCTATAAAGAGGCGATGGAAGTCATTCATTTGAAAAAGCATATGGATGAGCCGTTACCGCATGCTTATCGTGATTTAGGTATTTATCGCATCGTTCCATTTATATACGAACAGTATAAACAGCGTCGCTATAAAAACGAAGCAATTATGAAACTAAAAAAGCACGATGAACAACATGGAACCGATTTTTTACATACGCTTCGTGCGTACATTCAACACGACTGCAACATGAAACAAACAGCTGAAAGTTTATACATTCATCCGAATACGTTACATTATCGACTAAAGCGCATGCAGTCGATTACAACGCTTCCGCTGCACGATTTTGAACAACGAATGATGTTATATATCGATCTCCTTTTATACAAATATAAGGAAAGTGTTGTGGATGAGCAACAAAAATAAGTAGAAATGATTATATATTGACGACAAACAATTTTCAGAAAGTATAAATTATAATGAATCGTAGAATATGTGACAAAATCGTGAAAGGATCGATGCATGTGACTGTACCATACAAACATGAACCGTTTACAAACTTTACAATTGAGCAAGAAGCAGCTGCGTTTCGTCAAGCGCTTGCTTATGTTGAAACACAACTAGGACAAGTGTATCCAATCATTATTGGAGGGAAACGAATCGTTACGGAAGAAAAAGTGGTGTCGACGAACCCTGCGAATAAACAGCAAGAGGTTGGGGTCGTATCAAAAGCGACGAAAGCGCTTGCTGATGAAGCGATGGAAGCGGCACTTTCTGCATTTGAAACGTGGAAACGTGTATCGCCAAAGGCGCGCGCCGATGTGTTGCTGCGCGCAGCAGCGATGTTAAGAAGAAGAAAACATGAATTTTCCGCATGGTTAGTGAAAGAAGTCGGTAAGCCGTGGAAAGAAGCAGATGCGGATACAGCGGAAGCGATTGACTTTTTAGAATATTACGCTAGACAAATGATTTCCCTTGCAGAAGGTGTGCCTGTGCTTAGTCGTTCAGGAGAGTCCAATCGATTTTTTTATGTGCCGCTTGGCGTCGGATTAATTATTTCACCGTTTAATTTCCCGCTTGCGATTATGGCTGGAACGACGGTTGCGGCGATTGTGACAGGAAATACGGTCATTTTACGACCATCCGATCGTGCTCCAATTGTTGCTGCAAAGTTTGTTGAACTGATGGAAGAGGCCGGTCTTCCTCAAGGAGTATTAAACTATTTGCCGGGAGGAGAAGCAGAAGTTGGAGAATATATTGTCGAACATCCGCAAACGCGCTTCATTTCTTTTACAGGATCGCGTGCCGTTGGATGTCGCATTTATGAACGGGCAGCTATCGTTCAACCAGGACAAAAATGGTTGAAGCGTGTCATCGCAGAAATGGGTGGAAAAGATGCGATCATCGTTGATCGGGATGCGGATCTTGAATTAGCCGCACAATCGATCGTTGCTTCCGCATTCGGTTTTTCAGGGCAAAAATGCTCGGCATGCTCGCGTGCCATCGTTCTTGAAGATGTATATGACGAAGTGCTTAGTCGCGTCGTTGAGTTAACAAAGCAATTAAAGGTCGGCAATCCACAAGAGCAAAGCACTTTTATGGGACCTGTCATTGATCAAGTATCGTACGATAAAATTATGAGCTATATCGAAATTGGCAAGCAAGAAGGGAAGCTTATGACAGGAGGCGAAGGAGACGATACGACAGGATTTTTTATTCAGCCAACTGTGTTTGCAGATGTTGCCCCAACTGCGCGAATCATGCAAGAAGAAATTTTTGGTCCGGTCGTTGCGTTTACGAAAGTGCGTACGTTTGATGAAGCGCTTGAAGTGGCGAACAATACAGATTACGGATTAACAGGGGCGGTCATTTCAAACAATCGTGCTCATTTAGAAAAAGCGCGCGAAGAGTTTCATGTTGGAAACTTATATTTTAATCGCGGTTGTACCGGAGCGATTGTCGGCTATCATCCGTTTGGCGGGTTTAACATGTCAGGAACAGATTCTAAAGCAGGTGGTCCAGACTATTTATTGCTCCATATGCAAGCAAAAACAGTCAGTGAAATGTTTTAAAAGGGGGAATGGCCATGCTTGCACAACTATCGAAAAATATTTTTTTATATGCTTCACAAAGCAAAATGTTAAATCAAGCGGCGAAAAAATGGGGGCTCCGTTTCGGAGCTTCCCAAGTTGTTGCAGGGGAAACGATTGAAAGCGCTATCAAAAAAGTTCGTGAACTAAATGAAAAAGGGCTCGTTTGTACGCTCGATCATTTAGGAGAGTTCGTTTCAAGTCGCGAAGAAGCCATTGAAGCGACACAATATAACATCCGCACGTTAGAAGCCATTCATCGTGCAGGCGTTCAAAGCAACTTGTCCGTCAAATTGACGCAGCTTGGGCTTGATATTGACTTTGATTTTTGCTTAAACAATATGCGTCAAATTGTTGAAACGGCGAAACGATACAACAACTTCGTGCGCATCGATATGGAAGATTCAGCGCATTGCCAAGCGACGCTCGATTTATTACACGAACTACGCCGCACGTACGACAACGTTGGAACGGTCATTCAAGCATATTTATATCGCGCTGAACAAGATGTAAAAGATTTGAAAGGAGTATCGCTTCGTTTAGTGAAAGGAGCGTATAAAGAGCCGCCAGAAGTGGCGTTTCAAGAAAAACAACAAATTGATGAGAACTACATGAATATGATTCGTCTTCACTTATTAAGCGGAAGTTATACAGCGATTGCCACACATGATCATCATATTATTGAAAAAGTAAAAAAGTTTGCGAAAGAAAATAATATTCCGCGTAACCAATTTGAGTTTCAAATGTTATATGGCTTTCGAACAGATATGCAACAACAGCTTGCAAAAGAAGGCTATACGATGCGCGTATACGTTCCATTCGGGAATGATTGGTTCGGCTATTTCATGCGCCGATTAGCAGAACGTCCACAAAACGTCGCGTTCGCATTAAAAGGCTTTTTTGGAAAATAATTTTTTGTACAAATTGTGAACATATTTTAGTATAATGATACGTACAAAGGGGTTTTTATAGACAACAAAGGAAGGGGAGATTGTTTTGGTTATTACATCTGTCGTTGTGTATATGGTGGGGATGTTATTCATCGGATATTGGGCGTATAAACGGACATCGAACTTGTCTGATTATATGTTAGGCGGACGAACGCTCGGTCCAGCCGTTACCGCATTGAGCGCGGGAGCATCGGATATGAGCGGTTGGTTGTTGCTCGGATTGCCGGGAGCGATGTATGCGCAAGGGTTAAGCGCTTCATGGATTGTGATCGGATTAGCCCTTGGAGCGTATGCGAACTGGTTATACGTTGCTCCACGTTTACGAGTATATACAGAAGTAGCGAACGATTCGATTACGATTCCATCGTTTTTAGAAAACCGTTTCGGTGATACATCGAAGTTATTGCGTCTCGTTTCTGGATTCGTCATTATGATTTTCTTTACCTTTTACGTTTCTTCTGGTCTCGTTTCTGGCGGGGTCATGTTTAAAAATTCGTTTGGCACAGATTATCATACAGGATTATGGATTGTAGCTGGTGTTGTTGTCGCATACACATTGTTCGGGGGATTTTTAGCGGTCAGTTGGACGGACTTTGTGCAAGGACTCATTATGTTTATTGCGCTTATTCTCGTGCCGGTTGTGACGCTTATGCACATTGGGGGATTAACTGAAACGACGACAACGATTCGCGATATGGATCCGAACTTGCTTGATTTGTTTAAAGGGACAAGCGTTGTCGGTATCATCTCGCTATTTGCATGGGGACTTGGCTATTTCGGTCAGCCGCACATTATTGTTCGTTTTATGGCGATTTCATCAGTGAAAGAAATGAAACAAGCGCGCCGCATCGGAATGGGCTGGATGATCTTTTCATCTGTCGGTGCGATGTTAACAGGTCTTTTTGGAATCGCTTACTTTAAACAAGCAGGCATGAAGTTGGAAGACCCAGAAACAGTATTTATTAAACTTGGGGAAATTTTATTCCATCCGCTTATTACAGGATTTTTACTTGCAGCCATTTTAGCGGCAATTATGAGTACGATTTCATCTCAATTGTTAGTGACATCTAGTTCACTAACGGAAGATTTATATAAAATTTTATTCCGTCGCTCAGCGTCTGATAAAGAGCTTGTATTTGTCGGTCGCTTATCTGTCCTACTTGTATCGATTGTTGCCTTATTGCTCGCATACGAGCAAAATAATACCATTTTAAATCTTGTCGGTTATGCATGGGCAGGATTTGGGGCTTCATTCGGTCCTGTGATTATATTAAGCTTGTACTGGCGCCGTATGACAAAATGGGGAGCGCTTGCGGGAATGATTGCAGGAGCAACGACAGTCATCGTCTGGGCGAATTCCTCATATGCAAGCGTCATGTACGAAATGGTGCCGGGCTTTATCGCCAGCTTTGTTGCGATTGTCATTGTCAGCTTATTCACAGCTACACCTGAAAAACGTGTGACAGAGCAATTTGATACGTTTAAACGTACGATTTCATCATAAGAAAAAGGTGTCCGAACAGGGCACCTTTTTTGTGCTTGCATGACTTCGAGCAATGCTCATACAATGGGATTATATATATTTTTTGTAATTATGTGCATAGAAAGGGGAGTTGACAGTGAACACATTTGGAGCAATGATCGCATTTTTACTAGCTATTATTTTTATTTTACGGAACGTTCCGGTAGGGTATGGGATGATGTGTGGGGCGTTTATTGGCGCTTTACTTGGCGGTGCTTCGATCGATGAGGCCGTTCGTTTCATGATAGATGGTGCAAAAGAAATGATCCCTTCTATTTTGCGCATGTTAGCTGCTGGTGTGCTAGCTGGCGTATTCATGCAATCAGGGGCGGCTGTCGCGCTGGCAGAAAAACTTGTGCAAGCGTGTGGAGAAAAATATGCACTGTTTACGCTATGTTGTACAGCGATGATGTTAACGGCTTGTGGAGTGTTTGTTGATGTTGCCATTATGACAATTGCCCCTGTTGCGCTTGCAATTGCGCATCGGCTTGAGCTGTCGCGCTTTGCGATATTGCTTGCATTAATTGGTGGAGGAAAAGCAGGGAATATCATTTCCCCGAATCCGAACACGATCGCCGCAGCAGAAGCGTTTCATGTGCCGCTTTCTTCATTGATGATTGCAGGCATCGCGCCAGCTGTTGTCGCCCTTTTTGTCACGTATCAGCTTGCGAAACGATGGTCTCGTGACGTCGTACATAGCGTACAAGTCGAAACAGTGAAAAAAGAAACACTTTCATGGCAAAAGGCAATCGTTGCCCCTCTTGTTGCGATTAGTCTGTTGTTGCTCCGTCCACTTTTTAGCATCGCGATTGATCCGCTCATCGCATTGCCAGCCGGTGCGCTCGTTGGCGTAGTTGTAATGAATAAAACGAATGAGCTAAACATGTTTTTGCGCGTGGGTATGGAAAAAATGAGCGATGTTGTGTTGATGCTTATAGGTACAGGAACGCTAGCCGGCGTCATAGCAAATTCATCGTTACATGAAACGTTTATGGATACGTTTCAGTCGCTCGGCCTTTCTCCATATGTCATCGCTCCGCTCGCAGGTGCATTATTATCAGGTATGACTGCATCAACAACAGCCGGTGCGGCAGTAGCGAGCCACGTATTCGGAAAAGCATTAATGGAAGCAGGCGTCTCCCCGCTCGCCGGTGCGGCGATGGTACATGCGGGCGCAACGGTGCTTGATCATTTGCCACACGGCAGTTTTTTTCATGCTACAGCAGCAAGCGTGCATATGTCACCGAAAGAGCGTCTCCAATTGCTTCCGTCTGAAACGCTCATCGGCTTAACGATTGCAGCAACATCTACGATTGTTTTTACTTTACTTTTATAAAACAATGTTCTAAATCATCAACAAATAAAATAAAAAAAGGACTTTCCATCCATATGTAGAAAAATGATATATGAAAGGGGAGTGGAGAAGTGAGAAACGTATATATTTTTGTATTTATCTGTCTGCTTTTATTTGCACATCCTGCTTGGGCGCAAGGAGAAACGAGCATTACATTAAGCGTCGCAGGCGATGTGACGCTTGGTCGCGATGACAACTATGGCTATACATATTCGTTTGATCATGAAGCGAAAAAAAATGGTCTTGCTTTTTTTACAAAATATATTGAACCGATTTTTAAGAAAGATGATTTTACAACCGTCAATTTGGAAACAACGTTAACAAATGCAACGCAAAAAGCGGAGAAAAAGTTTCGTTTTCGAGGCGATCCGTCGTACGTTAACATTTTAACACGCGCGAGCATTGAAGGGGTCAATCTTGCGAATAATCATACGTTGGACTATGGACAAAAAGGATATATAGATACGATTGCTACGTTAAAACGAGCGAACGTCGGATATTTCGGGAACGGAATACGGCTTGTAAAGACCGTCAAAGGAGTGAAAATCGGTGCGCTCGGCTATAAAGGATGGAGCGATACGAAGGCGGTGCGACAGCAAATGGAAAACGACATAGATGCCCTACGAAAACAAGGAGTCCAAATCGTTCTCGTTCATTTCCATTGGGGTGAGGAGCGAAGCTATGTGCCAAATAGCACGCAAAAAGCGTTAGGGAAATTTGCGATCGATAGCGGAGCAGATCTTGTCGTTGGCCATCATCCGCACGTCATTCAAGGAATGGAGCAATATAAAGGAAAAATGATCGTTTATAGCTTAGGCAATTTTATGTTTGGAGGCAATAAAAATCCGAGCGATAAAGATACGTTCGTTTATCAACAAACATTTTATTTTGTTAACGGAAAAAAACAGCCGAAAACAACGATTCGCATCATTCCATTTCGCATCTCATCTGTCACGACGCGAAACAACTATCAGCCGATTCCACTTCAAGGAAAAGAAGCAAGTCGCGTAAAAACAAAAATTGTTCATCTATCAGCAAAAATTAATAAACCAACATGGCTCGTATATGAAAAATAAAGTAAAGTATAATGGAAAGAAAAGGAGTTGATTTTATGTACATTGGGGACATTGTATTTCAACTCGTGATGCTCGGCACGTTGCTTGGGGTTTTTGTTGTGTTTGTTTTTGGTTCTGTACGGTTGATGCGATCTATAAAGGGAAAAAGAGGGTAAAAAGTTCGGCAGGCGCCGAACTTTTTTTACTTTACAATTAATACGGGTGCTTCTACTCGCTTAGCGACTTTATGGCTCACGCTTCCTAACACCATTTCTTGTAACGTATTTAATCCGCGACTACCGACAATCACAAGATCAAAGGGATGCGCGTTTGCAAATTCAACAATTGCAGGTCCTGGTTCTCCTCTTAACAGACGAATTTCGTACGGAATGTTAGCTTCTTTCAGCAATGCCTCAGTTGAAGATAAACGTTTTTTACGCATCGCTTCGCGTTCTTCTACGTTTCCTTCTAGCAATACGTCTGTTTTCGCTGTCGTTGTGTTAATGACATACACAACAGTGACCGTTGCTTTTTGAATGTATGAACAAAGTTCAATTGCTTTTTTTGTTGCGCGTAAAGCATGTTCAGAGCCATCTGACGCAAGTAAAATGTTTTTCATTGTTTCAACCTCGCACCTATTTTTGTTTATTATATCGTCTAATGAAAGCTTTTTCAAAAAAATTTTTTGGTATCGCTTTCTTTATTGATATGTATGCGTGTATAGCCGTTTTTAAGCCGTCATAAAAGGTTGAGCATGTGAACAATGTTATGTATAATCGGCTTTGTTGTGTACGGGACGCTTCTTTACGGAAGAAGCAATATAAAAAGGAAAGAGGGGTTGTATGTTTAAACATTGGAAGGAAGAATGGTTTGGAAATATCAGAGGAGATGTATTAGCTGGACTAGTCGTTGCACTTGCGCTTATTCCAGAAGCGATTGCATTCTCGATTATCGCAGGTGTCGATCCGATGGTTGGTTTATACGCTTCCTTTTGTATGGCGGTCGTCATCTCTTTCGTTGGCGGAAGACCGGGGATGATTTCGGCAGCAACGGGGGCAATGGCGCTTGTTCTTGTTAGTTTAGTCGCAGAGCACGGTTTACAATATATGCTGGCAGCTACAATTTTAACAGGTGTCATTCAAATTGTTTTAGGTTTACTTAAAATCGGGAATATATTGAAATTCATTCCTCGTCCAGTTATGATCGGATTCGTTAACGCGCTTGCTATTTTAATTTTTGCTGCTCAATTGCCACATTTCCAAGGAGAATCTTGGGTGATGTATGCACTTGTTGCGCTCGGTTTGATCATTATTTACGTTTTCCCGCGCATCACAACAGCGATCCCATCTCCGCTTGTTGCGATTATCGTCATTACAACGATCGCTTTCGTAGCTAAATTAGATGTGCGCACCGTTGGAGATATGGGGGCCATTTCTGCAACATTGCCGAGCTTTTTGATTCCGAATGTGCCATGGACTTTTGAAACGCTTATGATTATTTTTCCTTATTCATTATCTCTTGCGCTTGTTGGATTAATTGAATCTCTTTTAACGGCACAAATTGTCGACGATTTGACCGATACAGAAAGCGATAAAAATAAAGAGTCGCGCGGACAAGGAATTGCTAATATTGTGGCCGGTTTCTTTGGCGGTATGGCAGGCTGTGCGATGATTGGACAATCGGTTATTAACGTAAAATCAGGTGGGCGCGGTCGCCTTTCTTCCCTCGTGGCGGGTGTGTTTTTAATAGTGCTTATTGTGGTGTTTAACCGTCTTGTTGTTGCGATTCCACTTGCGGCGCTCGTTGCCGTTATGATTATGGTGTCGATCAGTACGTTTGACTGGGGTTCGATACAACGACTCGCTAAAGTGCCAAAGGCAGATGCTTTCGTCATGATTATTACTGTTGCCACAGTGGTAATCACGCATAACTTAGCGATCGGAGTGATTGCTGGAATGATGTTAAGTGCGTTATTTTTTGCAGCCGATATGTCTAAAGTGAAGGTGACGAAAACGATAAAAGGTGACATCGCAACATATGATGTAGAGGGAACGCTCTTTTTCGCCTCCGCGAATGATTTTGTCCGTGCGTTTTGCTACAATGACGATGTGAAAAAAGTAAACATTAACTTGGCGAAGGCGCGTATTAAAGATGAAACAGGTGTGCATGCCATCGACCGCGTCGTCATAAAAATGCACCAAAACGGCATAGAAGCGAATGTCATCGGCTTAAGTGAAGCGTGCGAAACGCTTGTAAATCGCCTTGCGCTCTACAACAAGCCAGGAGGTCTTGAACAAACGATTGGACATTAAAACCGAGCGATATGCTCGGTTTTATAATGCCTTTCCGCAAGATGGACAAAAGCGAAAATCTGTTTGTACGTTTGTTCCGCAGTAAGGGCAAAACTTCTCCTCTTCATGATGGGCGAAGCGAGCATTTAGCGGATCTTTTTCTTCATTTTCGTCAACAATATCGACGATGGACATCCGTTCTTTCCCTGTAGCGTTTTTATAATGATATACCGCCTGAAAAATACCGATACCAATAACGATCAATCCGAAAAAAGGAAAGATTTGTGTTCCTGCAATTGGAGATTCTTTTGTAATGGAAAAAGTCATAAACGTCCAAAATATGCCGAATAAAATGGTGGCGATACTGCCAATAAATCCTTGCATGGACGGTCCACGGCCAGGCTTTATACTTTTCATTTGTGTTCCCTCCAATTTGTTTGATACATCCATTATATACAAGAAATAGATAAAGTTCATGTTGTTTTTAAATAAAAGGAGTAGAATGTATGCTAGAATGAGTATTGATACCATAAAATATATGGTAAGCATCATGACACAGAAGGAGGGGTTTATGATATGCCATTATCATCATTAAGGCGTGAGGCAAGGAAAGCATTGAAAGGAAAATGGGGAAGCGCGGTGCTTCTCATACTTGTTTATGCCCTTGTAACGATGGTTGTTCCTTTCGGTGTTGAGGTTGTGTTCAGTGGAGGATGGGAAGCGTGGCTTTATCAAGAAACTGTACCGGTATCTGCCTCGATTGTAAGCATGTTTGTTTCGTTTGCACTCATCCCGCTTAGTGTCGTCTTGTATTGGGTGTTTTTAGATGCGTATCGCAATGAGCCTATTCGTATCGCTCCGCTATTTACTGTTTATCAAAACGGAAAATTAGCTTTAAAGCTGATTGGTACTTCGCTTTTATTCGGGCTTTTCGTCTTTTTATGGAGTTTATTGTTCATCATCCCGGGAATTATTAAATCGTTATCTTACTCACAAACGTTCTTTTTATTAAAAGATCATCCAGAGTACAGTGCACTTCAAGCGATTAGCGAAAGCAAAAAACGAATGAAAGGGTATAAAGGAAAGCTATTTTTACTATATTTGAGCTTTATCGGTTGGGGACTTCTCTCAATGCTCACGTTTGGTATCGGATTTTTATGGCTCGTCCCATACATCTACACATCGCTTGCTGCGTTTTATGATCAATTTATTCGTACGCAAGAAGCACCGGCTGAATAAAACGAACAAGGGCGCCCTTGTTCGTTTTATTTTTTTGAAATAAAGCTAGTAAAATATCGAATTGTTTTGTAAAATCATTAAAAAAAGAATATTGTTTCTTTTTGTCGAACATATGCAAGGGTAGAGGTGTTTTGATTTAACGATATAACCACGTTTGTAAAATAAACAATAATAGTGACATACTATAATTGAAATGTGTTATAATAAATACGGAGAAGTTTTTGATCGAATCGATGGGATTTAGGGGGTCCAATGATGAAAACAGATGTCATTTTAATCGGTGCGGGGATTATGAGTGCGACTTTAGGGACGTTGTTAAAAGAATTGGCACCAGAGTGGGATATTGTGGTATTTGAAAGATTAGATCAACCAGCAGATGAAAGTTCGAACGAATGGAACAATGCCGGAACCGGTCATGCCGCACTTTGTGAACTAAACTACACAGTGGAAAAAGCGGACGGATCAGTTGATATAAGCAAAGCGATTAAAATTAACGAACAATTTCAAGAGTCGCTACAATTTTGGTCTTATCTCGTTCAAAATAAGCACATTCGCAACCCGAAGGACTTTGTTATGCCAATCCCGCATATGAGTTTCGTGCAGGGAGAAGAAAATGTCGCATTTTTAAGAAAGCGCTTTGAACAGATGGCTAATCATCCGTTATTTAAGGGGATGGAGTTTTCTGACGATCCGCAAAAATTGAAAGAGTGGATTCCGCTGATGATGGAAGACCGCATGGTCACAGAACCGATTGCTGCCACGCGCATGGAGTCAGGGACAGATGTGAACTTTGGGGCTTTAACGCGCATGTTATTTGAACATTTAGAACATAAGCATGTCAATTTATATTATAAACATCATGTTGAAGATATGAAACGGACAAGCGACAATTTATGGGAAGTAAAGGTGCGCAACCTCACAACCGGCGAGGTCGAAGTCCATACAGCGAAGTTCGTCTTTATCGGTGCAGGCGGCGGAAGCTTACATTTACTACAAAAATCCGGCATCCCTGAAGGAAAAGGAATCGGTGGATTCCCGGTAAGCGGACTATTTATGGTGTGCAACAATCCGGATATCATTGCTCAACATCATGCGAAAGTGTACGGAAAAGCGAAAGTTGGTGCACCGCCGATGTCTGTCCCACATTTAGATACGAGATTCATAGGCAATGAGAAAATGTTATTATTTGGACCGTTCGCTGGGTTTTCACCAAAGTTTTTAAAGAACGGTTCGATATTCGACTTAATTACGTCTGTCAAACCGCACAACGTGTTGACGATGCTTGCAGCAGGGGCGAAAAACATGGCGCTTACAAAATATTTAATTGAACAAGTCATGTTATCAAAAGAACAACGCATGGAAGAATTGCGCGAATTTATCCCGAATGCGAAAAGCGAAGATTGGGATGTTATTATCGCTGGTCAGCGCGTGCAAGTCATTAAAGATACAGAAGCAGGTGGCAAAGGAACGCTTCAATTCGGTACGGAAGTTGTTGCCGCCCATGACGGCTCCGTTGCTGCTTTACTCGGTGCATCACCAGGCGCTTCAACGGCTGTTCATGTTATGCTTGAAGTCATTGAAAAATGCTTCCCAAATGAAATGAAACAATGGGAACCAAAAATTAAAGAAATGATTCCATCATACGGTGTATCACTGATGAAAAACGAAACACTTTTACGCGACGTACAAATGCTCGCTGCTGAAACGCTTGGCCTAAAAGAAAATATGCCTCTCCAAATTGCATAAATGCGAAAGGCAGAAGTCGGTGGACTTCTGTCTTTTTTGTAGCGTTCATGCACACATTTGTTATAATGAGGAAATAATTTACCTTTGTTTCGTCTTAGGTTGGACTAGGATGTTATAAACGAGGAGAAAAATATTTTTTGTTTTTTAGTTGCAAAATGCAAATAATGACGTATAATAAAATCAAGAGGTGAGGAAATGGAAAATGTTCGCGAACTATTCCACACGATGACAAAACGTCTCGAGCTGTTAGACCGAAATTGCTGTACGGTTGGTGGGGTTGAATTATCGCTTGTGCAAAGCCATATTTTATACGAAATTGACCGGATGAACGAACCATCGATGCAACAAGTGGCTGATGCGTTAGCCATCGATATTACGACGTTCAGCCGGCAAATTCAAACGCTTGTCAAAATGAACTTAGTGAAAAAAACACCTTATTCCCAAGACCGCCGCGTCTATATTTTATCGTTAACGCCGGAAGGAAAATACGTCACAGCAAAAATTGACGCGGAAGTGAACGAATATTTAGGTGAAGTATTTTCACATATGAGCGAGTTTGAACGCGAAACGGTTCTTCGCTCCATTCAGTTGTTGAATGAATGCATGGGCAAATCAACAGTCTGTTGCAAACCGTTATTTTAAGGCAAGAGAAATCTTGCCTATTGTTTGAACAAATACTTGCATTTTGCAAATAAAGAGGAGAATTCATTTGGAAACGATACAATCGTTTTTCTTTTTAGCGTTAGAGCTTACGTTCCTTTTTCTTGTTATTTCGTTTTTTATTCAATTCATTGAGGGATACATCCCGTATGATCGCATGCAACAGCTGTTGGCAGAGCGCCATCCGCTCATTGGAGCAATCATTGCTGTCATGTTTGCCTTTGTGACTCCATTTTGTTCATGTTCGACCATCCCGGTCGTCGTGTCGCTCTTAAACAAAAACGTTCGGTTCGGGCTTGTCATGATTTTTTTATTCGCTTCCCCTGTACTTGACCCGACGATTTTAACGTTAATGACCGCATTGCTTGGCATCAAAGTAGCCGTCGTATATACGTTATTGACGGCGATGCTTTCGATTCTCATCGGTTTTATGCTAGAGGCTTTTGGATTTGAACGCGCAGTCAAACGCGTGATTGTGAAAGGAAACGTGGATATCGGGAAAAAACGGACGTTGAAAGAAGCGTGGCATGAGACGCTTCATCTCATGAAAACCGTATATCCGTATTTATTGTTAGGTGCTGGCATTGGCGCATTCATCCATGGCGTTGTGCCAACGGACTGGATTTCAACCTACATGGGAGGTGATACATGGTGGCTTGTTCCGCTTGCCGCAATCATCGGCATTCCTTTTTACATCCGTCTCTCTACGATGATACCGATTTCGCAAATGCTCCTTGCAAAAGGGATGGCGCTCGGTCCGATGATAGCGCTTATGATTAGCTCCGCAGGCGCAAGTTTACCAGAGATTACACTACTGCATAGCATTTTTCATAAGAAACTCGTTTGGGCGTTCATCGCCTCGGTCATCTCGATGGCGACTTTGTCAGGATTTTTGTTTTACATCATATAAAACATGGAGGAGATTCGTATGTTTAAAAAATTGTTTGAGAAAAAAGAAAAAGGTTGTTGCGATGTGCAAATTATTGAGGTCAAAGACGACGCATGCTGCGAGGAGAAAGAGGATTGTTGTGAAGAAAAGGAAGATTGCTGCGAAGGGAAAGAGAACCAACAAACATGTTGCTAGCACCAGAGCACCAGGGGAGCCTGGTGCTTTTTGCATGTTATACATATAGCAGGATTTTTAGTGAGGATGACGAAGTAAGAGGGGGTTGTTTTTTTTATTTGGGAGATAAGTGGTGAAGAAAATGGGTGGAAAAGAAGATGAACAAGTGATGGAATCAATCATCGTGTATGAACAAAAAGAAAAAATAGAAGGAATGGGTATCATGCAAATCGCTCATCTCCTCGAACGAAGCGAAGAAGAGATGCGTAAGGTGGTGGAAATGAAGTCATAGCGCATTTGGCTATGGCTTTTTTTGTATATATGATGAAAATGAATGATGGATGTATATTGTATTATGGAAAAAGGTGTAATCATTCCGCGACGGTTTGATCATTTATTTGTAAACGAAAATCTTGCAAGACGCATAAAAGAAGTATTTACGTACTTAAGAGAATGTAATGCTCCTTTTTTGGTGATGAGGGAGGGGGACTTGTGGAATTTTTAAAAATGATAAATATAGAAATGTCATGTTTTGTCGAGTGTCTGTTCTTGTAAAATAACGTCGAGTATAATAAGACATAGATAGGTTGTTCGGATATATTATAGGGGGTTTTTATAGTGACAACGCCATACCAAAGCCAATATTTTGCCTATGAACTAACTCGACAACACTCTTCACGTTCAATCGGCCGGTTAAGTCAGTCATTAATTAATGCAACCGTTGATTTAAATCCACACCAAGTCGAAGCGGCGTTATTTGCGTTTCGTGCTCCCCTTGAGCGAGGCGCCATTTTAGCCGATGAAGTCGGGCTCGGAAAAACGATTGAAGCAGGACTCATTATTAGCCAATTGTGGGCAGAACGAAAGCGCAATATCCTTATTATTGTACCGCCACCACTAAGGAAGCAGTGGAATCAAGAACTTTGGGAGAAATTTTATATCTCGTCTATCATTTTGGAAAGCAAAAACTTTAATGAAATGGTGCAATCAGGACAACGCAATCCTTTTTTGCAACAAGATCAGATTGTCATTACTTCTTACCAATATGCACGAAATAAAGCAGACATGTTACGAAAAGTGGCTTGGGATCTAATTGTTTTCGATGAAGCCCATCGAATGAGAAATGTATATAAAAAATCGAACAAAATTGGCAGAGCTTTGCGTACGGCGACAGCTGGATGTCCGAAAGTTTTACTTACCGCTACACTATTGCAAAATTCATTGATGGAATTATATGGATTAATCAGCTTTATTGATCCGCATATTTTTGGAGATGAAACAACTTTTCGGCGCCAGTTTGCGCGCGGGGCAAAAGAAATGTCGGATGCTGATTTTCTTGATTTGAAACGGCGCATTAAACCTGTTTGCCACCGGACGTTGCGGCGGCAAGTGACGGAGTATGTCAACTATACGCAACGTATCCCGATTACGCAAGAGTTTATGCCGACGAACAATGAATGGGAATTGTACGAAAAAGTGTCCACATATTTGCAGCGGGAACAGCTTTTTGCGTTGCCAACAAGTCAACGGGCATTAATGACATTAGTTGTCCGTAAATTGCTTGCTTCTTCTTCGTTTGCGATTTCTGATACGCTATATTCCCTCATTCAACGACTTGAACAATTATTAAAGGATTTAGAACGAGGAAAACTTGAGACAGCAGCAGAATGCTCTGACGTTTACGAAGATGTAGATGAATTTAGTGAAACAGTAGAAGAATGGGAAGAAGAGGAACAGCCAATACATAACGGGTTGTCATTTTCTGAAATGAAGCAGCTGGTGTTACAGGAAAAACAAGAACTAGAACAATATTATGAGCTCGCGAAATCGATTCGTGAAAACTCAAAAGCGGAAGCGCTATTAATTGCTCTTGAAAAAGGATTTGAGAAATTAAAAATGATAGGCGCGAATGAAAAAGCCGTTATCTTCACCGAATCGCGTCGAACGCAAGCGTATTTGTGCGAGTTTCTTGAACGCAATGGATATGCAGGGAAAATCGTATTATTTAATGGGAAAAATGGAGATGAACAGTCAAAACAAATTTATGCACAGTGGCTAGAAAAACATCAGCACAGCGACAAAATAACTGGCTCAAAAACAGCCGATATGCGCGCGGCTCTTGTGGAATATTTTAAAGAGCAGGCATCGATTATGATTGCAACAGAATCAGCATCAGAAGGAATTAACCTGCAATTTTGCAGCTTAGTTGTCAACTATGATTTGCCATGGAATCCGCAGCGGATTGAGCAGCGGATTGGTCGCTGCCATCGATATGGACAAACCCATGATGTCGTTGTCATTAACTTTTTGAACCATAAAAACGAAGCGGATAAAAAAGTGTATGAAATTCTTTCTGAAAAGTTCCGATTGTTTGAAGGAGTTTTTGGCTCTTCAGGTGAAGTATTAGGCGCGCTTGAATCCGGTGTCGATTTTGAAAAACGAATCCAGCAAATTTATCAAACATGCCGCACAGCAGAGGAAATTGAGCAAGCGTTTAAGCAATTGCAAGCAGAGCTAGATGAGCAAATTCAACTAAAAATGAAAGAAACGCGCATGCATTTGCTAGAGAACTTTGATGATGAAGTGCGAGAAAAGTTACGCGATCATTACCATCAAACAAATTTGCATCTCAATCGGATGGAGCGCTATCTCTGGGGTTTGTCTAAGTATGAAGGTGCAAAAGAAGCGATATTTGATGATGAAACGTTAAGCTTTACGAAAGATGATGAAACGTACCAAATGATATCGCAAGCGAAAAAACAAGACCGTTCAAACGTCCATCATTATCGTTTTTCTCATCCATTGGCGCAAAAATGGATCGAACAGGCAAAAAGCCGCCAGCTTATCCCAAAAGAAATTACTTTCCGCTATTCAGATTATGAGGGAAAAGTGACGATTTTGGAACAATTGATTGGGAAAGAAGGATGGTTGTCGTTAGATTTGCTTCACGTTCAATCGTTGGAAAACGAGCAGCATTTTATTTTTTCAGCAATTGATTTAGAAGGGGAGCAACTCGATCAAGAAATTTGTGAAAAAATGTTTGAGTTGCCTGCTGTGGAAGGAGAAGAAATCGAACTTTCCGAATCGATCGGCAATACGCTTCGCCGTATTAGCAAAGCACAGCAACAATCGATTTTAAATGACATCATGGAACGGACATCCACTTATCTCGACGCAGAATTAGAAAAATTAGAAAAATGGTCACAAGACTTGAAAAATAAGCTTGAAAAAGATATAGATGAAATGACGGTGGAAATTGAGCATTTGAAGCGGGAGGCGAAATTAATCCGCAATCTTGCTGAAAAGCTAGAAATGAACAAACAAATTAAAGAGTTGGAAAAGAAACGAAACGACATGCGCCGAAGCCTTTACGACCAGCAAGATGAAATTGATGAACAAAAAGATCGTCTATTTGAAGAAATCGAGAAAAAGCTTGAACAACGCACCGCAACCGAACATCTTTTTACCATCAAGTGGAGAATCGTATAACAACAGGAGGGAGTACATTGGCACAAAAACTAGAGTTAACGTGGATTGGCAAAGGCGAACAGCCAAAGCTCGAACCGCGTATTCTTCTTGAAGATCCGGAACTTTCTTATCACGCCAAGGAGCGAGTGACGGAAAATGATATTTTTGATAATCGGTTAATTTTTGGGGACAACTTGCTCGCGCTGAAAGCATTAGAGCAGGAATTTACGGGGAAAATTAAGTGTATTTACATTGATCCACCTTATAATACAGGGAATGCGTTTGAGCATTATGATGATGGGGTGGAGCATTCTATTTGGTTAACTTTAATGAAACACAGATTAGAGATATTAGCAAAGCTTCTTCATAATGATGGTTTGCTTGCAGTTCAGATTGATGATAATGAATTTGCGAGATTGTACCTTTTAATGAGCGAAATATTTGGAGAAAAAAATTTGAAAACAATTGTGGTTAAAATGAGTGAGGCAAGCGGTGTAAAAATGGGATCAGTAAAGAGTAGTGGTTCTATACCCAAGCTAAAGGAGTATATTATTCTTGCAAAGAAAAACGGAGTGAAAAATTTAAGTGTTGAATTAATTCCAAAGAGCGAATGGGATAACGAGTATAACTTATTTTTAGATAACTTCACTCGAGAAGATAGAGCAATTATTGATGAAATAAGTAACAAAGAAGAAAAAAGTAATGACGATATCAGAATAATAGATGAAATTTGCTCGAAGATACAGTTAATATCAGTTTCTGAAAAAATAAAATCTTTAGGGATAAAAAAGGATGAGCAAATGAAATGGAAATTTGACAATGCATGGAGAATTGTACGCACGGCTGCTTCAAAATCAGTATTTTTATTAACAGAAGAAAAGAAAAAATATGTAAATCAAACCATTTTTTCTGTTTTATCTGTTAGAGACAAAGTGTTATATTTGGTTAAAAGTGATTACCAATCCACTTCTAAACAACCGCGTGTACAGCTTTTATTTGCGGATAGTAATTTGATGATACACCCTGGTGATTTATGGACAGATATAAAAACAACTGGATTAGAAGCCGAAGGAGGAGTATCCTTTAAAAATGGAAAGAAACCAGAATCATTGATAAAAAGAATAATAGGGATGTCTACCAATGAAGGCGACTGGGTTTTGGATTCGTTTGCCGGTTCTGGTACGACTGGGGCAGTGGCGCATAAGATGGGGAGACGCTGGATTATGATTGAGCTTGGCGAACATTGCCATACACATATTATTCCGCGGATGAAGCGAGTGATTGATGGAACAGATCAAGGCGGGATTAGTAAAGCGGTCAATTGGCAAGGCGGCGGCGGTTTTCGCTATTACAAATTAGCGCCGAGTTTGTTGAAGAAAGATAAGTTCGGCAACTGGATTATTAATCCGGAATACAATGCCGAAATGCTCGCGGAAGCGATGTGCAAGCATGAAGGGTTTACGTACAATCCAGACCCGCATGTATTTTGGAAACAAGGCCAATCGACAGAAAACGATTTTATTTTCACGACAACACAGCTCGTCACTCACCAAATGGTCGCTGGCATCGTGGAACAAATGAAAGAAAATGAAACGCTGCTCATTTGCTGCAAGGCATACAATGTCAATGTCGATGAATTTCCGCAAATCACCATTAAAAAATTGCCGCAAGCGATTTTAAATAAATGCGAATTTGGCCGTGATGATTACAGCTTGAATGTCAATAATTTGCCAATGAAAGAAAGAGAACCAGAACAATTGGAGCTATTTTAGGGGGAAGAGGTCATGAATCGTATCGTTAACGCTATTTCATCCCGTCTTAGCCTGCGCAAACCACAGAAAGAGTCGTTAGAAATTCTTGCCGAAGTGATTGAGCACTTCGGCTTAAATAAACAAAACGCTCCCCAATCATTACAAGAGAAGTTATCTGCTGTTAACGCGAACTTTCCAAGCGTAACAGATTTTGAACGCGAATTTCCTTCGCTCTGCTTTGCTTTGGCAACAGGCGTCGGGAAAACACGGCTGATGGGGGCGTTTATTGCTTATTTACATATGGCGAAAAAAATTCGCAACTTCTTTGTGTTAGCACCGAACTTAACGATTTATGAAAAATTAATTCAAGATTTTACACCAAATACACCAAAGTATGTATTTAAGGGGCTTTCATCGTTCGCAAATAAACAGCCAAATATTATTACAGGGGATAACTATGAACAACAAGCCCTCTTTTTAGAAGATCCTCTAGCTGTAAATATTAATATTTTCAATATATCTAAGATTAACAGCGAAGTAAGGGGAGGAAAATCGCCGCGCATTAAACGGTTAAGTGAGTATTTAGGACAAAGCTATTACGATTATTTAAAATCGCTTCCTGACCTTGTGCTATTAATGGACGAGTCACACCGTTATCGCGCAACGGCAGGGGTAAAAGCGATTAACGAATTAAATCCGATTCTTGGTTTGGAATTAACTGCGACCCCGCAAGTCGAGAGTGGAAGCAAAACGATTCCGTTTAAAAACGTGATTTACAGCTACCCTCTTTATAAAGCGATGGAAGATGGGTATGTAAAAGAACCTGCGGTTGCCACGAGAGAAAACTTTAATCCAGAGAAATTAAATCAGGAGCAGTTAGAACGGTTAAAACTTGAAGACGGCGTTCGAGTTCATGAGGAAACAAAACTAGAATTAGAATTATATGCGCGTGAAAATAACGAAAAATTAGTAAAGCCGTTTATTCTTGTTGTGGCTCAAGATACAAAACATGCAGAAGATCTCATGAATATGATGGAAAGCGACGATTTTTTTGAGGGGCGTTATAAAGGAAAAGTCATTACCGTTCATTCCAATCAGCGTGGGGAAGAAAAAGATGAAACAATTAAAGAACTGCTAGCGCTTGAAGATCCGAATTCAAAAGTAGAAATTGTGATCCATGTGAATATGTTAAAGGAAGGTTGGGACGTCACAAATTTATATACGATTATTCCACTTCGTGCGGCAAACTCAAAGACGCTAGTTGAACAATCGATTGGCCGCGGTCTTCGTCTTCCGTATGGAAAACGAACAGGTGTGCCAGCGGTTGATCGTTTAACGATTATTGCCCATGATAAATTCCAAGAAATTATTGATGAAGCGAACAACCCTAATTCTGTTATCCGCCGTGGTGTTGTCATTGGCCGTGATATAGCGCAGACAGAGAAGAAAATCGTTGTTGTGGAATCAAAAGTAGAAGCTACACTTATTGAACAACTTGTTGGTGAAAATAAACCCGTTACTCCTGAGGAAGAAAAGAAAATTGAACTGAGGAAAAGCATTGCAGAAACTGTGGTGAAAACGATTGCGAATAAACAAACGTTGTATAGTTCCAAGCAATTAAAAGACCCGTCAGTCCAACAGCAGATCATTCATGAAGTCAATGAACTTTATACATCGTCCCAGTTGTCTTGGTTTGAAGAAGAGCCGCAAAAAATCGTGGAAAACATGGTCGCACAGGCGGTTGAGTTAATTCCTGATTTGTCGATTGAAATTCCAAGGGTGATTTTACAACCGACAGGCGACATTTCATGGGGGTATCACGATTTTGATTTAGATTGTAGTGCGATTCCGAAATTGCAACCAGTTGCGGAAAATATTTTAATTGAGCATTTACGTACTCATGAACGGGAATTATTACAAATCAAAAAAGACGTCCAAGGAACAGAAGAGCATTTAGAAAATTATATTGTGTTTCATCTCATAGATTATCCGAACATTTCGTATGATGACCATGCGGAATTGTTATATAAACTATCAGGACAACTCATTGATTATCTTCGTAGTTATTTGAAAGAGGATGATGTAAAAAATGTTGTTATTTACAATGCACAACGACTAGCTCAACTTATTTATGTACAAATGAAAGCACATTATTATGAAGAGCAAACGAATTATGAAGTGATTGTTCGGGTAGGATTCGACACATTAAAGAGCAACGTAGTAACCGTCGATGCTGATGAAGAAGTGCGCGATTTTCGCCAACCTATTACGAATAAATCCTCGATTCGTGGCATGTGCTTTGGCGGCTTTACAAAATGCTTATATCGAACGCAAAAATTCGAGTCCGACGCAGAACGAAAATTCGCTACCATTTGTGAAAGCGATCCATCCGTTTTAAAATGGCTGAAACCAACGCAAAACCATATCAAAATTTACTACAACCAGACAAAGGCATACATTCCAGACTTTATTGTTGAAACGATTGACAAAATGTATATATGTGAGATCAAAGCGGCCAATAAAATCGAAGACGATAAAGAAGTCAAAGCGAAAGCGAAAGCAGCGATCACGTGGTGCCAACACGCTTCCGACCACGCCCGCGAAAACAGCGGGAAAGAATGGGTATACTTGCTAATCCCACACGATGATGTTGATTCGAATAAGACGATAAAAGGGTTGGAGGCACTATACAGACAAAATTAGCGAAGGAAGATACAACTCAGCCATATCTATTTACGACAGAAGTTGCTAAAACTTCTGTCTTTTTTTATTTTATGACAAGATTCGACAGAATTTTTTGTGGAATTTATGTAGGATAAGGATAGACGTTTTTAACGAGAGTAGAGAGTGGTATGGGGACTTTCCCATATCGTAGTTAAACTTAGGTACATTTATAAAATCGATCACTATTATTTAATGCTGTTGCTGATGCAAGTACGCGCGCTGATATAGGGGATACTATCCTTTACGAAGAAAAATGATCACAAAAAATTTATAACTATCGAATGCACAAAGAGGTGAAGATGGTGGCTGTTCCGGATTATCAAAGCTTCATGCTTCCATTACTAAAAATTTTAGGTGATCAGAAAGAGCACAGTTTAAAAGAAATCATGGAAAAATTAGCATCGGAGTTTAACCTTTCAAAAGAAGAGCAAAAAGAGCTTTTGCCCAGTGGAAGACAATCGAAGTTTGTAAATCGAGTTGGATGGGCAAGAACTTATTTAAAAAAAGCGGGACTCCTTAAAAATGTTTCGAGAGGAATTTTCATTATTACTGAACGCGGTCTGGATGTTTTGAAAAGCAATCCGCCTGCCATCGACGTGAAATACTTAGAGCAATTTCCTGAATTTATTGAGTTTAGAAATGCCACAAAAAATGAAAATGGAGATAGTAAAGATAAGACAATGTCTGTTGTTTACAGTACGAATGGGACTCCAGAAGAGATTCTCGAATCTAGTTACCAAACTTTAAGACAGGAACTCGCAAATGAACTGCTCGAGCGCATCAAAAAATGTTCCCCAGCATTTTTTGAAAAACTTGTGGTCGACTTGTTAGTAGCTATGGGATACGGTGGCTCGCGGAGCGATGCAGGACGTGCGATCGGGAAAAGTGGGGATGAAGGAATTGATGGTATTATCAATGAGGACAAACTAGGGTTGGACGTCGTTTACATTCAAGCTAAACGTTGGGAAAATACTGTTGGTCGTCCCGTTGTTCAAGCGTTTGCTGGCAGCTTAGAAGGGCAAAGAGCAAGGAAAGGGGTTCTCATTACGACCTCAACATTCTCGCAAGAAGCAAAGGACTACGTGAAAGTCATTGAAAAGAAAATTGTTTTAATTGATGGCGAAAGACTTGCTCAATTAATGATTGACCACGATATTGGAGTATCAGAACAAGCAAGATATATTGTTAAAAGAATTGATATCGATTATTTTGGAGACGAGGAGATTTGATCGGCCAACTCGGTTTGGTGCTTATGCCCCGAAAACAAAATTGAAGACGATAAAGAAGTTAGAGCAAAAGCTAAAGCAGCGATCACTTGGTGCCAACACGTTTCCGACTACGCCCGCGAAAACAACGGGAAAGAATGGATATACTGGTACGGTGCCTGTCACGCCCCGAGGGTTAGCGAGATTTGTAGAAATAGAGAGTCATAGCGCGTGTACTCCTCCGTGATCTTTGACTCTCTTTGCTTTTTATTGTAGGAAATGTGCCTTCACATTTTGAAATTCAAATTGTTCCTTTAGGGACGCCTACGATACGATTAGGGTTGGCTGTTTTTGTTCTCGCTGTCGAAAAAGTGTATTTTGCGTTTTCACATTGCAGCAAGCGGGTTGAGAAATATCTTGTTGCGGAAGGTATTTTGAAAATATTTTGGTGATGAGGTCACGAATGTCGTTAATGGAGATGTCGTGTAATACGTAAAGGGTAATATGTTCGAATAAAAATGCTTAAACCCCTCTGCTTTCGATATAGGCTTTGACAAATTCGCCGTAAGCTTTCTTATCTATTATGGGATTTATATAATTTAACTTTCGATCTTTATAAGTATAGTTCTCTCGAATCCAACGAAAGTCTTTATCGTTATTACTGACTAATATGGCATTATGTATAAGAGCTGCAGCTGCAACAAGAGCGTCTGGTGCTTTAATACTCTTTTTGCGTGTACGATCGGCTCTTGCTTTCCTTCTTATGTCAGCTGCTAGCTCTGTATGTTCTCTAGTCACTGCTTAATCCTCCCACTCTTCCCTGTTTGCAATTCTCAATGATTCCAACACGCCTTCTTTGCTAAATAACTTTCCACTACCAGCTAGACGTTTGTGTAACGCTTTTTTTTTCTTCTTTGGTTAGTTTTTTCTTTTCAGGTCGCACTTGAATGACCTCCTTCATTTGCCCTTCTGTTAGAACAGGCATTTCGATTCGGTAATGATGACGGTTCTGACGCACGATTCTCTTTAAAATTGGTCGTTTTGCTGTTCCAGTTGTTATATGATAGGCGCCATGGTTCCCTTTTTTATTAGTTCTCATTTGTATCCCACCTTGGTTGAGGTTTTATACACATTATACTATATTTCAAGAAGTCATGATACGGTGCCACACCTCTAAGCATGCCGCGATTTATAGAAGCAGAGAGTGATAGTTTTCTCTCTGCTTTTCCATTTCTAAAGAAGGAACATCACCAATTTTGTCGAAAACACACAACAAAATAGAAAGCGAGATGCATATATGTCCATTGACCATGATCGGTTGTTTAAAGAGCTGATTACGACGTTTTTTGAAGAGTTTCTTCTTCTTTTTTTTCCCGCATGTGCATGAGCATATCGACTTTCAGCACGTGTCGTTTTTGTCGGAAGAATTGTTCACCGATGTGACGGCGGGGGAGAAGTATCGCGTCGATTTGCTTGTCGAAACGAAATTGAAAGGGGAGGATAGCATTATTATCGTCCATATCGAAAACCAAAGCTACGTGCAGCCATCGTTTCCCGAACGAATGTTTATTTACTTTAGCCGCTTGTTTGAAAAATACCGAAAGCGAATGTTGCCGATTGCTGTATTTAGCTACGACTATCTTCGCTATGAGCCTTCATCGTTTACGCTCCAATTCCCGTTTTTCGATGTACTTCAATTCCGATTTCTTACTGTGGAGTTGCGCAAACAAAACTGGCGTGATTACATTCGCCACGACAACCCAATCGCCGCTGCGCTGTTAAGCAAAATGGGGTATACTGAAAGTGAACGGGTAGAACTGAAAAAACAGTTTTTACGCATGATCGTACGCATGGAATTAGACGAAGCAAAGCAACGATTGTTAATCGGCTTTTTCGAAACATATGTGAAACTATCGGAGGAAGAAGAACAACAATTGCGAAACGAGGTGAATGAGATGGAAACGAAAGAAAAGGAAAAAGTGCTTGAATTGTTAATCTCGTATGAACAAAAGGGAATACAAAAAGGAATACAAAAGGGAAAAAAGGAAGGATTGGAAGAAGGATTTAAACAAGGAATGAAACATCTTGTTCGCAATATGTCGAAAAAAGGAATGACACCAAAAGAAATTGCAGCCCTTGTGGATCTTACGGAAGAAGAAGTACATCATTTGCTTGAAAGTTGAGAAAGATTCGGTGTGATGCCACACCTCGAAGCATGGGCGCGGTGCCTGTCACGCCTCGAAGTAATAACTTTAAATCATAGTGTTGATTTTGAAACATATGTGAAACTGTCGGAGGAAGAAGAACAACAATTGCGAAACGAGGTGAATGAAATGGAAACGAAAGAAAAAGAACAAGTGTTAGAGTTAATCATTTCGTACGAGAAAAAAGTGTTAGAAAAAGGCTTGAAAGAAGGTCTGCAATAACAAGATCGCGAAAAAGATGCTAGCAAAAGGCTACGATGTACAGACAATTCATGAACTGACGGAGTTGTCTGTGGAGGAGATTGAGATGTTGAAATGACATGGTGCTCTTCCTCTTTCTTAAACATGATCTTATATTAACAAAGGGGGTCACTCGGCTCCCTTTTGTTGTGTATGTGTGTGCCAATAATAAGGAAAAATTCCCCTTACGTAGCAATACATACTCAAAATTTATCCATCAGTTTCTACAATATTCGACAATATTTTCTGCTTTCTTTCCGTATAATGGGATTGGGATATTTGATTTTATGGGGGGATCGGAGTGACAGCAATTTGCAAAGCGGATTATTATTATGGTGCACTTCTTTCTGCATTAGTGAATGGAGGATTGGCACCAGCATTGTTTGAAAAAGAAAATGAAAGTAGACAAATTTACACGGTTACAACAAATAAAGACAATTACATCATTTATGCAAAATATCATACTACCCTATCTGGCTCCGAAGATTTTACATGGTCTTTCACATTTAGTGACAACGAAATACAGGAAATTATAAATGTTCATGAAAATCATTCAGATAAAACGCTAATTTTTGCTTTTATTTGTGGTCAGAAGCAAGTAAGTGACAATAACCAAATTATCGCCATTGTTCGTTGGGACGAATTTGTTGCATGTGTGGATGTAAATAAACAGCAATCTCGTGGAACACCTCGGTTATCAGTGAAGGTCGTAAAAGGATCCCCGCGTTTTCGCATTTATGGAAGCAAGCGTGCTGATCTACTTGATGGTAAAGACAATACGATTAAAATTGAACGAAACCGATTAAGAGAGTTATAAGCACGATGATTGTCAACGAATCAACGCACGGATGACTATTCATCATAAGGGGTGATTGGTTAGATGAATCAATACTATATAACCGAGTGTATCGCAAACGAAAATGCAAGCAACATTTCACTTCATATTTATACTGTATCTTTATTAAACCCGAACCAAAAATACTCGTTTGCTCATCACATTGTTTATGAGTTAAGAAAGAGGAATCCTAATGTGACCATTGCTGCTCACGGCCAATATATTGCATCGTTTCAAGAGATCACTCATTGGGGTGATCATGAATATATTAAACATGAGTACCGAGCAATAGAATGTTTCAATGCCGCAGAAAGAACGGTATTGGAAAGGTTATTGAAACAAGAGTTAATAGAACGATGCAAAAACGACTATAAAATTTACAAAGATTTGTTTTGTTTGAAAACCGAACAATCGATTGAAATGAACGAAATTATTGTTTACCCGGCTATTTACTTATCTTTTACAGTTGAAGAGAACGGAAATATATTGATCGGCTTTGAATATCAACATCGTTTTGAATATAAAAAAACATTAGAAGACTTACTTCGTGATCGATCTCCACTGATCAAAGAAGGGGTGGAAGTCGTTGATTCATACAATAAAAAATCGTACTACTATACTTTTGTTGAGGTGGCTCCGTATACAGCTGGAGAAAAAAGCCCGTATTTACAACAAAGTGTGATAGATTATTACATAACAAAAGATGAAAAATGGAAATTAAAAGGTGTTCATAATAAGACACCTATTGTGCATGTCAGATCACAAACCGGTGATATTTTTCCATACTTGCCTCATTTATTACGTCTCACTTGTTCGTATGAACAATTGATGCCATCAACCGCGAAGCAAGTAAATCGTATCATTAAGTTGCCACCGAATGAGAAAATGCCGAAACTTTATCAAGAGATATTTCGTTTGTTGCAATATCAGAACATGTTGACTTTCAGAAAAGAAAACGTTCGGGCGGCAAATCTTAATTATGATATTTTTAATCTCTCCCCACCGTTAATGGAATTTGGTCGAGATTATAAAACAACGAAAGTGTCTGATGGTTTAGGTCAAGCTGGTGTTTATGAGCCGAAGAGTGTCACCGTTAGCTATTTTGTTGATCCAGAATTAAATTACGATCAAAGGAAGAAAGATGAAATATTGGATTTTACAAAGAAATTACAAGATTTATCTGAAAAGCTAGGTGTAAAGTTAAATGTCTCGAAAAAACCGCGTCAGTTATTTGGAGTATTGCCTGTCGATTTTTTCAAAAGTGAGCGTCTTTCGTTCGAACTAAAGTCGATCGCTGATGCGTTCGATGGGACTGTTATTGTCATTGGAACGGAAGAAAATATCGATCGAGCATATGTGGCAATTAAACGAGAATTTGGTGCGAAAGCAGATATAATGACACAGTTTGTCATATTTGATTCGTCAGTTGTAAAAAATTTGTACTATCAATATAATGTGCTACTAGGAATTTACGCAAAATCGGGAGTTCAGCCGTGGATTTTGTCAGATGAGATGAATTCAGATTGCTTTATCGGTTTAGATGTCAGTCATGAACATGGAAAACATGCTTCTGGGATTATTCAAGTGATCGGAAAAGACGGGCGAATGATCAAACAAAAATCAGTCATGACTGCTGAAGCTGGTGAAACGATTGCCAATCGTACAATGGAAGAAATTATAGATGAGAGTATATTTAGCTATGAGAAAATGTATGGAATGAAGCCAGCTCATATTACATTTCACCGCGATGGCGTATGTCGCGAAGATTTAGATCATTTAACACGGTATATGCAGTCATTCCAAATCCCATTTGATTTCGTTGAAATTATTAAAAGACCGCGAAGAAGAATGGCTGTATACACAAACGGACGTTGGTTTACTGTGCAAGGATTATGTTATGCGAAGGAAAGGATGGCTTATTTATGTGCAACTGATCCAAGAGAATCTGTAGGAATGGCGCAAGCTGTAAAGATTGTTCAAAAGACGCAATGTTTGTCTATTCGGGATATCGTTTCAGATGCGTATAAGCTATCATTTATGCACATCCATTCTATGCTGAAAACACGTTTGCCAATCACCGTTCATTATGCTGATTTAAGTTCAACCTTTCATAATCGAGGGTTGATCCATCCACGTTCAGTCCATGAACAAGCGTTGCCGTTTGTGTGAGGGATAAGTATTCATTGTTTTATACGGTTGGTTCATTTTATTTGAAATGGATATATTCTCACAAAAGTGAAGTTTGCTAAATACATGAAGAAAAATGAGTTAACTGCATGTATGTCTAAATTTAAATCAGTGAAGGATGAGAAGAACATGAGGATTGTACCGAAGCACTTAGTGGCTGTCTCTGGTTATATTGTAAATGACCATGGGGAAGTATTGCTTGTAAAAACACATTACCGTTCCGATACATGGGAACTTCCTGGTGGACAAGTAGAAGAAGGGGAATCTTTGCATCACGCATTGGTAAGGGAAGTATATGAAGAAACAGGATTAAAAATAGTACCACTAGGAGTAACGGGAGTATATTACAATGCTACGGACCATATATTAGTTGTTGTATTTCGTGCGAAGTATGAAGAAGGTGAATTGGACATTCAGCCTCAAGAAATAAAGGAGGCAAATTTTTTTCTGCTAAATAATAAAAACATTTCAAAATATATAACGAGACCTCATATCGCTTCACGAGTACAGGATGCAATGAAATGTAATTGTTTAGTACCATATGAAGCATGGGAAGTTTCACCATTTCGAATGTTAGGAAGGATTGGGGGATAACCGAACTTCTTTATCTAAAATATATCAACTTTAAGGTATTTCAAGAGGATGCTGGGTTGGGATTCACCCTTGACTAACACTCTCCAAAGATTTGTATCGGCGACGACGGTGCCAACGGCTGAAAATCAAAGAGAAACTCGCAATAAATATATCGAACTTTAAAGGCATGTGGCGCGTGTTGAAAATTTTCTTTTCCGGAAGTGTCATCCGTCGCAAGTTCTAGAATAAGTAGTTAGGCGGTGTACGCTCACACCGCCTACTTTTGCCTAACAATCGCTTTCGTAAACTCCGTGAAGTCTGTTAAATGGTTGTCGAGTATTTTTTGTAAAATGGTCAAGTTCAGTTCTTGATAGTCATGCACGGCGATATTGCGGAATCCGACCATTGCTTTCATTTTTTGCGATAGGGATGAAGAGATGATGCCGTGTTGTTCTAAAAGAGCGAAAGCGTCTCGGCTTGTTTGTGGAAGTCCGAGCTTTTTTTGCGCGACGACGTGCATCGCTAAGTCAATGCTCGCTTCACACGCTCGTTGAAGATTGAGGACAATGGAATCTTGCTTTGTGTAATTCTCCAAATGTTTTGGATTGTTTTCGTATTCTTCATGAATACGTTTCATACAACGTTCAATGACACTTACTTTATTTAGGATCACATCATTCATTATAAACCGACCCACTTTCAACAATGTTTCGTAAAATTTCCGCTCGTTCTTCGTTTAGTTTCGCATACATTTTCAATGCTCGCCATTCGAACTCCGTTTTTTTATGTTCGTCCGCACAATAGATGACTTTACCGCTACTGACGATTTGTGCTTGAAAAACGGTGCTCGCTTGCTTTAAATCAATGAGATCGACGTCTCGTTGTAACTGCTCTGCCAATTGTTGCGCAAGTATAAAGCGTTCATAGTGGTCTAATGATCGTTCATCGCTCAAAAAAGCAATGTCAATATCGCTATCGTGGCGAATATGTCCTGTTGCTGTTGATCCGAACAAATAAATGACAGAAGGGGAGACCGCATTCTTTAATGTTTCAACAATGATTTGTTCCATCTGGTCACCGTCCTATTTTACTATTTCCATGCTATTACAATTATATTATTTTCGATTGTATGTGTCACGTTCCGAGAGAAAACGGGTTTTTCATGGGTTGTTACTATAATGAACAAACGCTAAACTTTGCTGAAAGAAAACACTAGTTTTTCATTCCCAAAGAAGGATCACCACCATTTTTATCGAAAATACACAACAAAACTGAAAGCGAGGTGCATATATGGCCATTGATCATGATCGATTGTTTAAAGAGTTGATTACGACGTTTTTTGAAGAGTTTCTTCTTCTCTTTTTCCCGCATGTGCATGAGCATATCGACTTTCAGCACGTGTCGTTTTTGTCGGAAGAGCTGTTTACCGATGTGACAGCGAGGGAGAAGTATCGCGTGGATTTGCTTGTTCAGACGAAGTTGAAAGGGGAGGATAGCCTCATTATCGTCCATATCGAAAATCAAAGTTACGTGCAGCCATCGTTTCCAGAGCGAATGTTTATTTACTTTAGCCGCTTGTTTGAGAAATACCGAAAGCGAATGTTGCCAATTGCCGTATTTAGCTATGATTCTCTCCGACATGAACCTTCATCGTTTACGCTCCAATTGCCGTTTTTTGATGTACTCCAATTCCGATTTCTTACTGTTGAGTTACGCAACTAAAACTGGCGTGATTACATTCGCCATGACAACCCAATCGCCGCTGCGTTGTTAAGTAAAATGGGGTATACTGAAAGTGAACGAGTAGAACTAAAAAAGCAGTTTTTACGAATGATTGTGCGCATGGAATTAGACGAAGCAAAGCAACGATTGTTAATCGGCTTTTTTGAAACATATGTGAAGCTGTCGGATGAGGAAGAACAACAATTGCGAAACGAGGTGAATGAGATGGAAACGAAAGAAAAAGAACAAGTATTAGAGTTAATCATTTCGTACGAGAAAAAAGCGTTAGAAAAAGGCTTGAAAGAAGGCGTAGAACGAGGGTTACAACAAGGGCTGCAACAAGAAAAACGCAAGATCGCGAAAAAGATGCTAGCAAAAGGCTACGATGTACAGACGATTCACGAACTGACGGAGTTGTCTTTGAAGGAAATTGAGATGTTGAAATGATATTTTGTGTTGTACCTGTTGCCTGTAGAAGGACGGGCACAATTGTAGGGACGAAGAAATACCAGTGAACATAGTTGGAAAAGAGATATAGAGAATTAGATAATCGAAACGAAAAAATGGAGAAACAATAATTTAAGAAAACGCTCAGGTGTGTCTTGAGCGTTTTTTATTTGAGCTGAAATGTTTTTTACTATAAGTATTTTAAATTTTTGAATTTAAAGATAATTTTATTGATTTTCTTTTTATATGAAAATATAATTACTTTAAATACTAAAAATTCGGAATATTAATTCCGTTATTCGGAACAAAGGGAGATGCTTTATGAACAAAACAGTGATCAAAACACTTGAACTATTGCAGTTGTTTATGACATATGAACGGTTGACACTACAAGAAATGGTGAAGTTGACGAAACTGCCAAAAACAACGGTTTTTCGAATGGTCCAGTCGTTAGAGATAAGCGGCTTTTTAAAAAAAGATGAGGAAGCGTATGAGCTTGGATTGTCCTTGTTACAATTGGGTTGTTTAGTTGCAGAGCGATTAGATGTTCGAAAAGTAGCACTGCCGATTATGAAGAAATTAAAAGAAGAAACGAATGAAGCGGTGAACTTAGTTGTTAAAGATGGTGATGAGGCGATTTATGTAGAAAAAGTAGAAACGTCAGAGCCGATTCGAGTGTATACAAGGGTAGGGAGAAGGGCACCTCTTTATGCTGGAGCTTGTCCGCGCGTGTTACTTGCCTTCATGCCAAGCGAAGAGCAAAAGAAATATATTGATCGCGTCAAGTTAATTCCAATTGCCTCAAAAACAATTGTTGAGCGAGAACAATTAAAAACGGTGATCAACGAAGCAAAGGAAAAAGGGTATACAGTCAGTTACTCCGAATTAGCCGACTATTCTTCTGCTGTGGCTGTTCCGATTTTTAATCACGAAGGTAAAGTTGTGGCGGGGTTAAGTGTCGTTGGACCAGAAAATCGCTTTCAGCCTTCTTACATTAAACAATTAGTTCCAAAATTAAGGTATGCTGCAGAACAAATTTCAAAAGCACTTGGTTTTATTGGGGGAAAAAATGTTGAATTATGAGTTTATACCGCTTAGTGAGCATGCGCTAATTGTTAAGTTTGGCGAACAAATTAATCATGACATTCATCGACGAGTTCGTCAATTTACAAATTATTTTACAGATCATCATATAGAAGGAATTATTGAAGTTGTTCCTGCTTATACAACTGTTACCGTCTACTATCATCCGATACAGTTTGTAAAGAATTTAAACCGAAAATCCCATATCGAGGTTCTCCCTTTTGAAAGAATTTGTACTGTATTAAAAAATATTCTTTCATCGTTAGAGTCTGTCAACATTTCTCACGGAAATGAAGTCGTGATTCCTGTTTGTTATGGAGGGGAGTTTGGGCCGGATTTAGAAGAAGTGGCTAAAAAAAATGAATTGACAATCGAAGAAGTAGTGAATATTCATACGAATGGCCATTACGTTGTGTATATGATTGGATTTGCGCCTGGATTTGCTTATTTAGGTGGCATGTCAGAAAGGATTGCTACGCCGCGAAAACATTCGCCACGATTACACATTCCAGCAGGTTCTGTTGGCATTGCCGGTATGCAAACAGGAATATATCCGATTGAAAGCCCAGGGGGATGGCAACTCATCGGAAGAACACCGATCCAATTATTCCGTCCCCACCATCCTCAACCGAGTTTACTACAAGTTGGAGACTGTGTTCGCTTTCAAGCGATAACGAGGGAAGAATATAAGCAGCTTCAGGAGGAGAACAATGAGTATTCGTGTGATTCGTAGTGGTTTACTAACGACGATTCAAGATTTAGGTCGATTCGGTTTTCAAAAGGATGGCGTCATTGTGGGCGGGGCAATGGATCAATTTGCACATCGCATCGCCAACATTCTTGTCGGAAATGAACAATCGGAAGGTACGCTGGAGATGACGTTCATTGGTCCAACACTTGCTTTTGAGGAGGATGTATTGATTGCGATATGTGGCGGGGAATTTGAAGCAATGATCGACGGGAAAAAAGTACCGTTGTGGCGCCCTGTTTTCGTTAAACAAGGAAGTGTACTTACGATCGGGCATTGTCGTGTAGGATGTCGGGCTTATTTAGCTGTGTCAGGGGGATTTCATATTCCTAAGGTAATGAACAGCCAATCAACGTATTTACTTGCACGTATCGGAGGTTTTCAAGGAAGAGCTTTGCAAAAAGGAGATGTGCTTTTCCTTCGAGAATCAAGGAAAAAATCGGCCTTGTTTCAATTCTATAACAAGAAAACATCTCTTCCTTTTATAGCTATGAGCTGGGGGATTTCATTTGAGCTTCGTGCATATTTTTACGAATCGCCGAAAACGATTCGCGTCATGCGCGGCGCACAATTTGCTGATTTTACAATGCAAAGTCAACAATATTTTTTGAATGAACGATATGAAGTCACTTCTCAATCGAATCGAATGGGCTATCGTTTAGACGGACCTTTGCTTCAAAGAAAACATTCAGTAGAAATGGTTTCGGAAGCGGTTACGTTCGGTACAATTCAAGTGCCGAACGAAGGAAAGCCAATTATATTAATGGCAGATCGTCAAACGACGGGAGGGTATCCAAAAATCGCGCAAGTCATTGCCGTTGATTTACCCATTTTAGCACAAACCAAACCAGGAGAGCAGGTTGTATTTCGCGACATTTCATTTGAGGAAGCGCAAAGATTATATATTCAACATGAGCTTGGCATGAAGCAATGCGAAAAAGTAATGATGTTGAAAATGGGAGGATAAAAATGTATCGCATCGATCTGAATTGTGATATGGGAGAAAGTTTTGGAGTATATCGAATGGGAAACGATGAAGAGATTTTGAATTACGTGACATCAGCAAATATTGCTTGCGGGTTTCATGCGGGAGATCCATCTACGATGCGAAAGACGGTTCAGTTGGCGCTTGAAAAGGGGGTGAGTATTGGTGCACACCCGGGGTTACCTGATTTAATTGGATTTGGAAGAAGAAATATGGCAATTACTCCGGAAGAAGTGTATGATCTCGTTGTTTATCAAGTGGGGGCGTTATATGGTTTTGTAAAGGCTGCTGGTGGAAAGATGCAACATGTAAAACCGCATGGGGCTTTGTACAACATGGCTGCAAAAGATAGTGCACTTTCAGAAGCGATCGCAAAAGCAGTGTATGACATTGACTCGTCGTTAGTATTGTTTGGATTAGCAGGAAGTGAACTAATTAAGGCGGGAGATCGTATAGGCTTAAAAACAGCAAATGAAGTGTTTTCTGATCGGACGTATGAGCAAGATGGTTCGTTAACACCACGACATAAACCTAACGCTTTAATTCATGAAGAACAAGAAGCCATACAGCAAGTTGTTCGTATGGTAAAAGAGGGAAAAGTTCGGTCGCAACAAGGAACTGATGTGGAAATTCAGGCAGATACGATTTGTATTCATGGTGATGGGGTACACGCATTAACATTTGCTGAAAAAATTTTTGAAGCGTTAAAAAAAGAAGGCATTGTCATTACATCTTTATTTTAAATCGAGGTAACGAGTTTTTTACCCCTTCCTTTGTTTTAGATTATTGTGTACGCGGTTACATCGATTATCTCGGAAACAGTGAAGACGGTAAGTTTTTTATGGGAATGTGCATGAAAAAGGAAAGGGATATATTTATAATATCGTCGAATGTTAGGAGGAGAAAACATGACGTTATTTCAAGTGTTCGTGTACGGGACGTTGCTTCAAGGAGAGCAAAATCATCATGTTGTTGCTCCGTACGTTACACATATAGAAACAGGTGCTGTATACGGTTGGCTTCATAGCGTTGCCGACTTGTATCCAGCTTTAGTGCTCGATTCATCTGCCCCTCGAGTAGAAGGTGAATGGTTGACGGTAAACGAAAAAGGACTACAGGCGATGGATCGGCTTGAAGGATATTATGGGGAGGGAAAACGTAATGATTATGAGCGAGTATTTGTGACAGATGTAGACGGAAAAAAGGAAGGATTTGTGTACGTATACTCAAGCGAACGGGCAAAACATTTACCACGAATAGGCACTTCGTGGAGAGCATACAAGCAGTCATATGAGTGTGGCTTCAAGTGATCGTGTTTTAAGTCCGGTGTTTTTTATCGCGACTCAGCTCGATTGCGTTAAGGTCGCGTGCAGAAGGGAAGTTTTTGCGTCATTACTTCCCAATTATTGATAGTTGTTGCCTTCGTCCGTCATTTGATCCGAACAAACAAATTATGACGCAAGAAAAGTAGATTCATCACGACTATTATATGCAAAAAAATATTAGTTCACTTGTTTTCTCTAAGAAACATTGATACGGTGCCCGTCACGCCCGAAAAAACTGTTCCATGTTATTTTTCGTCTTCTACAATATTTTACAAATATAGTGCAATGAAATTGGAAGATAAGTTCCATCCATCTTGCATAACTTTTTTCGAGTTTATGACTTTAGCCGAGAACACTCGTGACTTTAGTCATGAGATGAATCGGCTTTTTAAACAAATGACATATGTCGATGTGTGTTTTGATTTAAAATGCTTGTTTTAAAAGGAATTGACTTTAAAACTCCTCTGATATATGTTGCGCTATTATTGAGGTGAACCACATGGCAGAAGTGAAACGTGGCAGAGGATATGTGTACTCCATTCAATATCACGTGGTGTGGTGTGTGAAATACCGTCACAAGGTGTTGGTTGGCGACATAGATACAAGGTTAAAAGAAATCCTACATCAGATTGCGGAAGAACATGGTTTTGCGATTGTGCAAATGGAAAGTGATAGCGACCATATTCATTTGCTCATTGACTGCACGCCACAACACTCTATTCCAAATATGATTAAAGCATTAAAAGGTGTGAGTGCGAGGTTGCTGTTTAAAGAATTCCCTCAACTAAAAGAGAAATTGGGGGGAGGGAACTTGTGGAATCCTTCTTATTTTGTCGCAACCGTAAGTGAACACACCGAAGCGCAAATAAAACAATACATCCAAAATCAGAAGGGGAGGTGAAAGCCATGATCGTCCATAAAGCATACAAATTTCGGATTTACCCAACCAAAGAACAGGAAATCCTGATTGCCAAAACATTCGGTTGCGCTCGTTTTGTATTCAATCATTTCCTTGCCGAATGGGAACGTGCGTACCGAACAACAGGAAAAGGGTTAACATACAAGGTTTGTTCTTCTCAATTAACCAACCTCAAGAAACAATTTGTATGGCTAAAAGAAGTGGACAGCATTGCGCTCCAAACCTCGCTGAAACATTTATCCGATGCGTACACCCGATTTTTTCAAAAACAAAACAATAAACCACGTTTTAAATCAAAAAAGAACAAGGTGCAATCGTACACAACAAAGTACACGAACGGAAACATTGCCGTTGTCGGCAATCGAATCAAACTCCCGAAACTTGGGCTTGTGCGTGTTGCGAAAAGTCGGGAAGTCGAAGGACGCATCTTGTCTGCGACCATTCGCCGAAACGCAAGTGGCAAATACTTTGTGTCTATTCTTGCAGAAGTAGACGTGCAACCACTCCCTAAAACGAATCGTGCCATCGGGATTGACTTGGGCGTAAAACATTTTGCGATTCTTTCAGACGGTACGACGTATGCGAATCCAAAGTTTCTTCGCAAACTAGAAGAAAAATTAGCGAAAGCCCAACGTATTCTTTCTAGGCGACAAATAGGAAGTTCGAATTGGCATAAACAACGAATCAAGGTCGCACGCCTACACGAGAAAATGACAAATTCCCGAAATGACTACTTGCATAAACTCTCGACCGAGATTGTCAAAAACCACGACATCATCGGAATCGAGGATTTGCAAGTGTCAAACATGATGAAAAACCACAACTTAGCCAAAGCCATTGCCGACGTATCGTGGTCAACATTTACAGATATGCTCATGTACAAAGCGACATGGTACGGCAAACAAGTGGTGGTAGTGGCAAAAAATTTTCCGTCTAGCCAATTGTGTTCCCGTTGCGGATACAAAAACAAAGACGTGAAACATCTTCACCTTCGTGAATGGGAGTGCCCTTCATGTGGCACACATCACGATCGAGATGTGAACGCAAGTATGAATTTAAAAAACGAAGCCATACGGCTTCTAACCGCAGGAACTGCGGGGCTAGCCTGCTCATTCTCCCTTCGTTAGAAGGGACAGCGCAGGAATCTCGTGGCTTCAGCCATGAGAGGTTCAAGCTTGTTACATTTTCATTGAGCGAAATGTTTGCTTTTCTTTGTTTCTTCCTTTTCAATAAAGTTATCTGATTTTTTGGCGTATGAATATATTGGAATGTTATCGTGAATAGGAGAGAAGCGGATGAAGATTCGATCAATTGAACCGACACCAAGTCCCAATACAATGAAAGTGTTGCTCGATGAAGAGCTTCCATTCGGAACAAGCTACAACTATAAGCCAGCGCAGGCTGAACAAGCTCCTGAAATCATTAAGCAATTATTGAAAATCGAAGGTGTGAAGGGCATTTACCATGTCGCTGACTTTTTAGCTGTGGAACGGCATGCGAAATATGATTGGAAACCGATTTTAACAAAGGTGCGCGAAGTGTTTGGCGAACAGGTGGAGGATCTTAAAGAAAATGAATCGGTGCGCAATGAGCATTTTGGCGAAGTGAAAGTGTATGTGCAAATGCTTTATGGCTTGCCGATGCAAGTGAAGTTAACGGACGGTCACGAAGAGAGACGAGTGGGGTTGCCACAACCGTTTGTCGATGCGGTGCTAGAAGCGCAAAAACATGCGGGGAATATTGTCGTGGAGCGGAAATGGGTAGAAAAGGGCGTTCGATACGGAACATTTGAAGAAATCGGCGCTGAAATTGTCGAGGAGTTGTCCGCTGCTTATCCGCCAGAACGGCTCGAGCGATTCGTACACATGTTTAAACAAGGGGAGCAGGCGAAAACACAAAAACGAACAAGTGTTCAAGTGACTGAACAAATGTTGGATGATCCGGACTGGATGAAACGATATGCAGCGTTGGAACAGATGGCAGAGCCGACGGAAACCGATTTGCCCGTATTGGCAAAGGCGTTAAAAGATGAGAAAGTAGCGATTCGCCGTTTAGCGACAGCTTACTTAGGAATGATTGGCGGGAAAAACGTGCTTCCATATTTGTATGAAGCACTAAAGGATCCAGCTGTTTCTGTGCGGCGTACCGCTGGTGACTGTTTATCTGACATTGGTGACGTTGAATCGATTCCTGTTATGGTCGAAGCGCTAAAAGATGCAAGCAAGTTAGTTCGCTGGCGTGCAGCGATGTTTTTATATGAAAATGGAGATGAAACCGTCCTGCCTGCTTTAAAAGCAGCCGAAAACGATCCGGAATTTGAAGTAAGCATGCAAGTAAAAATGGCCATCGAACGAATCGAAGGTGGCGAAGAGGCGAAAGGATCTGTTTGGAAGCAAATGACGGAGAGTAGAAAGAGAGAGGAAGGGAAATATTGAGCCACTCTTCGAATGCTGAAAAGAAGATAGAGAGGAGAAGCAGCATGAACATTGTTATCAAACGACTCGATCATATACAAATTTGCATCCCAATCGGTGCAGAGGACGAAGCGCGGGCTTTTTATACGGGTGTGCTCGGTTTTGCCGAAATCGAAAAACCGAAAACGTTGAAAGCAAGCGGCGGGCTTTGGTATAAAATTGGCGATATTGAACTGCATATCGGTGTTGAAAACCGCGAAGGATATCGAAGCAAAAGCCATCCGGCGTTTGAAGTGGAAAATATCGAAGCAGTGCGGCGCTACTTGGAAGAAAAGGGAGTAGTGACACAAGACGAAAAAAACATTCCAGGTGTGACTCGCTTCTCCTTTCACGATCCGTTTCACAACCGAATAGAATTTCTTGAGAAACAGCAATAAAAGCGTGGGCAACAGTCTTCGTTTGACTTTGTTGACAATAAATTGAGACAGAAGTGGAAAAACTTCTGTCTTTTTTTTGCTTTTGTGACAAAATTCGACATCATTTGTCTTCGTTTTTGTGTAAGATAAGGGTAGTCATTTTAGTTGAGGATTAATTTTTTCGTTCCTGCTTTTATTATGACAATGAGTGCATTTGGACTGATTTATGTTATACGGAGAGAGCGGGACTATTGTCCAAAATGTGGTGGGAAGCTACTAGATTTTTATGTTGATCGCAATCAAAGAGCGTTTACCGAGGGAGAGTTAGAGGCGTTTAAAGTTTTACACCCAGAAGATCGTTCAACATTTCAGAAAGTGAAATATTGCCGCCAATGTCGAAAAGCATATCGGCGTATACATTAATTATGGATTCACTGCATAACAAAAATAAAGAGGAGAAACATGATGCGAATACGCAAATGCGCTAGAGCAGTAATCGTCAATGAATGTCATGAAATTCTTCTTCAAAAATTTGAATTTACGGATGTCGTAGGAAACGTCGTGTTATGGGTAACGCCTGGCGGTGGCGTCAAGAAAAATGAAACTCCAATCGAAGCTTTAAAAAGAGAATTGCGTGAAGAACTTAACATTACTGTTGACATTCATGGTGAGCCATTATTTGAAATTGATATACTCATTGAAGGAAAAAACGGTTCTTTCATAAGCCGTGAGATTTACTATAAGATAACGATTCAATCTAATACTATATTTTCTATAGAGAACATGACTGAAAAAGAGAAAAATATGTTTGTAGATTTAAAGTGGTGGAGTAAGGAGCAGTTGAAGAAAATCGAAAACTTTGCCCCGCGTGAAATATTGAACTATTTTTAAATATTATGTTTTGGGGTTTTTAGGCGCAAAATTGATAGGGTGAAGAATTTTTATTCGCTGTCATTTTCCCGTTAGTAACTGTGAAATCCGTATCGATTCTTACAGTGTCGTTGACTCCAAAAAAGGAGAATGTGTAACCAAAGCAGTGGAGGGAAAAGACAGGCTTGCATATTGAATTATCTCCAATGGAAAGGAAGATTTCGGTGGCAAATAACCAGAATGCAAATATGAAAAAAGTAGTCGCAAATTTATTTCGAGCTCGTTTTCCATTTCTTTATATTTCTACATGGGAAGAAGAAAGGGTTCTCTCATTTATTCGCTCTATTGCTTCTGACATTTCGTTAATTAAGACGTCTAGAGAAGTAATTACGTGGAAGTTGACAACAGGGCTTGTGATCAACGGGAAACCGTTGCATGATACAAAAAATCCAATGAAGGCATTGGAGTTTATAGAAAATTATGAAGAACCGTCTATTTTTGTTCTTCACGATTTTCACATATACTTTGGGGAACAAAATAGATGTCCAGATTTTCAAATTGTAAGGAAGTTAAGAGATATGGCTGTAAATATTAAGCAAAGTATATATCCAAAAAATGTTATTTTCATTTCTCCTATTCTTCTGCTTCCAGTAGAACTTCAAAAAGATATTACCATTATCGATTTCGAACTTCCTACTTTCGAAGAGATTATGGGTATTTTAGACGAAATGATTGATGTGAATAAGCAAAATGGTCGGATTACGATTAACTTAAAAGAAAATGAAAAAGAAAAATTGGCTAAGGCAGCGTTAGGATTGACTCTTTCGGAAGCAGAAAACGCCTTTGCAAGAGCAATGGTGGAAGACGGTCAGCTTGATGTCAATGATGTAGAAGTGATTTTAAAAGAAAAAGAACAAATTATCAAAAAAACAGGAATTTTAGAGTTTATACATAGCGACTTCAGTATGGATGATGTAGGTGGATTAGAAAATCTAAAAAGATGGCTTAAGAAGCGAAATAAATCATGGTTGGAGTCCGCTCAACGATACGGTCTTCCTTCTCCAAAAGGAGTATTAATTACAGGTGTTCCTGGGTGCGGAAAAAGCTTAATTAGTAAAGCAATTAGTGCAATGTGGCAACTTCCACTTCTTCGGTTAGACATAGGAAAAATTTTTAGTGGTGTGGTTGGAAGTAGCGAGGAAAATATGAGAAAAGCCATCAAAACAGCTGAAGCGATCGCCCCTTCTATTCTTTGGATTGATGAAATCGAAAAAGGTTTTAGTGGAGTGCAATCTACCGGTGATAGCGGCACAACATCACGGGTTTTTGGGCATTTTCTAACATGGATGCAGGAAAAAACGAAGCCGGTGTTTGTTGTCGCGACGGCAAATAATATTTCTAGTTTGCCTCCGGAGTTTTTACGGAAGGGGCGATTTGACGAAGTGTTTTTCGTAGATCTCCCAACCTATCGAGAACGAGTTGAGATTTTCCGAGTCCACTTAAATAAAAGACTAAAGGATCCAAGAGCGACGGGGACCTTTACTGTTTCTGAGGAAATTTTAAATAAACTTGCTAGTTTAACAGAAGGGTTTATTGGGGCAGAAATTGAACAAATCGTCATAGATGGATTGTTCGAAGCATTTTTCGAAGAGCGAAGTGTAACATTTGAGGATTTTGAAAAAGCATGTAAAAAAATTGTTCCTCTCTCTGTGACGCAAGCAGAGCAAATTCAAAAGATTCGCGAGTGGGCCAACGTTCGAGCTGTAACAGCAACCCCTCGAGAAGATTTAGAGGAATATGTTGCTAGTGATTCAAATAGTCATGATGATATATGCCGATTGAGTGGGGGAAGAACGATAGATTTCTAAAATAAATTTGAAAGGTGAGAGAGATGAGTATTGAGCTTGTGTTAATTCCAGTCGGGATTGCAGTTGCGCAATCTGTCAGTTCGATGCTTGAAAATAGAATAGATCGTAGTTTCAGGCTCAGAACGGTCATGAAGGATGAAATGTTGTTGCAAAAGGCATTAGAGCAATATGGATGCCATGTAAATGTATTGACAAACGATAACTATGAAACGGAAATAGCAACAACAAAAATATGGTTTGAAAAAAATGAGGATGGGGTTTTCGAAGCGATTTTTCCTAAAGAGGTAAAAGTGGATGATGCAACGGTTTTTATCGAAAATCTAACGAGTGAATATAAATATGTTCTTCAACAAGAGACATATAAAAAAGTAATCGAGAGAGCGAGAGAAAAAGGATTTATTTTAGAAACGGAAGAAATACAACAAGATCGAACGATTGTGCTGACTTTAAGAGTAAATTCATAAGGTGATTGAGATGAACGAGAAAAAAGTTATTATAAAAATTACAGAAGATGGGAAAATATTAGCTGAGACGGTGGGGATTAAAGGAAAACAGTGTCTTGACTATATTCGTGTATTAGAAGAGTTGCTTGAAGCTGAAACAATCGATTCTCAATTTACACATGAGTATTTTGAAACAAATGTTTTAATGAATGACATTCAACAGCAAATGATTAAAGAGGAGTGAGAGCGTGAAAAAACAGATTACAAGTAAGGGAAGAAAGTGGGAGATAATGAATTCTTTTTGGATGATTTGGGCTTTTTTTCCTTTTGGTTTTTTTAACTACATCTCTTTTTTTTACACCTCCTACAGAGTGAAACAAAGAAAATGGTTTATTGCTGGAGTAATCTATTCGATTCCGTTTATATTGTTTTCGATTGTGAACGAAATAGTGAGTGAAAACCATTGGTTAAATGATTTGTCATTTATCGTTCTTTTCATTTCTTGGATTGCATCGATTGTCCATGTTTTCAACATGAGAACGGAGTATTTGCTTCGTCTCGAAGCAAGAGCTCTATCAAAAGCACGCGAACTCGAACAGTTGAAAACAATAATTAAAGAAGAGTATAAAGGCATTGATATGTCAATGATGGAAGCTGAAAAACGATACGTAGGAAAACCTGTCATGGAGAAATTAGTTGATATTAACAAAGCAACAGAAGAAAAAATCTCCTCTATCCCTGCCATTGGAGGGCTATTAGCTAAAAAAATAGTTATGGTTCGTGAAAAGGAAGGAGGATTTCGATCTTTAGAGCACTTCTCTGATTGTTTACAGTTAAAGCCACATGTAGTCGAAAAGATAAGACCGTTCATTAAATTTCCTGAACTTGAATCGCCATCGAAACAAAATAAATATGAAGGAAGGATCGTCGATTTTTAATGGAACTTATGATTCATCATTTTTTACCGTTGACAATGGTAGAAGGGCCAGGGAAAAGATCGTGCCTTTGGGTACAAGGGTGTTCAATCCGTTGCCAAGGGTGTGTAGTACCTTGGACATGGGACCAAAACAAAGGGAAGAAGAAAGAGATTCAAGCTTTGTTTGCTGAAATCGAAAGAAGCAAGAGGGAACATGGCATTGAAGGAGTTACTTTTCTCGGAGGAGAACCGTTTGATCAAGCACGACCTCTAGCCAAGTTAGCTGCGATGGTGAAGGAAATTGGCTTATCAGTGATGACTTTTACCGGTTATTTATATGAAGATATTATATCATCAAACAATCCACATCATATGGAACTTTTACAAATGACCGATTTACTTGTCGATGGTCCATTTATAAAAGAGAAATTGGATGTGAGCCGACCGTGGGTTGGTTCTTCGAATCAAAGGTATCATTTCTTGACACCGAGGTATGAATACTTGAGGGAACAACTTTTGAGCATTCCAAATAAAGTTGAGGTTCGGTTAAATATAGATGGATCAGTGGCCGTGAATGGCATGGTTACGCTAGATTTATTAAAAGAAATTTTGTTAGAGAAAGAATATAAGGTAGAAAAGAAAAGATAGCGTATATACTGTCAAACCAAAAGAATGATCGAGATTTGTAGAAGAGGCTGACCTTTTCGTTCTAAAAGTAGCTACATCCTGGATGAAGATATATATCGCGTTGTTTTTACGTATCTTGTCCAAAGTATGAAACGCCTCATGATGATATACGATACATTCTTTTAGAAAAAGTGTTTAACGAAAACAAGCGTTAGCGTAGAAAGCATATCGTAATCATTGTTATTGGGATCGTTCGCGGAAGGCACATGTATTTTTGACAGTCTAGTAGGATGAACATGTATCGGCAAGGGGGATGGGGATGATTCGTAAATTGAGCGGGGCAGATCATGATGTTGTGTTTTCTTTTTTAAAGCAGGAGCCTTCATTGAATCTTTTTATTATTGGTGATATTGAGGCGTTCGGTTACGAGCAGGAATTCCAAGAGTTGTGGGGCGATTTTGATGAGAATGGTAGATTGAGAGGCGTATTGTTGCGATTTTACGATTCGTATATTCCTTATGCTCCGGGGGATTTGGATATTGAAGGATTTGCAGAAGTGATGCGAAATACTTCTCATCCTGTTCGTCTTTCTGGGAAAACGGAGCTTGTCGCAAAATTTGAACCTCTCTTACTGCTTGGAAAAAAGCGAGTCACGTATTTTTGTGAATGTAACGAAATCACATTTCCAGAAGAGCAAAGTCGCTATGAAATTAAGCGGGCAACGATTGATGATGTCGATCGAATACTTGAACTGCGTCGACGCATCACGGAGTTTTCGGTACCGCCGTCATCGCGAGATATGCTAGTCAAATCGTTAGAAACAAATACAGGGCGTGTGTACTATATCGAGGAAGATGGTCGCATGGTGTCGTCTGTCGCAACAACTGCAGAAAATACGCTATCTGCGATGGTTGTCGGCGTGTGTACAGATCCGAATCGTCGCCACAAAGGATATGCAAGCGAAATTATGAAGCGCGTCATTCAAGATTACGTTCGCATTGGAAAAACGTTATGTTTATTTTATGACAATCCGAATGCGGGTCGTATTTATAAAAGACTGGGTTTTCATGATATCGGGATGTGGACGATGTACGGATAATTTCTGGATAGATGTAGAAAACGTGGAGTTAACGGGCTTCACGTTTTTCTTTTGTTGCATAGGTGAGCTATAATGGAGAGGTCAGATGAACCGAAGGGGAAGGATTGGTCGGTCATGCACATCATATTGTTTGATGGCGTTTGTCATTTTTGTAGTGCAACGGTTCGGTTTATTATTGAAAGAGACGAAAAAGCTTATTTTCGTTTTGCTTCGTTGCAAAGTGAAGCAGGTCAAGCGTTGCTTAAGAAATATCATATCCCTCAACAACTCGATAGTTTTATATTCATCGATGAATCTACATACTATGTTAAATCTACTGCAGCGTTACGCGTATGCAAACATTTGCGAGGATTTTGGAAGTACTTATATTGGTTTATTCTTATTCCTTTTCCTATTCGCGATCGAGTATATGATTGGATCGCGAAAAATAGGTATCGTTGGTTTGGAAAGACGGATTGCTGCTTTGTTCCGACAGAGGATATAAAAAAGCGCTTTTTATAGTGAAACGTGGTCAGTGAAGGAGGAAAAAATGATTCAAGGAGAAAATTTGTTGCTTGTAGCAAGTCTAGTTATGACATATTTGTTTTTTTATTATGGTGTGTTCGTTTTAAAAGTAGAACGACGCATGATGGATATGATTTTTAATAGTTTCGTGTATGGTTTGATCATATGGAAATTAAGCTACGGCATTGTACATCCGAACATGGTGCTAGAAAATCCATTAACACTTCTTTATTTTAACGGTGGTGTTGTGGGACTTGTTTTAGCAGGGGTATTCATTGTCGTGTATACATATTGGCAGTTGAAAATACAGCACATTCCGTTCGACGCTTATATACGTGTAGTTACCCCAATATATTTTGGATATTGGATTGTATTTCTCGTATGGAAGGGAAGTGGATTTCCAGAAAATCGCTTCATTTGGCTACAAGCTGTCGTCGCTGTTGTTTTCTTTATTGTTTCTTCACGTATAAAAACGACGAGAAAGCTATGGCAACTGCTTGTTTCGTTCCATATTCTCGTCTTCATCTTCTTATCCATATCGGATATGACAAAAGAAACAACTTCGCAGCAATCGAGTTCGAACATTGGAATTGATGTAGGAGAAATTGCCCCTGATTTCGAGTTAATGACATTACAGGGCGAAAAAATGAAGCTGTCTCAGTTTCGAGGGAAAAAAGTAGTTTTAAATTTTTGGGCATCATGGTGTCCTCCGTGCCGTGCGGAAATGCCAGAGATGCAACGATTTTATGAGCAGTATGGACAACATGTCGCGATTGTAGCGGTCAATTTGACGAATAAAGAAAAAAATCGTCACGTCGTCGAAACGTTCGTGAATCAAAAAAGATTGACATTTGATATCATGCTTGATGAGCAAGGAACAGTTAGTAAAACATATAAAGTGATTACCATTCCGACTTCGTATATCATCGATGAACAAGGGGTCATTCGTAGCAAACATGTCGGTCCACTTTCATATGAGGCAATGAAACGAGCGATGTTGTCGAAATGATGTTGCGGTATCAAACATTGAGCGAACAGCTGTTATATCTGTCCGCTCATTTGCTTTTGCGATTTTCTATTTGCATATAGTCGAGCAAAACTGCAATGGCTTAACAGTACCCGCCACACTTTAAGCAGATGATTTGAAGGAAAAAAGATATGTTCGTTACAATAAGAGAGAAAATTCCCTCCGCTTTGGAGAGATGAAACTGAGGTGTATCGATGAAGATTGAAGTATGGTCCGATTTTGTTTGTCCGTTTTGTTATATTGGCAAGCGGCGATTAGAGCAGACGCTCGAGCCTTTTCCGCATCGGGAGAATGTTGAGGTTGTTTTCCGTAGCTTTGAACTTGATCCGAATGCGAAAAAAGAAACACCATTTAGCATCCACGAAATCATTGCGCAAAAATACGGCATGTCCGTAGAAGAAGCGAAGCGAGCAAATGCCGATATTGGCAAGCAAGCGGAGGCGATTGGTCTCACGTTCCGCTTTGAGACGATGAAGCCGACCAATACGTTTGATGCGCATCGTTTGGCACAATACGCGAAAGAAAAAGGAAAACTTCATGAAGTGGTGGAGCGGCTGTTTTACGCCTATTTCACTGAATCGAAGCGAATTAGCGACCGCGATGTGTTGCTTGAGCTTGCCGAAGCAGCAGGACTTGGCCGCAAAGAGGCGGAATCGGTGCTTGATGGCGAGCATTATGCAGAACAAGTGCGAAAAGAGGAAGCAATGGCGGCTCAACTCGGCATCCGCGGTGTACCGTTTTTCGTGTTAAATGGAAAATATGCGATTTCTGGTGCTCAGCCCGTCGAAGTATTCCGTCAGGCGTTAGAGAAAGTTTGGATGGAAGAACAGCAGTCATCCTCGCTACCATCGCTAGCAGAAGAAGGAAAAACGTGTACGGATGGAAATTGCTCTATCGACTAAATAACTCAAGCGAATAAATGCCGGCTAGAAGCTAGCCGGCTCATCTTGTTGAAAAAACGACAAGCTGAGACGCTCAAGACATAACAATTCAAGCGTTTTTTTCGTGATACTATTGTTTTTTTAAAATTTTTGGCATTATGAACATCTTGTTTGTCAAACGCATTTTGTAGCAAAGAGCGCGTTTTTTCAAATTCCTTTGCTTATTCAACTTTCCCACCTTAGCTGAAGGGCCTCCTTTTCTCTATAAGTGAGAGGTCAAGACCATGCTTTTTTCAACAATTCTACTCCGAGTTGGATTTCATCAAAAGAAAGATTGCTAAAACCAAGTTTAATCATTGGTTTGTCTGAATGGTTTTTAATAACGTAGCGCGAAGTAGGATACACTTTTACTCCATAAGAGAAAGCTCGCTCGATAAGCCATTCTTTTGAACAGTTCAAGTGTACCTTGACTAATATATATAACCCAGACTGTTCACCGATAATGGTTATCTTATCCTCAAACGCTTTTCTTAATAATGATACGAAGTGTTGCATTTTTCGCTTATAAACAAGGCGCATTCGTTTAATGTGTCGGTTCCATTCGCCTTCTTCCATAAACTTCGCCATAGCGAGTTGGCTAATGAGTGATGCAGTATTTTCGAAAAGGAAAAATTGCTCTTTGTAACGATTTAACAGATGTTGTGGCAACACCATGTAGCTTAAACGAATCCCTGGAAGAAAAGCTTTTGAGAAATTCCCTAGATAAATGACTCTTGTCGAATCAATGGAAGCAAGAGCAGGGAACGGTTTTTGCGTATAGCGAAATTCACTATCGTAATCATCTTCAATGATATATCCCTTCACTTTGTTGACCCAATGAATGAGCAGTTGTCGTTGTTGGATGGACATGCTTACTCCCATCGGGCTTTGATGAGAGGGGGTTACATAAATTAATTGGGAGTGCATTTGTTCTAGCTTGGAAAGATCCACACCGGTTTCGTAAACCGGCAATGTTTCGAACATAAAACGATGAAATTGAAAGGCTTCCCGAGCACCGTCGTAACCAGGATCTTCAACGATAATACTTTGGAACTCATCCCTCAGTATACGCCCAAGGTATACAAGCATTTGTTGGGTACTACTTCCGATGATCACTGCATTTGGATCCGTTTTTACACCACGCGATTGAAAAAGATAGGCTGCAATTTGTTCGCGCAGGCATAATTCTCCAAAAGGATCTCCATACCGAAAGCTATCCTTTATTGTTAGTACTTGATTAGAGATTTTTCTCCATGTTTTGAAAGGAAAATGTGATTGATCTACGACATCTGCCCGAAAGTCAACAAAAACAGTTGGCGCAAGATTTATTTGCTTAGGTTGCGAAGCGGTGTAAATTTCATGAACGAGAAAGGGCTCTAATTCATTCACAAAATAGCCTTTTCGACTTTCTCCACGAATATATCCCTCAGCAACAAGCTGCTCGTATGCCATTAGTGTTGTATTGCGGCTAACATGTAAAGACTCTGCAAGTTGCCGAATGGATGGCAATCGCTCGTTCGGTTTTATGTCGCCTTGCTCAATAAAAAATTTGAGTTTTTCGTAGATTTGTTTGTATTTAGGGGAGCGATCATGGAAAGGGAAAATCATATTTTGCATTTTTATCATCCTGACATGTTATTTTTTTTATTATTGTACCTTTTTAAATGTCAGTTTAAATTATACCATGTTTTGTAGAGAGTTGGTTTATATCAAAAATAAAGTAGAGGAGAGTGGCTATGTATATTCCAGATGATTTTGCGATCACAGAAACAGCGGTTGCTTATGAAACTATAGAGAAAAATAGTTTTGCCACATTGTTCTCTATCCATAGAGGGGAGCCGTTTGCTACACATTTACCTTTGCTATTGAATAAGGAGAAAACGTATTTGTATGGTCATTTTGCCCGTTCGAACCCACAATGGAAAGATATTGAAAATCAAACTGTTTTAGCGGTGTTTCACGGTCCGCATTGTTATATTTCTCCTTCTTGGTATGAAACGAATCAAGCCGTGCCAACGTGGAATTATGTAGTGGTGCATGTGTATGGCGAGGTTGAGTTAATCGAGGATGAACACGAGCTAATGAGTTCCTTAAATGATATGGTACTTAAGTATGAAGCTGATAATCGTTCGTACAGGCTGCAAGATGTAGGCGCGGACCTTCTTCATGGCATGATGAAAGGAATTCAAGGATTCAAAATAAAAATCAATAAGATCGAAGGGAAGGCAAAACTAAGCCAAAACCATTCTCGTCATAGACAAGAACTCGTGATAAAACAATTAGAACAAATCCCGTTACCAAACGAGCAACAAATCGCCACTTTAATGAAAGAAAATTTGAAAAATAAAATGTAATTTTATTGGTTGAAAAGGAGTGAAATATAATGGATTCAACAATTTGGTTATTTGTTATTTCGGCGACTGTATTATTAATCATGCCTGGACCTGCGGTGTTTTATATTATGGCAAGAAGTATCGATCAAGGGAAGGAAGCGGGGCTTGTGTCGGTTCTTGGTGTTTCTCTTGGTGGCGCTGTTCATGTTTTGGCAGGAGCAGTTGGAGTATCCGCCATTCTTATGACATCTGCTACAGCTTTTACGATTGTGAAATATTTGGGGGCTGTTTATCTCGTTTATCTCGGGTGCAAAACTTTATTTTCTACATCTCACGAAAATCATGTCGCCAGTTCAAAAACGAATCATAAAAAATTATGGAAGATTTTTTATGAATCGGTAATCGTCGAAGTGATGAATCCTAAAACAGCATTGTTTTTTCTCGCTTTCTTTCCGCAGTTCATCACACCTTATGCAGGCTCGGTCCCTGCACAATTTTTACTTTTAGGAACGATATTTATTATCCTCGCTTTTATTAACGATAGTCTATATGCCATTCTTGCAGCGAGCATTCGAAAATGGATCGTGGGAAAAAAGGGACATGCGAAGGTAGTGAACAAGGTAACGGGTTACTTATATATTGTCTTAGGGATATTTTCAACCTTTGCAAGCCCGTCTAACAAGTAGAGGATGATGTCATTTATTACGGACAAATTTGCGATCCTATCCATTCGATTTACTGTACGTAAATTAAATAAGCGAACAGTTGTTATATCTGTTCGCTCATTTGCTTTTGCGATTTTCTATTTGCCATTTTGGCATATAGTTCAGGAAAGCTGCAATGGGATACAATTGATTCAATTAATATTTGTTTCGTGTCTCTCTTTTGTAATTTCATATTCATTTGTAATCCGATCTGAAGTAGTTGTTCTTTTTTGAAAGACGATAAAAATGTTGTTGCTTCCTCTTTGTTCATATTTTTAATTTGTTTCATGACATGTGAGTAATCAATTTCGCTTGTGATTTGTTTTTTTTGATGTTGCAACTTTGTAGAAAGATCATCTAGCATCTCATCAACCGTACAGTGTTCGTAATGCTTTAAAATAATCAGTGTTTTTTCTAATATATTTGCTAATGTTTTTACATTCATACAACAATTCCTCCGCTCATTCGGTTTAAAAATTCAAGTGTAATTTTTTTCACACATTCGCTTTGTTTTGCTTGGTTGTTTTCAACAGCAAATACAGGATAGCTGAGCGCAGATGCTTTTGTGATGGCATCACCGTATGGTAAATAGTTGTTAAATATCATATCAGGTGAAAGGGTATGTTTTAATGTATTGATCATATTTGTTTGTGTATGTTTTGGTTGGTTTCCGTACTCTCGAATGAAATTGAGGACGATGCCGATGAGTTTTGTATCGCTATATTCTTTCGAACTCGATTGAAATCTTTCATTTAATTCATCTACTTTATTTTTAATTGCTGAAATACCATATGAAGAAAGACGATCAGGAATCGCGGGAATTAAGTAGTAATCGCTTGCGTACAAGGCGTTTTGTGTAATGTAATTTAAATTTGGCGGACAATCGATAAAAATAAAATCATACTCATGTTTCACCGTGTTTAAAATGTGGTGCAGCATTTGAAATTTATAAATGTCTGAACCAAATAAATGTTCTTTAAAATGTGGTCGGGAATAAACGGCAATGTCCATGTCCGTATGAATAAGTTCCGCATGTGCTGGAAGCAAATCAATATGTTCATATACTTTCCCATTTCCGCTTCGCACGCATGCTTTTAAAATAAAGTCGTTCACATCGACTTGTGGATGCTCATTTTTCAAGTAATGTTCGATTAAATCTTTCAATGTGCCGATCGGAGGTGTTTTATGATAGGCTAATTGTTCAAACCATTCTGGTGTTAGACATGAAATGGAAAGGTTACATTGGGCATCCGCATCTACTAATAACACCTTCGGTTGAGAATATGTAAGATCAAATAATTCCAATTCGTCAGATGATAAATGTTGCAGTCCTGTTGCTAAATGATGGGTGACGGTTGTCTTTCCTACGCCACCTTTCCAGTTGATGATGCTCACTACTTTTGCTTGCCGCTCCATGATGATCCCCCCTGTTGCATATAGACGGTTTATTTGTATGAGAAAAACGGAAAGGTTATGACGGATTTTTTCTATAGTCATGTCATGATTCGTGTTATAGTCATATCCTCGTGGGGGAAACAACTGCTAACGTATGAAACAAAACAATTCGATTCATATGTTGGGATGGAAGTGCGTGTTGTTGATGGAAAATTTGTGTATTGTCCAACTCGTTTGAACGATTGTTTTATGTTATAATTGTTATGACAATTATAATGAAGAGGTGAGCCATATGCTATATGCAGATCGGAAAGTGTTGAAAATAGGAAACTCACTAGGAGTTACTTTTCCTATGGAATTCCTTCAAAAGCTTGATATACATCAAGGAGACGAAATACAGATGGAGTTTAAAGATAACCAAATTGTGATAAAGAAAAGTAACAAAGTGAACTTGCCAAAAGGCATTTCGAAAGATTTTTTTGACGTGTTAAATGAAACGCTCGAGGAGTATGACGAAACGATTAAGGGGCTTGTTGATCGGTGAGATATTTAACAGTAGAGGAAATCATTGCGATGAACTTCTTCATTATTGAGAAATACTCGCCTCGTGAAATGAAAGGTGTAAAAGAAAAATCATTATTGGAATCTGCCGTGTATCGTCCACAACAAAGTGTGCTTGGCGAAGATGCTTATCCTACTATTTTTGAGAAAGCAGCTGCATTGTTTGAGTCTTTGGCGAAAAACCATTGTTTCCATAACGCAAACAAACGAACAGCTTTTGTTGCTCTTATTCAATTAAATGGGTAGTTGTCGTTCGCTTTGTAAACATGCTGCACAACCTGTATGGTCTTCATGAAAATGAGTAATGACAACTTGGTCAATTTGTAATTGGTTGAAAAACTGTGTAAATTCTCGTGCTAACGATTGTGCTCCGGTGTCAATCAATACACCATCAATCGAGAAACAATGAACATTTAAGCGAACTCCTTGAAATGTTAGAGTACCTTTGGCAACGTGGACATCGCCAACCTTTTCTTGTTCAAATTTTTTCTTTAGTAACATCCCCACTCCCCCTTAATTCCATTATACTATACAAAAATGAATAGTCATTCATTATTTTTGGTTTTATGAAAATCATCGTTTTTGTGTTTCATTCATAAAAAATGAGCTGCCCTAAAGCAACTCATCATATGACTAAAATACTTTTGATCTTGTCAAAAAACGTACTCCTTCGGATCCTTCAAGTGAAAACATGCCACCGCGGCCAGGTACAACATCAATAATAAGTTGTGTATGTTTCCAATATTCATATTGAGCAGCATGCATATAAAATGGACATCCTCCAATTTCGCCAAGCAATACATCTGAGTCACCGATCATAAACTCTCCTTGCGGGTAACACATCGGTGAACTTCCGTCGCAACATCCACCTGATTGATGAAACATCAGTGGACCATATTTCGCTTTTAGCTTTTCAATAAGTTGTAGGGCTGCGTCGGTCGCTATGACTTTCGATTGCATGTGTCCCATCCTTTCAAAAAGGCAGCGCTTTCGAGACGCTGCCTTGACGATTAAAAAAATCCAAGTTTTTTCGGTGAGTAGCTAACAAGTAAGTTTTTCGTTTGTTGATAATGTTCGAGCATCATTTTGTGCGTTTCACGTCCGATTCCTGACATTTTATATCCACCAAATGCCGCATGCGCAGGATATGCGTGGTAACAATTTGTCCATACACGTCCAGCTTGAATGCCACGTCCAAAACGATACGCTGTATTAATATCGCGCGTCCATACTCCAGCACCTAGTCCGTATAATGTGTCATTTGCGATCGCTAACGCTTCATCTTTATCTTTAAATGTGGTGACAGATACAACCGGACCGAAAATTTCTTCTTGGAAGATGCGCATACGATTATGCCCTTTAAAGACGGTTGGTTTGACATAATAACCACCTTGTAAGTCTCCTTCTAACATATTGCGCTCGCCGCCGATTAGAAGTTCAGCCCCTTCTTGTTTACCGATGTCGATGTATGACAAAATTTTCTCTAGCTGTTCAGATGAGGCTTGAGCGCCAATCATCGTATTCGTATCGAGCGGATTTCCTTGTTTAATTTGCTTCACTCGTTCTAAAGCCCGCTCCATAAACACATCGTAAATCGATTCTTCGATTAACGCGCGTGAAGGGCATGTACAAACTTCCCCTTGATTTAATGCAAACATCGTAAAACCTTCCAATGCTTTATCGAAAAATTCATCATCTTTCGCAACAACGTCAGCGAAGAAAATGTTTGGTGATTTTCCGCCGAGTTCAAGCGTAACCGGAATTAAATTTTGAGATGCATATTGCATAATTAAACGTCCGGTTGTTGTTTCGCCAGTAAAGGCAACTTTCGCAATTCGTGGGTTAGAAGCGAGCGGTTTGCCAGCTTCAAGACCAAATCCGTTGACGACGTTGATAACACCTTTTGGTAATAAGTCTTGAATTAACTCGATTAGCACAAGAATCGATGTTGGAGTTTGTTCTGCTGGCTTTAATACGACGCAGTTACCAGCAGCTAAAGCAGGTGCGAGTTTCCACGCTGCCATTAAAATTGGGAAGTTCCAAGGGATAATTTGTCCGACAACTCCAAGCGGCTCTTTGAAATGATAAGCGACGGTATCATCGTCAAGCTCTGCAAGCGTGCCTTCTTCAGCGCGAATGCAACCCGCAAAATAGCGGAAATGATCAATTGCCAACGGAATGTCAGCGGCACGCGTTTCACGAATCGGTTTTCCGTTTTCCCATGTTTCTGCGACCGCAAGCATGTCTAAATTCTCTTCCATTCGGTCTGCGATTTTATTTAATAGGCGTGCACGTTCAGCGACAGATGTGCGTCCCCATGTTTCTTTCGCCGCATGAGCAGCATCGAGTGCTAATTCGATATCAGCTGCTTTCGAGCGAGGAACTTCGCAATATACTTGTCCAGTAACGGGCGAAATATTTTCAAAATATTCACCGTCAATGGGAGGTACCCATTCTCCACCGATGAAATTTTCGTATCTCTTTTTAAATGTAATGAGTGAGCCAGGTTGCCCAGGCTGAGCATAAATCATGTAAACTCCTCCTTTTGTATCCGTTTTCAAGTGAAAATAAATGACCAAGTCTGATACACATCATATGTGTCGATTTAGTGAAATATGATCTACTACATCGTTTTTATTTCACTTATTTGATTGATTATCGGATTACAAGAAGTTCTTATATTTCGTTAGCTAAATAAAGAGGGGAGATTATCTAAAAAGGAATTGTAGAAGAACATAGTTTGAAGGATCGAATTGAAGTGAATAGACTTGTTAGTGATATTTTTTAAAAGATCGAATAAAATTTGTTTAATGATAGAATGGAGTAGGTAGAAAGTCAGCTTTGTTTATGTAAGAGCGAGAGAAGCTTCTCGCCCTTATTTATTTTTGCTTAAAATTATATATCTTCGTTTATTGAAAATATTTTATAGATTTCTGATATTTTTCCTTTGTCAATCAATATATATACAACATCATTTTCAAGCAATCGCGCATTTCCTTTCGGGGTAATAATTTTTTCATTCCGAATAATAGCTGTGATTAAGCAATCTTTAGGTAAAGGAAGTTGACTAATTGTCATTTTCGATAAATGAGCTTGTTTACTTCCAATATGAATTTCAACAATTTCTTTATCCGCTTTTGTCGTTGACATTAATTCAAGGGAATGAGCGACCTCCTTTTTTTCTCCATGCAATAATCCTAGATGCTTAGCTAACAAAGAAATGGTTGATCCTTGAATAAGAGCAGAAATAAGAACAATAAAGAAAACAATATTAAAAATCAGTTGGCTATTTTCAACATTTGCAATGAGAGGGTAAGTTGCCAAAACGATCGGGACAGCACCTTTTAGACCTGCCCAGGAAAGAAACAGTTTTTCCTTCATAGAAAAACGCATTTTTATTGTGCTTACCATTACGCTAATTGGTCTTGCTACAATGATAAGAAAGATCGCAAGAACAATGCCTTCCCACGCTACCTCTACTAACTCATTCGGAAAAACAAGTAATCCAAGTAAAATGAACATAAATATTTGCATCATCCATGCTAATCCTTCATTAAAACGAAAAACAGAATGACGATAAACGATTTGGGAATTACCGACAAAAACAGCCATGATATATACAGCAAGGAATCCACTACCTTTCATTAAAGCGGCAGTGCTATAGGAGAGTACTGCAAATGATAGAGATAGGATGGGATATAATCCAGACGAATCCAGATGAATTTTGTTCATACACCAAATGGTTAATTTCCCTATTCCAAGTCCAATTAAGATGCCTGAAATAATTTGCCAAAAAACCCCAATAAAGTATGAAGTATAGATATTTCAGGATTTTGGACGAACGTAATTAAAGAAAGAGTTAAAATAACAGCCATAGGGTCATTCATTCCTGATTCTGCCTCTAGTGTTGCAGAGAGACGACGGTTTACATATACGCTCCCTAATGTAGCGAAAATGGCTGCTGCATCAGTAGAAGACACGATGGCTCCCAGTAGTAGCCCCTCTGCCCATGAAATATTTAAAATATATTTTGCAAAGGCACCGACACAAATAGCTGTAATAAGTACCCCGAATGTCGCAAGAGAGGAGGATGGAACGATCACTTTTTTTAATGTATTCCATTTTGTGTTCATGCCACCCTCAAACAAAATAACAATCAATGCAAAAATACCGAATATTTGAGTTAGGAAGGCGTTGTCGAAGTATATAAATTTCGATAAAATCATTCCAACCAGTATGTAGAAAACGAGGGACGGTACTCCTAACCACGAAGAAAACTTTGTCGTTAATACACCTATAATCAAAAGGAGTCCTAACAAAAAAATGATAAAATCGGTCAATATGTTTTTCTCTCCTCTCTAAATATTTATGAAATATACTGCTCGTAATAAAATTAAGATAAAAAAAGAAAACTGTCAAATAAGATGCAAGTTGAGCGATAATGCTCAACTTGCATCTTAATCTGTATATAATGTTTTTCCTTGTTCGACAAACTGTTTTGCCTTCTCCTTCATTCCTTCGTGCTGTAAAGTTTTTTGCAGTTGGTGCGAAATATTCATTGAACAAAATTTTGGACCGCACATCGAACAAAAATGAGCGAGTTTTGCTCCTTCAGCCGGTAACGTCTCATCATGATACTCACGCGCACGTTCAGGGTCCAAAGACAAGTTGAATTGATCATGCCATCGGAACTCGAACCGTGCTTTTGACAAGGCGTCGTCCCTTTTTTGTGCACTAGGATGCCCTTTTGCTAAATCGGCAGCATGAGCAGCGATTTTATAAGCGATAACACCTTGACGGACATCGTCTTTATTTGGCAATCCGAGATGTTCTTTCGGAGTAACATAACAAAGCATCGCCGTTCCGTACCATCCGATGATTGCTGCACCGATGGCTGAGGTGATATGGTCATAACCTGGTGCAATGTCGGTAGTTATTGGACCTAATGTATAAAAAGGTGCCCCGTGACAAATTTCCATTTGTTTTTCGACATTTTCTTTAATTTTATGCATCGGAATATGTCCCGGACCTTCAATCATGACTTGAACATCATGCTCCCAAGCAATTTTTGTCAATTCTCCAAGTGTTTGTAGCTCGGCAAATTGAGCTTCGTCGTTTGCATCTGCAATAGAACCAGGGCGCAATCCGTCTCCAAGTGAAATAGCGATATCGTAAGTTTTTAAAATCTCGCAAATCTCCTCAAAATGAGTGTATAAAAAGTTTTCTTCGTGATGTGCTAAACACCATTGTGCCATAATCGAACCACCGCGAGAAACGATCCCTGTCGTTCGATTAATTGTTAATGGGATGTAACGAAGTAGTACGCCGGCATGAATAGTGAAGTAGTCTACACCTTGTTCTGCTTGTTCGATCAATGTTTCACGAAAAATGTCCCACGATAAATGTTCGACGACACCGCCGACTTTTTCTAATGCTTGATAAATAGGGACGGTACCGATCGGAACAGGAGAGTTGCGAATAATATATTCTCGTGTCTCGTGTATATGTTTTCCTGTTGATAAATCCATGACAGTATCAGCGCCCCAGCGAATCGCCCAAAGCATCTTTTCAACTTCTTCTTCTAAGGAAGATGTGACAGCTGAATTTCCGATATTTGCGTTAATTTTCACATGGAATTTACTTCCTATAATCATCGGTTCACTTTCAGGGTGGTTAATATTAGCTGGGATAATTGCTCTTCCTGCCGCAACTTCTTGACGAACAAATTCGGGATCCATTTGTTCACGAATTGCGACAAACTCCATTTCAGGTGTAATGATCCCCCGTTTTGCATAGTGCATTTGTGTAACCGTTCTTCCTCTTTTGGCGCGCATCGGTTTGCGTCGAAAAGGTAAGTTCGCATTAGGAAACCTTCCTTCGTACTTTTCGACATCACCGCGTTCGACTATCCATTTTTCTCTTAATATTGGCAATCCTTTATGAATATTCGGTTCAAAAAGTGGATCGGTATACGGGCCGCTTGTGTCATAGACGCGGATCGGTTCATTTTCTACTATCGCTGTTTCTGTCTTTGTTGGCGACAGTTGGATTTCTCGCATTGGAACACAAATATCTTTTTGACTTCCTTGCACATACACCTTTTTACTTGAGGGAAATAGCATGTTGGAAAATAAATCGTTCATTCTTATTCGCTCCTTTTCATTTTTTATTAGGAGCGATGCCAATGCGTAAAAAAAAATCAGGTTCTGCAAAAAGAACCTGATTTTGTCCGCAAATAGTACAAGTCAATTACACTCGCACCATCTACTTCCCTACGCTGGCATCACCCAGATCAGGTTCAAAGGGTCAAAGAACTTTTGCGCGTTCTTCTCTCAGTCCAAGCTATTGGACACCCCTAGTAGATGTAAAATTATGAACTTTAAAAATAATTTAGCATATGATAAAAATATTGTAAAGTATATATATTCGAAAATATACTTGATGGTGTCCGTATTTTAGAAGTAGCGGTAATGGAGGCATTGAAGGAGAGGAGATAAGAAAAATGGAAAACGTACTTTCCAAACGAGCCGTGTTGATGTGGAGAATGTATGAAGTCATTCGTTTATTTATTTTTCTTCTCTTATACGTGATTGTTCATTTTTTCGTTCCTATGTGGGGTGTTTTGGGGCTTGTCTGCTTATGGATTGCTGATGCGATTTTGTTTGTTTTTTTCGTTCCGCGCTGGAAATGGGAGCGGTGGCGATATATGATTCGTGATCGAGAAATTGAACTCGAGCACGGGGTATGGATTCGAAAGCGTACGCTTATTCCAATTCCTCGCATTCAACATGTTGATGTAAAGCAAGGTCCGTTAGCACGAAGGAAAAAACTTGCTTCACTTTACATTTATACAGCGGCAACTGCGCACGAAATTCCATTTCTTGATGAGCAAGAAGCAGAGAAGTTGCGTTACTACATTTCCTCTTTAGTGAAGGAAGATGAAAATGATGCATGAAAAGAAACGGTTGCATCCGATTGCGATTGTTATTTATATAGTTAAGAGGTTGAAGCAAGGACCGTTTTTGGCGCTTGCTTTGCTTCTAGCAATAAAAAAGAAAACAGGTGATCCTTTCGTTGATTTAAAGTGGCTGCCTTTGTTTTTATTTCTTTTTTACGCTATGTTCGCTGGGTATATGTCATGGAAGAGATTTACATATCGTTTGCAAGAAAATGACATGTATATTGAACAAGGGATATTTGTAAAAAAGAAACGGTATATTCCATTTGAACGTATTCAAGGTATTTCATATTCGTCAGGGGTGTTGCAGCGGCTTGTAGGTGTTGTACAAGTACATATTGAAACAGCTGGCAGGCAAATAGATGAACCAGAAGTAATACTTTCAGCGGTTTCCATAGAAGAAGCAAAGCAAATAGAGCGAGCGGTGCATCACCAAAAACGAGAAAATATATGTATAGAAACAGAAGATAAGACGGCTACCATATTTACACTTCGATTTCGTGACGCATTGTTTTTATCGACCACAAGTGGTGGTGCTTTTGGAGTCATTGCAGCGATTGGCGCATTTCTTTCCGATTTTAATGATTTCATCCCATTTGAACGGCTAAATATATTTTTTCGCGCTGACGATACAGCTTCTACACTTGTCTTGTTGTTTATCGTTCTTATGATTGCTTACGTATTGTCTGTGATCGGTCATCTTTTTCGCTATATGAATTTTACAGTTGTCAAACAAAACAAAACGATAACGATAACAACAGGATTGCTGCAAAAAAAGAGCATTTCTACATCGATTGAGCGCGTTCAAGCCATTGGAGTGAAGGAAAGTCCGATCCGGCACTTGTTTGGCTACGTTTCCGTTCACCTTATTCATGCCGGAGGGGCACTTGATGATGGAAGACATGGAAGTCTCGTGTTGTTTCCGCTTGTTCGTAAAAATGAAGTTGCTTCTCTTGTTGCGACGTGCTTTCCTGAATATCGTTTGCACGATTCGTTCCGATTGTTATGTACACGTGTCCGTTGGCGTTATATGTTGAGGTCGCTCTATACGGTTATGCTCATTCCGGTCATCACAATCGTATTTTTTCAGCGATTTGAAACGCTCCTTCTCCTTGTGCCCGCAGTATATGTCGGCTATCGAAGCTATAAACGAGCGGGAGTAACGATTAAGAGTGAGCAGCTAGCATTGAGAAGTGGATGGCTGACGATAAAAACGGTATATATGTTAAAACATCGTATTCAGTCATTAACGATCTCGCAAAGTCGTATGCAACAACGACTCGGATTATGTACAGTACGTGCGACTGTCATGCCGGGTATACGCACAAAAGTCGTTGATGTGGACGAACATGAGGCACAAGCAATATACGAATGGTTTTTGAGAAATAAGGAATAAGTTTGGCACTTCACCAAAAGTTGTAGTTATTAAATAAAGACGATTGTGATAGAAACTAAACACTTTGTTTTACTTTTTATACTACATTGCTTTATTTGCTATGTTGCTATCAAGTTTAAATTTAAAAAGTACATTTTTTGGTGATAAACCATAAGTTTGGTTCATCACCAAAAGATGTACTTGCCCCTGCCATTAAAGTATGGTAGCTGTCTCTAACCGAACCCGCAATGCAAAACGTTGGATATTTCTGTATCCGTATCCTCAACGTTTAATCAGCTTGATCTTGTTATTCGTTCCCTCCATTTTCCCATTCGAATAAGGCGATAACATGCACGATATGATTTCGTCTGTTCGTTTGACGAGTGATTTTGCGATGGCACGTACAACCGAACAAGGACAAAACGAATACCGATGGATCCAAGCCTCTAAACGTCGTTTCGTCTGTTGTTCGTTTTTGCTTTTGGACACATAGCGAAAATGTTGGAGCGATTGGTAGACAGACTTTCAGTCATCGCTTTCATTGCACCATTCCCGTACAATTTGACGTTCTGCCTCTGTCAATTTCTCTCGGCATTGACTCAATAAACGGCAAACGTAACGAACATTTCCGTGTTTCTTGCCTCCTTTGTCTACATATTTGCGACAACGCTCTAAAGCATCTGTAAACAGCTGAATGACATGGAAATAATCGGCCACATGTGTCGCCTCTGGGCAAACTCTTTGAATCGCTTTTTTCATCGCTGGAGCTAAATCGCTCACGACAACCTGAACAGAACGAGACACATGAGCCAACGCACGTCCAATGGCTTCCTCGTTCTTTCCTGCTTCAATGGCATACACTTCACCTGTTTCGGCATCCATGACCGCTACTCCGTAGTCATGCCCTTTTCGAAAAGCGAACTCATCGACACAAACCGCCTTTGGTTGGATGTCATTTGATAGGAAGGAGGGGGCATGGATATAAAACCAACGTTCCACCGTCGTGTAAGGAAGCTTGAGCATCCGAGCCACTGCCTGAACGGATGTTCCGATACAAGATTGCGCGACCCATTGCTGAAAAGCATCCGTCGCTACACTTCGAGGAGAGATGGCTGGATAAGACGTGCTGAATGTCATGCCACACGTACCACAACGTCTGCGCTCGACAGGAAGTTCAATCCAAAAAATTCCGATTCGCTGAGCATAGCCATGCATCCATTGCTTCTTTTTGCATGTCATTTTGATCGTACGCTTCAAGCCGAGCATTGTTCAGGCAGAGAAAGTTCGAAAATCCAACGTTCTTCTTCTTTTCGTACCTTTTGAATCAAAACATCTGGTAAATCGATGAGTTCTTTGATAAACGGAGAGTACATGCGAATTTTCCTCCAATGGTTTGGTTTGGTCACCTTTACCATACAGGAAAATTCGCATTTTTTGTACCCTCTATTTTCTCTATGCACACCGATCTTAAATGATCAAGTACAACTTGTGGTGAAGAGCCATAAGTTTTAAAGTTTACTTTTTTCTTCCTCATTATTATAATTATACAGTCGATGAGTAAAGGTGGAGGCTGAGTAAATGAAAATTACGTTAGCGCAATCAATTAATCTCCTTTCGTTTTTAAAAAGGCGAGTAGACGAGCTGCAAGCGGAGTTGTTGACGACTCACACGGTTACCGTTCCAAAAGGGGAGATGTATACACCGCCAGAACGGACGGTCGAGCAAGTACTTACAGAGATGGCCGAAATACAGAAAGATGTGCTTGCACTACAAGAACTGATCAACGAAACGAATATGCAACAGACTGTCGAATGGGAAGGGGAACGTATTTCTCTTATTCGCGCGATTGAAACAGCGAAAATGTTGCGGAGTCGAGTTCATTTGTATAAGCAACTAGGAGACACAAAACCACGCGAGTATTATGGTGGAAATGTGGTGATGGAAACCATTGCATTATTTAATCCGAGCGAATATAAACAAGCCGCAGAAATGTTGGCACGCCAAGTCGAAGTGCTGTCTAGTCGCATTGATAAAGTCAACTATACTGTGGAAATAGACGTTTCGCTTGCGAGCAAATATTTAGAGGCATAAGCAGCTTTAAGGGCATTTTGCAAAGTGCCCTTATGGGTGCTTAGGCACCAACGAGAGAGATGAGGAAATGATCACCATTCTTCAAAGTCCTTTTTAGTCTAAGAGCGGGTGCGAACGGAGAACGGAGAACGAGTAACGATGTAACGTTTTACGAGTAACGAACGGGTAAATAGATTTTGGTTTTCTGTTTTCTTTCGATCATTCTTCTCTCTCTCGTCATTGTATATATGCATTCGATCATTAGGAAAAAACGGCATACAATGAGTTATTTTGGTTTTCCTATAACTTCTCCTTTATTTCCTGCAACACTTCTCCAATTTTGCGACCATGTATAAGCAAATCCGCCCAATCATCTAATGGCGTCGGTTCCATGTTCACAATCACTAATTTGGCTCCGCTTCGTTTCGCGATGACAGGAAGTTCGTTAGCTGGTGACACTTGTAAAGAAGAGCCGAGCACAATCCATAAGTCTGCTCGCTCGGCTGCTGTCCATGCTTGTTCAAACGCATCATACGGTAACGATTCCCCGAATAAAACAACGGAAGGGCGCAAAAAGCCGCCTCATGTGCACGTAAACTGTTCCTCTACATACCGTTTTGCGTCGTATGTTTGCCTGCAACGCGAGCAATGCACCGTTTGCAACGTTCCGTGTAATTCAATGACATTTGTACTGCCTGCTTGTTGGTGAAAGCCGTCGACATTTTGCGTGATGATTTGATGAATAAGCCCCCGTTTTTGCCAATCGGCCAAAATCATATGCCCGACATGTGGCTTACATTTAAGCAACGTACGAATACGATATTGATAAAATGCAATAAACTCGTCTCGGTTATGTTGCATCGCATACGTACTTGCTAATTGTTGAGGATTTTTCGTGCGCCAAAGCCCTGATTTTGCCGAACGAAAATCGGGAAGCCCGCTTTCTGTAGACATTCCTGCTCCAGTAAATACGACGGTATACGAAGACTCTTTCAACCATTTTTCTAACATCCCGCATCCCTCCTTTTTATCTACCATAACTACTTCTTTATTCGCCCTTTTCTTCCTTTATTTTCACATATGTTTATAAGAAAAATAAGGACTTTTGATTCATGCCTATGAAAATAAGCGAAGTATAATAAGAAGTAAAGGCACAGCTAAGGAAACTTAGCGTCGCAAAGCTATAGGGGCTAACGGGATACCTATGCCAGCCAGCTGCCATTACCAAAAAAATATACATATGAAATGGAGGAAAGGGTAATGTTTAAAAAAGGATTACCAATTTTACTAGCATCGATGCTCGTTGCTTCTCCAGCTTTTGCAGCGAAGCATGATGGAGCAAAACATGTACAGAAAAGTCAGCTTGTCGTGAAAAAGGAAGAAGCGAAGAAAAAACAAGAGTTAGCTAAAAAGAAAAAAGAAGAGGCGAAGAAAAAACAAGAGTTAGCTAAAAAGAAAAAAGAAGAGGCGAAGAAAAAACAAGAATTAGCGAAAAAGAAAAAAGAACAACAAATGTTAAAAAACAAATTAGCAGAACTAAATAAAAAGTTAAGCAAGATTGAAGAGCGTGTAAACGAGGTGACAATAGCGCTTGAAGCGTTTAGCACACCAAAAGAACAACCAACTGAACAACCAGCTGAACAACCAACACAACCACAAAGTGAACAAACAACAGAGGAAACGACACAAGTAGTCAATGAACAAGATAGCGCTACTGTGACTACGACTGAACAATCACCTGTCGTGCAATCGGATGAAGACGACGAAGCGGAAAAACAAGAAGAGTTAGATCAATGGTTTGGGAAGCTTATTGCTGCTTCTAATCAATTAAAAGCAGTAAAAAATGAAATTCGTGCGTTAGAAAAGAAAGTATCTAAGAATGATGTCAACGTACAAGCGTTGAAAGAAAAAGTAAAGGCGTTAGAAGAAAACGTACAACAAAATAAAAAGAAGTTGCTTGAACTGTTATAAGAGTGCCTGTTGGCGCTCTTTTTTTGCATATTTTCGCGTGAAACACAAATGATAATAATCGTTCGAAAGGAGGGAAGCGAATGAACATCACACGTGCGCAACAAATTGCTCAGTCACCCGATATGAAAAATGTAACGTATAACGGAAAAGCCGTGTATATTGAACATGTCGATGTACAAACGGAAATGGCAACGATTCATTTTTTAAACAACCCAGAAAAACAACAGCGCGTTCCGATTTCACAGCTAGAGGAGCATTAAGTGATGGGGATGTGACAAAGCAACTTGTTTGTCACATCCTTTTTTGTTGGAGTAAATCAATCAGTAAGTGTACAAGTTTGTTGTTTTTCATTGTCGGCGAATAAAGATAAGAAAATGTTCGATAAAAAGGAGAATGTTTAACGTAAACAATCGATAAGTTTTTATGATTCAACTCCTGTTCAATGACATGACGTGAAAGGAGGGCTAAACCGTTTCCGTGCATTAACGTTTCTTTTATTCCTTGATTGCTGCTAATAATTATCAGTGATTTTACTTTTAGCCCATTTGAACGAATAAAATGGTTAAAATATTCACGTGTGCCAGACCCTAATTCGCGTGTAATCCATAGTTGGTTTTGTAAATCGTTTATCGATACTTCCTGTTTGTGAGCGAGAGGATGATCGTTAGACGCAACGATGACTAGCTCATCTTGCATAAATGGGTACACCACAAGCTCTTTTTCATTTGTTTGACCTTCAATTAAACCGATATGTGTTTGATACGTACGAACGAGCTCTACAATTTCTTTTGTATTGCCGATGATCACTTCCAATTGTAATTCTGGATAATCGTTTTGTAAGGCGCATAAAAAGGTAGGTAGCACGTATTCCCCGATCGTAAAACTAGCCCCAATTTTTAATGTTCCTTTCACACAGTCGTGATGTTCCAAAATATCTTGTTTCGTTTGTTCGTATAACGTGATCATTTTTTTTGCTCGATCATAAAGCAATTCTCCCGTTGGCGTCATTTGTAGCTCTTTTGGTGAACGAATAAATAGTTTTGTTTGAAACTCTTTTTCTAAATTTTTAATGTGCAAGCTTACACTTGGTTGAGATAAATGAAGAATTTCTGCTGTTTTTGTGAAATTTTTCACCTCAGCTAATGTAATAAATGTTTTTAATTGTTCGTACATATCGCTCGCTCCTTAGTTATTAAAAAAATAAATAGTTCTGATAATTTATATTTATTTTACTAATTTTATTTTTTACGGTAAAGTCAAATAAAACATACTTGATTTATAGGAATAGTAGAAAAATGAGAGGTGAAACATGTTGCCATTTCAAGTGACAAACAGTCCATTTAATGAAGAACAAGTCGAGCTCCTCAATCGGCTTTGGCCAACGTTAAATTCCGCACAAAAACTTTGGCTAAGTGGGTATTTAGCTGCAACCGAGTCGGTCGGAGCGCTTCAACAAGAAGCATCTGCAACGAAGGAAGTGACCGTTCTTTACGGGTCGCAAACAGGAAACGCGCAAAAACTAGCGGAAAAAGTAGGAGAAACGCTTAAACATCGCGGGTTTCATGTCACCGTTTCCTCGATGCTTGATTTTAAGCCAAACGAGTTGAAAAAAATAAATACGTTGCTCCTTGTTGTTAGCACATACGGAGAAGGGGAACCACCAGATAACGCCTTGTCATTTTACGAATTTCTTCGTAGCAAGCGCGCACCAAAACTCGATCATCTTCGTTTCTCTGTATTGGCGCTTGGCGATACGTCGTATGAACATTTTTGTAAAACGGGAAAAGATTTTGATAAACGGCTAGAAGAGCTAGGCGGAAAGCGGTTATACGAACGCGTCGATTGTGACGTCGATTATGAAGAAAAAGCAGCGAAATGGCTAGAGGGAGTGCTTGGTGAGTTAGATAAGCAAGGAGCCATTTCCGTAGCAACAACTTCATCTGCACAAGCGAAGCCAACGACCATTTATTCACGAAAACATCCGTTTCAAGCGGAAGTATTAGAAAATATCAATTTAAATGGACGCGGCTCAAACAAAGAAACACGCCATATCGAATTATCGCTAGAAGGTTCTGGGCTTGTGTTTGAACCAGGCGATGCGCTCGGCGTTTTTCCAAAAAACGATCCAGAGTTAGTTGATTGGATGATAGCAGAAATGAAATGGAGTTCAGAAACATTAGTTTCTGTAGAAGAAAATGACGAACCATTACGAGAAGCGTTGCTATCCCGTTTAGAAATTACCGTACTGACAGAGCCGTTGTTACAAAAATTAGCTGAATTTTCGAAAAATCGCGAGTTTCATGCGCTTCTTTCTGAGGAACAAGAAGCGAAGCGAAAAGACTATATGAAAGGGCGCGATGTATTGGATGTCCTTCGCGATTTCGGCCCGTGGGAGATGACACCACAGCAATTTGTCTCTTCATTACGAAAGTTGCAACCGCGCTTTTATTCAATTGCAAGTAGCTTACTAGCTTATCCGGATGAAGTGCATATGACTGTTGGAGCGGTTCGTTACGAAGCACATGGGCGTTTGCGAAAAGGAGTTTGCTCAACGTTTTGTGCTGAACGTCTACACATTGGCGATAAACTTCCTGTGTTCGTTCATCAAAATCCGAATTTTAAACTCCCGAAAGATACACATACGCCAATTATTATGATTGGACCAGGTACGGGAGTGGCGCCGTTCCGCGCTTTTATGCAAGAGCGTGAGGCGATTGGCGCGAAAGGGAAATCATGGTTGTTTTTTGGTGACCAACATTTCGTGACCGATTTTCTTTATCAAACGGAATGGCAAACGTGGCTAAAAAACGGTGTGTTGACGAAGATGGATGTTGCCTTTTCACGCGATACGAAAGAAAAAGTATACGTGCAACACCGAATGATGGAACAAAGCAAAGAACTGTTCCGATGGTTAGAAGAAGGAGCGGCCGTTTATGTTTGTGGCGACAAACAACGCATGGCAAGGGACGTTCATGAGACGCTTATCCAGATTATTGCGAAAGAAGGACAGATGACGAGTGAACGAGCGGAAGCGTATGTGGCGGACATGCAAAAACAAAAGCGTTACCAACGTGACGTATATTAGGGGGGATGAGTGTGGAAAAGTTTGTATTAACACCGCCGGATGGACCACCAAGCGACGTTGAGCGCATTAAACGAGAAAGCAACTATTTGCGCGGAACGTTGAAAGAAACGATGGAAGATCGCATCACTGCCGGCATTCCAGAAGATGATAACCGATTGATGAAATTTCATGGTAGCTATTTGCAAGATGATCGTGATTTGCGAGCCGAGCGGCAAAAACAAAAATTAGAGCCAGCGTATCAATTTATGATTCGTGTTCGTACCCCAGGTGGCGTAGCAACACCAGAGCAGTGGCTTGCGATGGACGAATTGGCGAGGACGTATGCGAACGGGACGTTGAAACTTACGACACGACAAGCATTTCAGTTTCACGGCGTATTGAAATGGAACATGAAAAAAACGCTCCAAGCCATTAACGAGGCACTGCTTACGACGTTAGCGGCATGCGGTGACGTCAACCGAAACGTCATGTGCAATCCGAATCCTTACCAATCGGAAGTGCATGCAGAAGTGTATGAATGGGCGAAAAGATTAAGCGATTATTTATTACCACAAACAAGGGCGTATTACGAAATTTGGTTAGATGAAGAAAAAGTAGCTGGAACACCGGAGGTAGAACAAGAACCAATTTATGGGCCGCTTTACTTGCCACGAAAATTTAAAATTGGTATCGCTGTTCCACCGTCAAACGATGTCGACGTGTTTTCACAAGACCTTGGATTGATTGCGATTGTTGAACACGGAAAGCTGACGGGATTTAATGTAGCGATCGGTGGCGGCATGGGAATGACGCACGGCGATCGCACGACATATCCGCAGCTCGCAAAAGTGATCGGTTTTTGTAAACCAGAACAAGTGATTGATGTGGCAGAAAAAGTCGTTACCATTCAGCGTGATTACGGCAATCGCTCCGTACGTAAACATGCTCGTTTTAAATATACGATTGATCGGCTTGGTTTGGATGCAGTAAAAGCAGAACTAGAACGTCGGCTTGGATGGAATTTAGAAGAAGCGCGCCCTTACTATTTCGAGCATAATGGCGACCGCTACGGTTGGGTTGAAGGTGTGAACGGAACGTGGCATTTTACGTTATTTGTCGAGGGCGGACGGGTGAAAGATACAGATGATTATCCACTGATGACAGGCTTGCGGGAAATTGCAAAAGTGCATACAGGTGATTTCCGTCTTACCGCTAACCAAAACTTAGTCATCGCCAATGTGCCAAGTGAGAAAAAAGAAGAAATTGATGCGCTTATTAAGCAATATAAATTAACAGATGGGAAACATTATAGTGCCCTTCGTCGTAACTCGCTAGCCTGTGTGGCTTTGCCAACGTGTGGATTAGCGATGGCAGAAGCAGAGAGATATTTGCCGACACTCATTGATAAAATTGAGGAAATTGTTGAGGAAAACGGACTTCGTGACGAGGAAATAACGATTCGCATGACCGGCTGTCCGAATGGCTGTGCCCGTCATGTCCTTGGGGAAATTGCATTTATCGGTAAATCTGTCGGCAAATATAATATGTATCTTGGGGCTGCATTTGACGGCAGCCGTCTCGGTAAATTGTATCGGGAAAATATCGGAGAAAAAGAAATTTTATCTGAACTTCGTACGCTCCTTTCTCGGTACGCGAAAGAGCGATTTGATGGTGAACACTTTGGTGATTTTGTTATTCGCGCAGGTATTGTAAAAGAAGTGACAGATGGAACAAACTTTCATGACTAAACAAATCGGCTTCCCGGTTGGGAGCCGATTTGTTTGTAAAAAAGGATGATTTGAAACGATCGAGAATATAATAAAGGGGCAAATTTTATTTATAGAAAGGAGTCATTTACATGATCGTTACAACAACAAACAGCATCGAAGGAAAACAAATTGAACAATATCTCGGGTTAGTGTCTGGTGAAGTTATTTTAGGAGCGAATGTCGTTCGCGATTTTTTGGCGAGCATTACCGATATCATCGGTGGCCGAAGCGGAACATACGAAAGCAAGTTAGCTGAAGGGCGAGACATGGCTGTAGAAGAAATGGTAAAAAAAGCGCGCAATATGGGAGCAAACGCGGTCATTGGCGTCGATTTGGATTTTGAAACATTGCGCGACGGAATGATGATGTGCATCGCGACAGGTACAGCGGTGAAGTTGAAGGAATAGGGAAGGAGGAGAAGAAGCTGAATCGGCTTCTTCTTTTTACTTTACACGAACGATATTCAAACTTTTGTCGAAAAACTGACATGTAATGTTCAATCATGATGAACTAAGGAATGGCACATATTTTTTACAATAAAGATTGTGATTTATGTAACAGAACAAAAAACTGGTTTTTATTAGAATGACAAAAAGGAGAGTGAGCGAAATGAGGTGGATCGCTTCACGATTTAATGCGATCTCACATACCGATTCAGGTGAAGTAATTATTTACAATAGTTATACAGGTGCTGTTATATCGGTTGATGAAAGAGAAAAGATGGAAGTATTGCGTGTACTGCGAACAGGAACAGACAATGAGCAGTCTGATGTTTGTCAAACGCTCATACAATGTGGATTTCTAGTTCCAGAGCAAACAGACGAAAAGCGACGAGCACAATTGTTACATGCTTCGATGCACCGAACCGATGTGATGCATCTTATTATTTTACCAACGGAGGCCTGTAATTTTCGTTGTACATATTGTTATCAAGATTTCTCTCGTGGACAGATGAAGCGAGAAATAGTAGAAGGGCTAAAACGTTTTTTAGAGCAAAAGATGGCTCGATTGCAACATTTAACAGTTAGCTGGTTTGGTGGGGAGCCATTATTAGCGCTTAGTATAATTCAAGAGATAAGCGAATGGATTATTGCTTTAGCTGAACGATATGGAGTGACGTATGAAGCGGACATATCGACAAACGGTTATTATTTATCAAAAGAAACGTTACAACAACTGTTACGTTATCACGTGCGTCGTTTTATGATTACAATTGATGGAATGAAAAGTGTCCACGACTCTCGTCGCTTTCTAGCAAATGGGCAAGGTACATATGATACAATTATGCAACATTTACGTGATATCCGTACATTAGACGAATCATTCGATATTTACCTCCGCCTAAACTTTGATAAGACAAACATTGCTCATGTTCCATCATTTTTAACGGATTTAGCACACGAGTTTGCAGGGGATGCACGCTTTCAACTATTTTGCCGTCCAGTTGGAAAATGGGGTGGAACGAACGATGATCACTTGCCGATTTGCGACGATCGTACGGCTGAACGAAAAATATGGGAATTGACTGAACAAGGAGTAAACCAAGGGCTTTCGATGAGTAAAGTGATTGAGTCGATGCTTATGCCTGGAGGGGCGGTTTGTTATGCAGCGAAGCCTCATTCACTTGTGATAGGAACAGATGGACAACTGTATAAATGTACTTGTTTTTTAAATGAGTCATATAATCATGTTGGTCAACTTCACGAAGATGGAACGATACAAATCGACTATGACCGCTTTGCATTATGGGTAACATCAGGCGAGGAACAAGATGAAGCGTGTCAATCTTGTTTTTTTCGACCAGCTTGTCAAGGAAATCATTGTCCACAATATCGTATAAGAAAAGGAAAGCGACCATGCCCATATGAAAAAAGAAAAATAAAACAAGTGTTGCAACTGATTTATCGTCAAGAAAAGGAGGTGATCGAATGAAAATCGTACGACCAGCCATTTCTCCAATGATCGCTTCTACGACAGGGCGATTGTCTAAATCTGTACCTGGTAACTTGAAATAGGAATCAAGGTTTCCTTGGTTCCTTTTTGCATATTGACTGACGTATAAAAATGGGATATGATGTAATTAGAAATTTATCTAAATATCTATTTTTTAATTTTATATTTAGGAATTTGTCTAAATATCTAAAAGAAAGCGGGTGAAAAAGATGTCGTTTAACGAGGCATTTAAAGCGATTGCTGATCCAAACCGCCGAAAAATTCTTTCTTTATTAAAAAAAGGAGATTTAACAGCAGGGGAAATTGCTGAACATTTTGATATGCAAAAGCCGAGTGTGTCTCATCATTTAAAAATATTAAAACAAGCCGATTTAGTGGAAGATCGGCGTGTTGGACAACATATTTATTACTCACTAAACACAACGGTGTTCCAAGATTTAATGAGCTGGTTTTATGACATATTACAAAAAGAAGGTGATGAATCATGAAAAAGCACTTATTTATTATCATTCTCATTGCAAGTAGCTATGTATTGAGTTTATTAGCCATCCCTTTTTTGCCGGATGAGGTGGCGATTCATTGGAATGTGGCTGGGGAAGCTGACGGCTTTACGAACAAATGGTGGGGCGCATTACTTTTTCCGATCTTTTTAACAGGAATTGTCTCCCTTATTCTTTTCTTGCCGAAGGTGGATCCACGCAAAGAAAACTACGAGAAATTTGAAAAAGTATATCGCATTTTTTTACATGTATTTGTTTTATTTTTATTTAGCATACATGTGGTGACGCTTGCGTATAATATCGGAATTCCTGTGCAAGTCGATGTCGTTGTGCCGATTGGAGTTGGAGTGTTGTTCATTGCCCTTGGAAATTATATGCCGAAAATTAAACCGAATTATTTTTTCGGTATTCGTACCCCTTGGACGCTAGAAAATGAAGAAGTTTGGCAAAAAACGCATCGTGTCGGAGGAAAAGTGTTTGTTATGATGGGTGTATTCATTATGCTTACGGTATTTGCAACAAGTGTATGGCGCTTTATTTTTCTGATGATCATTGTATTTGGTGGCACGATGTATTTGTTTATCCAGTCGTATTTATTTTCGCGTAAATGAAAGGAGAGATCGGCTTGGTTGGGATGTTTGTTCAATTGTTTCTTTCTTTGATTGTTCCTTTCGCACTTATCATATATGGGCGAAAAAAAGGATGGCTCTCATGGAAAGCGTTCGGTGTCGGCTTGCTTGTTTTTGTTTTATTTTCACAAGTGTTAGAGAAAGTTATGCATATGCTTGTAATAGATCCGAGTGGCACATCGTTAAAAGGAATAAGTAGCGTTTGGGCGTTTGTCGCTTACGGCGCTTTAGCAGCTGGAGTGTTCGAAGAGATAGGAAGATATGTCGGGTTTCGCTTCATGTTAAAAAACAATCGGGCATACGGGGATGGATTATCATTCGGTTTAGGACATGGAGGAATGGAAGCTGTGCTTATTGGTGCTTTTAGCGCCGTGAATATGATGGTCATTTCTCATCTCGTGCAAACAGGTCAGTTTGAGCAAATTGCTTCCTCTCTCCCTGCTACACAAGCGGAGATGCTCAAAACCATGTTAAATCAGCCTGATTGGATGTATGTATTAGGTGGTATCGAGCGAACATTTGCGATAGCGATCCATGTTGCGCTTTCTCTTCTTGTTTTATATGGGGTTCGGAAAGGACAATTTCGTTACGTGGTGTATGCCATTTTGATTCATGCGTTAATTGATGTGGTCCCTGCGCTATATCAAGTGAAAGTCATTTCAAATGTTTGGATTGTAGAAACGATTCTTGCTTTCATTGCAATCGCTTCGCTCGTCTTCATTCGACGTATAGCAGAAAAGTTTTAAAAACATATTGCATCGAAACGCGTTTCATACCTTATGCTCGTGTCAAAGGCATGAGGGAGGGAGAAACGATGGGAATCTTTTTTATTTTCATGTTGTGCGCTGTTGAGTTAATCGGAGCGCAGTTCGCCATAGAAGCAGCTTCAAAACGAAAGTAAAAAGGGAGGATGGACAAATGAAACGAATAAACATTGGTAACTCTGGCCTAATAGCCTCAGAAATTGTGTTAGGATGCATGCGAATTTCGGAAATGTCTGTTTCCGAGCTATCAAGGTATATAGACGAAGCGCTTGAAGCAGGAATTACGATGTTTGACCATGCAGATATTTATGGAAAAGGGCGTTGTGAAGAGCTGTTTGGCGAAGTGCTTGCTTCTCGTCCGCATTTGCGCGAACGCATTCACATTCAAAGCAAATGTTCGATTCGTGATGGCTATTATGACTTATCAAAAGAGCATATTTTAACATCCGTCGACGGCATATTGAAGCGACTTCAAACCGATTATTTAGATATGTTGCTTTTACACCGACCGGATACGCTTATGGAACTAGAAGAAGTAGCAGAGGCGTTTGATTGTCTACATGCAAGCGGAAAAGTCCGTCATTTCGGGGTGAGCAACTTCAATAGTATGCAAATCGAGCTATTGCAAGCATACGTTAAACAGCCGATCATCGCGAATCAAATGCAGTTCAGTATTATGCATGCGAATTTAGTGACAAGCGGCATTCAAGCGAATACGCTATTTGACGGAGCGCCGAACCGCGACGGACATATTTTAGAATATTGCCGTCTTAAACAGATTACGATACAGGCGTGGTCTCCGTTCCAATACGGCTTTTTTGAAGGAGTGTTCATTGACAACGAGCAATTTCCGGAAGTCAATGAAGTACTCGGACGGCTAGCTGAGGAAAAAGGAGTAAGCAAGTCAGCGATTGCTGTCGCTTGGATTTTGCGTCATCCAGCGAACATGCAAGTGATCGTTGGCACAACAAACTCTGCTCGTTTAAAAGACATTTGCCAAGCAAGCCATGTGCAACTCTCCCGACAAGAATGGTACGAAATCTACCGTGCGGCAGGTCATCGGTTGCCGTAATTGACGAAAACACTTTTTTGGCGATTGCTGAAAAAGTGTTTTTTCATTGCTTAAGCTCTGTCGTATTTTCATGATTAATCACGCAGGAAACCCCTGCTTTCAAGCATGGGGAGGAATGCGTTTTTTTTGTTTATTTTTCACTAAAGAAATATAAAATAAAATTAGTGAAAGGTGGTGAGAACATGAAATTGACTTTAACAGCAAAAATTAAAATTTTACCGACATCTGAACAAGAACAACTTCTTCAAAAAACGATGCAAGCATATCGTGATGCGTGCAATGCGGTGTCGGAAGTGATATACAAAGAAAACACCCTTGTGCAAGCCAAACTTCACAAGATGACGTACCGCAAACTTCGCTCTACATTTGGCTTAAAATCTCAAATGGCACAGTCTGTGTTAAAAACGGTGATTGCAAAATATAAAACCAACCAAACCAATGGACACAAGTGGTGTCAGATTGCGTTTAAAAAACCGCAAATAGACCTCGTTTTTAATCGAGATTACAGCCTAACCAAAGGGTTGTTTTCCATCAATACGTTAGAAGGACGAATCAAAGTTCCTTTTCAAACGAAAGGACTTGAAACGTATTTCGACGGAACATGGACGTTTGGAACAGCAAAGTTAGTGAACAAACATCAAAAGTGGTTTCTCCATATTCCTGTATCCAAAGAAATGGAAGAAGCAAACCTTCATCATATTCGCCAAGTGGTTGGCGTAGATATGGGCGTGAATTTTATTGCGACTGTTTATGATTCAAACGGACAGACGCTATTTTTCAAAGGTAGACACATCAAACACAAACGAGCAAAGTATAAACAACTCCGCAGACAACTACAAAAAAAGCAAACTCCGTCTGCACGTAGAAGATTAAAGAAAATCGGTCAACGAGAAAACCGTTGGATGCAAGATGTCAACCATTGCATCAGTAAGGCACTCGTTGAGCGTTATGGTAAGAACACGTTGTTTGTGTTAGAGGATTTAACAGGCGTTCGCCAAAGAACAGAAAAAGTGTCCGTTAACCATCGGTATGAAATGGTATCTTGGGCGTTTTATGATTTAAGACAAAAAATCGAGTACAAAGCACGCAAACACCAAGCCAAAGTGATTGCGGTAGACCCAACATACACATCCCAAACATGTCCAAAATGCGGACATACAGCAAAGGCGAATCGAAATAAGAAAACGCACACGTTCTGTTGCCAAACATGTCAATACACATCAAACGATGACCGAGTAGGTGCGATGAATCTTCAACGAAAAGGAATCGAGTACATCGTTGAAGAAACCACGAACGCATGACGTTGGTGGTTGGGTAGCTGTCAACCTGCCCTGATGCAACCCCAAGTGAAGGAAGGAGGATAACATCCGCTTGCACTTCTGGGGAGTTGCAAGCCCACGACTTTAGTCGTTGGGTAGTTGACTTCATCGTGCTAAAATAAGGGGGGGATTATTTTTATACTGGGGGACTGAACAATGACAACGACGACGAAGATCAAAACGGACATTGAAATTGCCCAAGAAACAAAATTAAAGCGCATTCAAGACATTGCAAGTGAACTGGATTTGTTAGAAGAAGAGCTTGAACCGTATGGGCATTATAAAGCGAAAATTTCTCTTCATGCACTGAAGCGGTTAGCGACGAAACAAGACGGCCATGTCATTTTAGTGACGTCGATCAATCCGACGCCGGCGGGAGAAGGAAAATCGACAGTTACTGTTGGGCTTGGTCAAGCGTTACATAAACTCGGTAAAAAAGTGATGATTGCGATGCGGGAACCTTCGCTTGGCCCGACGATGGGAATAAAAGGCGGGGCGACAGGTGGAGGGTATTCACAAGTGTTGCCGATGGAAGACATTAATTTGCACTTTACTGGCGATTTGCATGCGATTACGACCGCGAATAACGCCTTAGCTGCGCTCATTGACAACCATATTCATCAAGGAAATGAATTACGAATCGATACGCGTCGCATCGTTTGGAAGCGAGCAGTGGACTTAAATGACCGTGCGCTACGTAAAGTTGTGGTCGGATTAGGTGGACCGACGCAAGGCGTGCCACGCGAGGACGGATTCGATATTACTGTTGCCTCTGAAATTATGGCGGTGTTTTGCTTAGCAACCGATCTGCAAGATTTAAAGCGACGTTTAGCAAACATGGTGGTAGCATATAATGTGGATCGTCAACCTGTTACAGTAGCTGATCTTGGCGTCGAAGGAGCGCTCACGCTTTTACTAAAAGATGCGCTAAAGCCGAATTTAGTCCAAACGGTAGAACATGTACCTGCACTTGTGCACGGTGGCCCGTTTGCCAATATTGCTCACGGATGCAATAGCGTCATTGCCACAAAAATGGCACAAAAGCTCGGAGACTATGTTGTGACAGAGGCGGGATTTGGTGCGGATTTAGGTGCGGAGAAATTTTTACATATCAAAGCACGCATGGGAGGAATTGAACCGAAAGCTGTTGTCATCGTCGCAACGATTCGAGCGTTAAAAATGCACGGTGGGGTAGGGAAACAACAGTTAGCGAGCGAAAATGTCGAAGCATTAAAAAAAGGACTAGCCAATTTAGAGAAACATATTGAAACGATTCAAGCGTTTGGCTTGCCGTTTGTCGTTGCCATTAACCGTTTTATCACGGACACAGATAAAGAAATTCACGCATTAACGACATTTTGTGAAGAAAAAGGATATCCTGTATCGTTAACGGAAGTGTGGGAAAAAGGCGGAGATGGCGGAATTGATTTAGCTCGTAAAGTATTGGAAGCAATCGAAAATACAAAAAGCACGTACACTCCGTTATACGAATTAGACGAACCGATTACGGATAAAATTCAAAAAATCGCGCGCATTGTTTATGGCGCAAGCGACGTTTCTTTTTCTGACAAGGCGAAAAAGCAAATCGAACAATTTACATCGTTTGGGTGGGACAAGTTCCCCATTTGCATGGCAAAGACGCAATATTCGCTTTCCGACGACCCAACAAAACTTGGCCGCCCGACCGATTTCACTATTACAGTGCGCGAATTAAAACCGTCGATTGGTGCTGGCTTTCTCGTTGCCTTAACAGGAGATGTAATGACGATGCCAGGGCTGCCGAAACAACCAGCAGCGCTTCAGATGGATGTCGACGAACTTGGAAACGCGCGTGGACTTTTCTAAAAATATAAAGTAGTGCCATTAAGAATATATGTTCTTGTGTTATTATAACAAAGAGAGGGAGATGAAAAATGATTCGTCGAATTGCGACAGTAGCCGTTTATGTTGAAGATCAACAAAAAGCAAAACAGTTTTGGATAGAAAAAGTTGGTTTTGATGTTGTGGCAGAACATCCGATGGGTCCGAATGTATTTTGGCTTGAAGTCGCTCCAAAAGGGGCGCAAACCGCACTAGTCATTTATCCAAAGGCTATGATGAAAGATGCAGAAACAAAAAGAGCTTCTATTGTATTTGAATGTGACAATGTTTTTACTGCATATGAGGAAATGAAAGCAAGGGGTGTACAATTTTTGTCAGAGCCTCAACAAATGCAATGGGGATCTTTTGTACAGTTTCAAGATGAAGATGGAAATGAATTTGTTTTGAAAAGCTAAAAACTGCCTGATCGTTAGGCAGTTTTTTTGTGGAATTTTAACAAAAGGATTATAATGTAAATATTCAATTTGTTTTCTAGGGAGAGAGGAAAATGCAAGCAAGTGTTGAACAACGTACAAATATGCAAACAGTCGTTTATCCGATTTTAATTGCCATTAGTATTGGTCATTTATTGAATGACGCGATGCAAGCTGTGGTACCGGCGTTGTTTCCGATTTTAGAATCATCAATGCACTTATCTTATACACAAATCGGTTGGATTGCGTTTACGCTTAATATGACTTCGTCTATCCTACAGCCGGTTGTCGGATTGTTTTCCGATCGGTATCCATCACCGAGCTTTTTGCCGTTGGGTATGGGAGCGAGCTTGTTAGGGATGGTTGGATTAGCGTTTGCACCTAATTTTTTCTTTGTGTTATTGTCCGTTTTATTCATTGGACTTGGTTCAGCTATCTTTCATCCAGAAGGTTCGCGTGTCGTTTATTTTGCTGCGCAGGCGAGAAGGGGGTTCGCTCAATCTATTTACCAACTTGGTGGCAATACAGGTAACGCCCTTGCCCCATTGTTTACAGCGCTCATTTTTGTTCCGTTTGGTCAAAAGGGAGCAGGTTGGTTTGTCATTGTTGCGGCGTTAGGAATGGCAGTTTTATTTTGGGTGTCAAAATGGTACGCTCTTCAGTTACATCAACTGAAAAATCGTCCGAACAGAACAATAGAAGGAAAGACACATACAAGCAAACGAATTATATTTGCCCTCGTTCTTCTCGTGTTGCTAGTATTTGCACGCTCGTGGTATTATGCAGGGATTGCGAATTATTATCAATTTTATTTAATGGAATATTACGACATTTCTATTCGTAAGGCGCAGCTTTATTTATTTGTTTTTATGATTGCAGGAGCGATCGGTACCGTTTTTGGCGGACCGCTTGCTGATCGATTTGGGAGACGAAATTTAATTTTTGCATCCACGCTTGGTACGGCACCGTTTGCACTCATTTTGCCATATGTGCCACTTCATTTTGTTTTGCCAATTGTTTTTGTCACAGGCTTTATTTTATCGTCTAGTTTCGCTACTTTTGTTGTTTATGCACAAGAATTGCTTCCAGGAAATGTCGGGATGGCTTCTGGATTAATTGTTGGTCTCGCATTTGGAATGGGGGCGCTTGGAGCAGTTGCACTTGGCAAAATCGCAGACGTGTATACGCTAAAAACACTTATGGTTATGTGTAGCTTTCTTCCTTTGTTTGGCGTGTTGACATTTTGGTTGCCAAAAGAAGCATAGTGGCAAGCTCGTCGTTTGCCACTATACAGATGCCCGTTCGATCAAGCGGACGGGTAGTTTTTCTTTTGTTGGTTGAGTCTTATCATTCGTAAAATAATCGTATATCATCTGGAAAGCTTTTTTTCCGATAAGCGAAAGAGGTAGTTCAATTGTCGTGATATGCAACGCTTCTGAAATAGGATGATTATCAAAACTAACGATGGCTAAATCGTTTGGAACATGTAATCCATATGTTTTTCCCCACAAAACGATCCCTGCAGCAACTTGATCGCTAGCAACGAGCAAGGCGGTCGGTTTTTCTTCGAGAGAGAGAATGGTAGATGCAATTCGTTTTCCGTCGCTCATATGTAAACAATGATGGAACATCCAATCAGGACGAATCGGAGCATGTATGCTTTGAAGAGCATCTTTATAAGCTGCTTTCCGTTTTTGGCTATTGATGCTCGTTGGTCGACTGAGACAATATCCGATTTTGCAATGTCCCTTTTTTATTAAGTAATCCATTCCAAGCGCAAAGGCGTGGTAATGGTCGATATACACGGAAAACAGATGCGGCTCTGATGTATCTTCACATAAAACGATTGGACCGTCGTTTGTATAGGATGCAATTGTTTCGAGACGAATGGTATGCGAACAAATAATGAGGCCATCTATTTGCTTGACACGCAACATTTCAAGTGCTTCTTGTTCTTTATGTATATCATAGTTTGTTTGAAAAAAGAGAAGATGGTATCCGTATCGCAATGCTTCTTCGGAAATTCCCTCTACAATCATGCTGAAATATGGATGGTTGATAGTCGGTAACATCACTCCAATAATATTTGTTCTTCCTTTCGACAAGTGAACGGCGTTAATGTTTTTTTTATAGTTTAATTGATGGATCACATCCCATACAGCTCTTCGTTTTTCTTCTTTGACATATGGGTACCCATTGAGCACACGTGAGACAGTTGAAACAGAAACGCCTGCACGTTTTGCGATTTCACGAATATTTGCCATATTTTCACCTGCTTTTGACAACGTATAGTTATATTTTACTTCTTTTTTGATGGAGGTGTAAAAGGTTTCATATTTCAGGAGGATTTTAGTCAGAACGATATTGGATTGACAGAAATCGAGCGGCATAATGATGAAAAAAGTCTTTTCCAAAAGAAGATCAGCTTGCCCGTTTTCATGGGCAAGCTGGCAACTACGGTAAGTCAATGAGCATAAAACGGCTGTCTATGTTCGCTGTTATGTGCAATTGTGTGACATCTGTGATACGAGCGGCATCACGACGTTGTAAAATTGTATCATCATTCAACACAAGTTCTCCCTCAATAACAAACACATACATTCGACGTCCTTCTTGTTGGTGGAATGTAAGTTGTTGGTTATTTTCTAAATCGGATAAATACATGGTTAGATCTTGGTGAATGTAGGCAACTTGCTCACTGGCTTGTTTTTTTGAAACAATAGGCAATAAGCGATTTTTCATGTTTTCAACATCGTATGAAATTTGTTCGTATGACGGAGTAAGACCGTACGTTTCAGGTAAAAACCAAAGCTGTAGAAGATTGACTTCTTCCGTAGTAGACGGATTCATTTCTGAATGTACAATACCTGTCCCGGCCGTCATTCGTTGTACTTCACCGAATGAGATGATGCGATGATTGCCAAGATTATCGCGATGTTCGAGTTGCCCTTTCAAGACGACTGTAACGATTTCCATTTCTTGATGAGGATGTGCTCCAAATCCGCGTTGTGGAGCAATTATATCGTCATTAAATACGCGTAATGGGCCAAAGTTCATATTTTTTCGATCAAAATATTCAGCAAATGAGAAACTAAAATAACTTTGCAACCAACCGTGATTTGATTCAAATCGTTCATGTGCAGGATATACGTGAATCATGGTGCGCCTCCTTATTTGATAAGTGCATCAATTGAGTAGTCGCCTGCGCCAATAAGTGCAACGCCAATGACAACCACAATTAAAATGAGATTGTATTCAAATCCATTTTGTGTAATCCAAAATCCATTTGGTGCATGTACTTTTACAATGGCAACGAACATCGTTGCGGCGATTAACAAAGCTGCAAATGGGGTGAACAACCCAAGCGCAAACAATAACCCTCCAACGAACTCAGCTAATCCAGCAATGAGGGCCATTGTCACCCCGGGCTTTAGTCCAATAGATTCAAGCCATCCTCCCGTTCCTTTTAAGCCATATCCTCCAAACCATCCGAATAATTTTTGAGCGCCATGGCCTACAAAAGTTAAACCGACAGCTAGACGAATGAGTAAAATACCGATGTGCATCATAATCATTTCTCCTCTCATATATCTTGATTTCAAGATAAAAGTTGCGCGATAGGCCTTTAAAAAGGCGCTAATGAAAGACCTATCTTTTTGAGCAAGTGAATCGCCATTTCTTTTTCATCTGTCGATAAAGATTGGAAAATTTCCAACATTTTTTGTGCGTGCTGTGGGAAAATGTGATCCATTAATGTTCGTCCTTCTTCTGTAATGACAGCGTACGTAATGCGGCGGTCCTTTTCACAACGTTGCCGGACGATATATCCTTTTTCTTCGAGTTTGTCGATGACGTATGTCATGCTTCCACTTGTAAGCAAAATTTTATCACCAATTTGCTGAATCGGCTGCGCTCCTTTATGATACAACAAATCGAGAACACCAAACTCCGTTGGATTTAGTCCGTAACGTTGAATGTCATGTTTTACATGTTCCGACACCGCCTTATGTGCTCTAGAAAGGACAATGAATAGTTTTAATGATAATGTTTGATCGTTTTGGCTCATATGCATCAACCTTTATCTTGATTTCAAGATAATTATAAACTTACGAAAAGTAAGTTGTCAACGATTAATATGTCATTGGGATACAAAGAGAAAGAAGATGTCAGTAATTCCGACACCTTCTTGAATTTTTTGTGGTAAATGACTATAGCTAAATAAAGAGCGGCTTTCTAAGATATTTTTTTGAATGTCATTTTCCGTGTAGAATACGTGGAAATAAAATGTTATTTTCTAAATGAATATGAGTAAATAAATCATTCTCCAATGCTTCAAGGCGATTGTACACTAGTCGGTACGTTCCGCAAGCGTCGACAGGGAGAGTAAAGTCGTTTGTCACTTCTCGAATGCGTTTAATTATATCACCCGCACGTTCATGCTCAGCTGTAAGCTCTTCAATTGCTTGTTTCATTATTTGCTCGTTTTCTTTCGTCGGAGATGTTTCAAATTGTATAATAAGCGGAAATACATCTTTTTCTTCCTTCATCAGATGTTGCTCTAGCTCAATTTTTAATTCATGAAACAATTGGTGCACTTGAATTAAGTGCGGCTGTGTTGGACCATGAACGCGCGCTACTTTTGTTACATATGGAGTAAGTTGAGGCAATTCTTCTAATAAAAATTGATGATGTGTTTGAATAATGTGATCGATTAACTCTTTGTATGAAACTTCTAACCAATTTTTTTCTACCTTTTCAAGCGATTTTTCATACATTGATTGTAGCTTGTTTAAAATTGTTTCTATATCTAATTGCTTTTCAGTGACCACATCAGATAAAGAGCGACTTCCACCACAACAAAAATCAATTTTATATGCTCTAAACAAATCGCTCGCTTTTGGAAATATAGCTACAATTTCACCAACTGTTGATTGTGCGGTAAATAATTTCTTCATCGTTTTCACCCTCCGAAATGGATTTATATCACAATGTAATCATATCTCTTTTTTTAGTTGATTGTTGTGATGCTCGTCACATGATCATTGCGATTTTGAAAAAGTTGTGACAACTAGAATATGGAGTGTGAATGAAGCATTTTCCATATATCTTTTGGAATGTTGAGCGTCATATCATTTGAGCTATTTTCCAACAATTAGATAATGATAGATTAATAAATCTCTGCTAGTCTTGTAAGCGAGCAACAGACTAGGAGGGATAACATGAGGAAATTACTAGCACTTGCTTCTCTGTTTGTAGCTACTGTCTTTTTCTCAGCAACTGAAACTTTTGCGCAAACGACAGTTCATTATGTCAAGCAAGGGGAAACGTTTTGGACGATTGCAAAACATTACAATGTTTCATTGCTAGAGTTGCAACGAATCAATCAAAAACAAACAGATGTTTTATTTGTTGGAGAAACGTTACGCATCCCGCAACCCATTTCTCAGGCTGATAAAGATTTATTAGCTCGTCTTGTTCATGCAGAAGCAAAAGGAGAGCCATTTGCAGGAAAAGTGGCGGTAGCAACCGTGGTGTTGAATCGTGTTGATCATCCGAATTTTCCAAACACTATTCGCCAAGTCATTTATGATCGTTCCGGAGGATATTACGCATTTACACCTGTACAAAATGGTGAAATTAATAAGCCGGCAGATCGTGAAGCATATCGAGCGGTCGAAGAAGCCATTGCTTTTCGCGGTTTAGGAAGCGGGTCGCTATATTTTTATAATCCAAAAACGGCGAAAAGCGAATGGATCCGCTCACGACAAGTGACTGTGATCATTGGAAACCATGTATTTGCGAAATAATCCCTCTACGAGTGTAGGGGGATTATTTTTTATTCTTTATTGACTAATCAGTCAAAATTCTATATAATGGAATTGACTTGTTAGTCAATAAATGAGTGATGCCGGGGAGGCGGAATAATGGGCATTGTTGATGTTAAACAGTTAACGAAAATGTATAAAAACAATCGAGGAATTGAACGAGTCACATTTTCGATTGAGGAAGGGGAAATTTTTGGGTTTATCGGGCCGAATGGGGCAGGAAAAAGCACAACGATTCGCACATTATTAAATTTTATTTATCCAACAAGTGGTAGTGCTACAATTTTCGGAAAAGATATTGTGAAAGATGCAAAAGAAATTCGGAGACATGTCGGCTATTTACCTTCTGAAGTGCATTACTATGATGATATGAAAGTAATCGACTTATTGACGTATTCGGCATCATTTTACAAAGTGTCGGATCGACGATTGAAACAGTTAGCTGAACGTCTTGATTTAGATATTTATAAAAAAATTGAAGATTTATCATTTGGAAATCGAAAAAAAGTCGGTATCGTTCAGGCGCTTTTACATGAGCCGAAATTGTTAATTTTAGATGAACCAACCGGTGGATTAGATCCGCTCATGCAGCATACATTTTTTGAACTACTTTTGGAAGAACGGAAAAAAGGAGTGACGATTTTCTTCTCCTCGCACATTCTTTCTGAAGTACAAAAACTTTGCGATCGTGTAGCGATTATTAAAGAAGGGAAATTAATTCAAGTGGAAACGATTGAACATTTAACGAAAAACCATTTGAAACATGTGACGATCGTGTTTGAAGAAGGGCAATATACTTCATTTGATTTAGCGGGTGTTGTAAAAAAAGAAATGAACGGCAATGAAATGACGATGCTATATAAAGGAGATATGAATGAACTGATCGCCCTATTGTACAGCTTGCGCATAAAAGATGTGTCGATTAGCGAGCCATCTTTAGAAGATGTGTTTATGCACTATTACGAAAAGTGAGGGATGGACGATGTTTAAACGTGAATGGAAGAGAAATGCAAAATCTTTAATGATTTGGAGTATCGTACTTGGTGGTCTTGTGTTTTTGACATTAAGCATTTTCCCACAGTTTGCGGAGCAGCAAAAAGAAGTAACAAAACTTCTTCAATCATTGCCGCCAGCGATGATTAAGGCGTTTGGGATGGATCAACTAAGCATTGGCGATTTAACAGGGTATTACGGTGTTCGGGTATATATGATGACAACGTTACTTGGTAGCGTTTATGCAGCGATGTTAGCTGCCAACATCGTTGCAAAAGAGGAAAACGATAAAACGATTGAATTTTTACTTGCTAAACCAGTAACGAGAGGAGAAATTTTAACGAATAAATGGCTTGTTGTGGTGGTAAATATTCTTATTTTAAATGTGGTTTCTTTGCTTGTTAGTTTGATTGGTTTTCAAATGGCTAAAGAATACGATGTTTCATTAAAAGCGATTTATTTATTGACGTTGGCAACTGTATTCCTTCACTTTACGTTTGCGTCCATAGCATTTTTATTATCAACGATGATGCGTAAAACGAGAAATGCATCATCATTTGCCCTTGGGCTTGTCTTTGTTACTTATTTTATGAATATGATGTCAAGTATTTCTGAAGATTTATCGTTCTTAAAATATGTGAGTCCGTTTAAATATGTTGATGCAGCACCGATTATTTATGATTTACAAATAGATCCATTGTATACAAGTTTAATGATGGCGATCATTATTTCAAGTATTGTTGCAGCATACGCAATTTATCAAAAGAAAGATATTGTCGTGTGAGGGGGATTTGATTGTACGAAGCGTTTGAAAGGCAACCGGAAGAAAAAAAGAAACTCATTATTCAAACCGTGATCGAAGAGTTTGTGCAAAACGGATACGACAATGCATCAACGGATGTGATGACGAGTCGCGCTGGCATTTCAAAGGGATTGTTATTTCATTATTTTAAAAGCAAAAAAAATTTATATTTATATGTTGTTCATTATGCAAAGCAGTTGTTGACCGAAAAGACGATGGAAGCAGTAAACGAAATAAGATGTAGTGACTTTTTTGAGCGAATAAAGCAAATTGTGCTTACTAAACAACAAATATTTATGACATATCCGCATGAAACACAACTAGTCATCGATGCAGTGGCTAATCCACCAAAAGTGGTAAAAAAAGAAATGGAACAACTGCTTGCGGAACATTACGAAACATATGCTGAAGATTTTCAATTGCAACATATTTTTTTAAAAGATCTTCTGCAGAAAGAAACGTTACGTGATGATGTATGTGCTGAAACTGTCGTGCGCATGACGATGTTGATCGTTGAACAATTATCGAATAAGTACATGCAATTGTATAAAAATAAAAAATATAATCCAATTCAACACGGGAATTTGCTTGTGCAAGAGTTAGAGGAATATGTGAATATTATAAAATATGGGATTTACAAGTGAGGCGGGGCTTTTCCCGCCTTTATTCATTGTAAGAAAATTATTGAAATTTTCTGTTTTTATGTGGTATGATATTTTCGAGAAATTTGAAACTATGTTTCGTAATACGCAACAAAAAAGGGGAAGGGGAATGATGATGGGAGAATATGTACAAGTTGGGCGTTTGCAAGTAGCAAACATCTTTTATGATTTTATGACAAATGAAGTATTACCAAATAGCGGGGTAGATGCAAGCAAGTTTTGGAGCGATTTTGAGCAGCTAATTGAAGAGTTGACACCGAAAAATAAAGCGTTGCTTGCGAAGCGTGATGAGCTGCAAGAAAAAATAAATGAGTGGCATAAGCAACATCGTGGGCAGTTCGATTTTGAACAATATCAATCGTTTTTACAAGAGATCGGATATTTAGAGCCAGAAGTTGATGACTTTGAAATTACAACAGAAAATGTAGATGATGAAATTGCTAAGCAAGCCGGTCCACAGCTCGTTGTTCCAATTACAAACGCACGTTATGCTCTCAATGCAGCCAATGCTCGTTGGGGAAGTTTGTACGATGCGCTATATGGGACAGATGTGATTAGTGAAGAAGGTGGTGCACAGCGAGGAAAAGGATACAATCCAGTACGCGGTGAGAAAGTCATTGCTTACGTCCGTGCCTTTTTAGATGAAGCGGTACCGCTTCGTGAATATTCGCATAAAGATGCCGTTCAATATGCTGTTGTAAACGGGACATTAACTGTCACAGTAAAAGATGGACAAACGACAACATTACAAGATGGCGAGAAATTTGTCGGGTATCAAGGCTCACCAGAGCAGCCATCTGCCGTTTTGTTAAAAAATAACGGTCTGCATATTGAAATACAAATTGATCGGACTCATCCGATTGGGCAGACAGATGCAGCTGGGATTAAAGATGTTTATTTAGAGTCAGCTTTAACAACGATTATGGATTGCGAAGATTCCGTTGCAGCGGTGGACGCAGAAGATAAAGTGCTTGTTTATCGCAATTTGCTCGGCTTAGTTCGTGGGGATTTAACAGCGAATTTTACAAAAGGGAATAAAATAGTGACTCGTGCCCTTCAACCGGATCGCGTGTATACGACACCAAATGGCGAAACGCTCACATTGCCAGGTCGTTCACTCATGTTTGTGCGAAACGTTGGGCATTTAATGACAAACAGTACGATTTTGCTTGAAAATAGGGAAGAAGTGTATGAGGGCATTTTAGATGCCGTTGTGACGACTTTAATTATGAAACATTCGCTTCTCGGTAACGGAAAATACGTGAACTCAAGAAAAGGTTCCATTTACATCGTAAAGCCGAAAATGCACGGTTCAGAAGAAGTAGCATTTGCGAACGAATTGTTTGATCGTGTGGAAGACATGCTCGGTCTTGAACGCAATACAATTAAAATTGGCGTGATGGATGAAGAGCGTCGGACAACGTTGAATTTAAAAAATTGCATTTATCAAGTAAGAGATCGAATTGTTTTCATTAACACAGGCTTTTTAGATCGTACAGGCGATGAAATTCATACGTCAATGGAAGCAGGTCCGATGATTCGGAAAAACGAAATGAAGTCGGCCACATGGTTACAAAGCTACGAAAAATCGAACGTCGCGATTGGGTTAGCGACAGGTTTTCAAGGAAGAGCTCAAATTGGCAAAGGAATGTGGGCGATGCCTGATATGATGGCGGAGATGCTAAAGCAAAAAATTGCTCATCCGCAAGCAGGGGCAAACACAGCGTGGGTGCCGTCACCGACTGCAGCGACTTTACATGCGCTTCATTATCATAAAGTTGACGTATTTGCGGTGCAAGATGAGTTGAAGAAAAATGTGAAAAACTATCGTGATGATATATTACAAATTCCTGTCGCAATCCATCCAACATGGACGCCTGAGGAAATTCAACAAGAACTAGATAACAATGCCCAAGGTATTCTTGGCTACGTTGTTCGTTGGATTGATCAAGGTGTTGGTTGTTCAAAGGTTCCTGATATTCATAATGTTGGTTTAATGGAAGATCGAGCAACGTTACGTATTTCGAGCCAACATATTGCGAACTGGTTGCATCATGGAATTTGCACAAAAGAACAAGTACTGGAAACATTGAAGCGAATGGCCAAAGTGGTAGATGAACAAAATGCTGATGATCCATTGTATCGACCGATGTCAGCTGACTATGATCAATCCGTTGCTTTTCAAGCGGCATGTGATCTCGTTTTCAAAGGATATGAACAGCCGAACGGCTACACAGAACCGATTTTGCATCGCCGCCGTTTAGAAGCAAAAGCAAAATTTGCGCATGTAAAACAATAATGTGATGAGGGCATTCCATGTGAATGCCCTCGTTATGTGCTAAAGGTGGGAAGCAGCATGGAAAAAGATTCGTTTGTGAAATCAGTGAGTAGAGCGTTGCAAATCATGGATATTTTAAGCAATGAACGTCATGGAATGGGTGTAACCGAAATCGCAAAACAAATAGGAATTCATAAAAGCTCGGTGTACCGGTTGTTGTCGACGCTTGTTGAGTATGGGTATGTCGAACAAGATGAAGAAACAGAGCGCTATAAACTTGGCTACAAGCTACTAGAAATGAGTTCAAAGTTGTTAGAATCGATCGATTTGCGAAAAGAAGCAAAACCGTATTTGCGTGAGTTAGAAAAATTGACAAATGAAGTCGTGCATCTTGTCGTGTACGATCAAGGAGAAGTCATTTATATTGAAAAGTTAGATGGGAATGAAACGTTGCGCATGCATTCGAAAGTTGGAAAGCGAGCACCGATGCATTGTACGGCTGTTGGAAAAGCGATTTTAGCGCATTTGCCTAAACATGTTGTTGTAGATATTTTAGATCGAAAAGGATTGCCGCCACATACTGATTATACGATTACAGATCGTCAAATGTTGTTTCAAGAGCTTGAACGTGTTCGGCAACACGGTTATGCGCTCGACTTAGAAGAAAACGAATACGGTATACGATGTGTCGCTGTTCCGATTTTTGACCATACGAAACAAGTCATTGCCGCAGTCAGTGTTTCTGGACCGACCATTCGTATGACAAATGAGCGGATTGAACAACTTCACGCACAAATGAGAATGATAGGTAAACAAATTTCAGAACGGCTTGGATATCGATGAATGATGTATACGTTTGGCCTCTAATCATAGTATAATGATAAAAAGGATGTTTAAGGAGGCCACTTTATGGCACAACGTGTTGTGAAAACAACATATTTGTTAGGACTTTTGTTTTTGGTCGCAGCGCTCGTTTATTTTTTTGCTTCTAATTGGCCTGAACTTGGGCGCTTGATGAAAGTCGGGATTGGTGCTGGGTTTATGATTTTGTTTTATGGCATGAGCGCCACGGTTTTTCGCCATCATTTTTTAAGTAAATGGTTGCTTATTTTTGGGGCGATAACATTTGGGATTTGTATCGCATTAATTGGTCAAGTATATAACTCGCATGCGGATAGCTTTTTATTGTTTTTCATTTGGTTTATTCCTACTGCTATGTTTGCCATGTTTACTCGCATTTCGTTTCTCTCTATATTCAGTTTCGGACTGCTACAGCTTACATGTTGGTTTTACTATTTTCCGTCTTCGTATCAAATTGAACGTGGAGAGTGGCCATCGTTTTTTATTTTATTGCTTTTTGCCGTAATCAACGGAATCATTTCATTTCTTGGACGTCCATCAATTGTTTCTGTTCTGGCTTATATGGCGATGCACAGTTGGCTATTTGTCATCTTTATACAAGGGATTTCCACAGACCAGTTTCATTTTTGGCCATACGTATATGCTTTTATCTTCGTGTTGTTTTTAATATATGTAAGAAAACAACCGTATTTTATATGTACTGTGCTGTTTACAGGTATGTTTGGGGTTGTGCAATATTTTCGCTTTGTTGAGCGACATTTTGGTGGCAATTGGTATATATTTGGGCTTGTGTTGGCAGCCATTATCGTTTATATAGGCATTTATGCGCTTCGTTGGATGAAAAAGCGAAGCAACGGAAAAGTAGAGAAAATATTTTTTGTTGCTTTTCAAGTGATTGTCACAGGGGTGGCTTCCATTATTGTAGTTGGAAGTATATTGCAATTATTATCGTTTTGGTTTAATGTGTTTTCTCCTTATTGGTTATTTAGTATATCTGTTTTTTTATTTGTTGTTCCGGGATTGTTATGGAAAAGATGGAACGATGTTGTTCGTTACACATTGCTTGCAATTGGATATATCCTCGGTGCATTTAGCGTAACAGAGGTTTCCTTTATCGTAATCACTGTATATATCGCTGTATTATTTATTGTTTCATGGCGAATGTCGGCGGGTGTACGAACGATGACGAATATGGCAGTTTCGCTTTATTTCGACATGATGATGCTTGATGAGTGGAGCGACATTCGTTTTACGTTATTTACTGTATTTGTTTTTTACGGCATCATTTATTGGATGGCAAAACATACGTATGAGCGACTCGTTTTCCTCGTTTTTTCATTCGCTACGCTTCTTTTATTAACGAGTGCTGACTTAGTCGTGGTGGATTGGGCGTATGTTGTATGGAATATACTGTTTCTTGGCTTTGTTGCCCTTGTTCTCTTTTTTCGTACGAATGAAAAAGAACAGTCGATTGCTTGGTTATCTATCTTTTTGTTTTTAACGTTAAAGTATTATGAATGGGTATGGAGTTTATTGCATAAATCTGTGACATTAGCCATTGTTGGAGTATGTTTATTGATCGTTGCTTCGGTCGTACAAAAAAGAAAGTCGATTTCATTATCTTTCCATAAGCAAAAATGGTTACCGCTTTTCGTCATCATCATGTTGCAAGTTGCTTTTATCACTTATGTAACGTTTGATAAAGAGCAACATCTTCAATATGGTCAACGAATAAAACTGCAACTTGAACCAGTCGATCCACGTTCTCTCATTCAAGGAGATTATGTTCGTCTTCAATACGAAATTTCAACAATTGAGGGAATGAATGAGTGGGGAAAAGCACAAGTCATTTTACGGAAAGATGAAACAGGCGTTCATCGATTTGTTGGTGTTTATTCATTAAATGGGAAGCCACGAAATTCGACGATGTATCAAGAAGGCGATGTGTTAGTAAACGGACATATATATGGAAATACAATCATTTATGGAATTGAAACGTATTTTGTTCCAGAAAAAACAGGAGGAGAGATCCAACGCCATGCTCGCTTTGCCTATGTACGTGTAAGTAAGACAGGAGATGCGTTATTAGAAAAAGTGTCTGAACGGTAAGATAGAACCGCCGCCTCGTATGGAGACGGCGGTTTTTTTATGATGTTGTTTAGCTTCAAATGATATTTCCTTTTACAATGGTAAAGGAGACTTTACTTTCCAATAAACATTTGTGTCCAATAGTTTCCGTTTCCGTCAAATCCAACCCCGATATGCGTAAAGTTTCGATTTAAAATGTTCGCGCGGTGTCCGGCACTATTCATCCACGCATTAACTACTTCTTGAGGTGTTCGCTGCCCTTTCGCAATGTTTTCTCCAGCTGTTCGATAAGAAACGCCAAAATCGCGCATCATATCAAAAGGAGAACCGTATGTTGGGCTTGTATGCGAGAAATAATTATTTTTTCGCATATCTTCCGATTTTTTCTGAGCGACCGAACTGAGCTGTGCATCAGCACGTAAAGCTGGAAGCCCTGCACGAGCACGTTCTCTGTTTGTCAAATCGATGACTTGTTGTGCATATTGACTAATACTTGTTGTCGGTGTTGTTTGTCTTGGTTGCTGCTGAGTCGGTTGTTGTGTTTGTCTGTTCGGTTGCGTCGGCGTCACCTGATTTGGACGTTGATACACATTTGGTGACGGCGTGTAAGGTCTTGGTTGCACATACATTCTTTGTTGTTCTGTTAACGATCGTTCGATTTGTGTGCGTAAATTGGCTGCGTCTTTCGGATCGATCGGAACAAATTTATAGCGAGCTTCTTGAATCAATATCGCTTTTGTATGAGGATATTGATCGCTTGATAGCGTCGTATGCAAAGCAGAAATGTTTGAACGGTTGTTCATATCCATTGCGTTGTTACAGCCAACAATGGCAAGTAAACTTAAGGCGGCAATAGATTTCGTTAGTTTTGTTATCATTTGTGCATCCCTCCTTGGTATTTTAATCGTTATGCATCATTAGTTTTTGCCGTTACGAAGCAAACTAATAATGGGAATGGTTGAGAAATGTTTTTTCCTCTTTTTGTTTTTAAAAAATGACAAGATTGTGACAGACAAAATGATATTTACTTTACATTGAATGTGACCTGTAAGCGCTTTAATATGAAGCTATAGCAAGACCAAATAAAAAAGAGGAGGAAGAAACATGGAAAATCAAACAGGTTTTCGTGTAAAAGTGCAACGATTTGGCAGTTATTTAAGTGGAATGATTATGCCAAACATCGGAGCATTTATTGCGTGGGGAATTATTACTGCATTATTTATCCCGACAGGTTGGTTGCCAAACGAATCATTCGCTAAATTAGTTGGTCCAATGATTACGTATTTATTGCCATTATTAATTGGTTATACAGGCGGAAAAATGATTTATGACGTTCGTGGTGGTGTCGTCGGTGCAACCGCAACTATGGGGGTGATTGTCGGTTCAGACATTCCGATGTTTTTAGGTGCCATGATCATGGGGCCGCTTGGCGGATATGCCATTAAACAGTTTGACAAACTTGTTCATGGGAAAGTGAAACAAGGTTTTGAAATGTTAGTAAACAACTTTTCGGCAGGTATTATTGGTGGATTACTCACATTAGTCGCTTTCAAAGGAATTGGTCCAGTTGTTTTAGGATTAAACAAAACATTAGCAGCAGGCGTAGAAGCAATTGTTAACGCGAAATTGTTACCTTTAGCAAACATCTTTATTGAACCAGCAAAAGTATTATTTTTAAACAATGCAATTAACCATGGTATTTTAAGCCCGCTTGGTATTGAACAAGCAGCAAAAACAGGAAAATCTATTTTATTCTTGCTTGAAACAAACCCAGGTCCAGGTCTTGGTATTTTACTTGCTTATTGGTTATTCGGAAAAGGGATGGCAAAACAATCAGCGCCAGGTGCGGTGATCATCCATTTCCTCGGAGGAATTCACGAAATTTACTTCCCTTACATTTTAATGCGCCCAGTACTCATCTTAGCTGCAATTGCCGGTGGTGTGAGTGGGGTGTTTACATTCACAGTATTTAATGCAGGTCTTGTTGCAGTTCCATCGCCAGGAAGTATTTTTGCGCTACTTGCAATGACGCCGCGCGGTCATTACTTAGGAGTTCTTGCTGGTGTAATCGTTGCTGCTACCGTTTCTTTCTTAGTGGCATCCTTCTTCTTAAAAACATCAAAACAAGAAGAAGGCGATTTAGAACAAGCAACAGAACAAATGCAACAATTAAAAGGAAAGAAAAGCAGCGTGGCTTCAGCTTTAAGCACTGCGGCGCCAAAACAAGTGAAAAAAATTGTTTTTGCTTGTGATGCAGGAATGGGATCAAGTGCGATGGGTGCTTCCATTATGAGAAACAAAGTGCAAAAAGCTGGACTTGATATTGAAGTAACAAATACAGCGATTAATCAATTGCCAGCGGATGCAGATGTGGTTATTACTCATCAAAATTTAACAGATCGTGCGAAGGAAAAATTACCAAATGCATACCACGTATCTGTAGAAAACTTCTTAAATAGTCCAAAATATGATGAATTGATCGAGATGTTAAAAAAAGGTGAATAACGAATAAATAAGCAAAAAGGTAAGTGAACAGCTTACCTTTTTGCTTCTTCCATTTAAAAAATGTCAACATGTAAAATGACGAAAAAACGCTTTCTATTTGTTGTGATTCAAGAAGAGTGACGGTAAAATTTTTCTTGAAAAGCAAACGTGTTTTTAAAAATTGTCAACAATCGTTGCTAGATGGGAGGTGAGTGTGTGTATATATCAGCGAGAGAAAGAAAAATATTAGATCTTTTATTAGCGAACCCAAAAGGAATTACAGTAGGAGATGTCGCTAAGCAATTAGATGTAAGCGAGCGAACGGTTCACCGTGATTTAAAAGGTGTTGAACAAGTTGTTGAATCATATGATTTACAACTAATAAAAAAAGCAGGTGTTGGTATTCAAATCGTCGGAGAAGAAGAAAAAAAGCGTCAGCTACAAATGCATGTATTTCGTTTATCACATACGGAATATACACCTGAAGAGCGGCAAACGATGATTTTAATTGCTTTATTAGAATCAGGAGAACCGGTAAAGTTAGTCTCTCTTGCGAATGATTTAAACGTAACAGTCGCCACGATTAGCAACGATTTAGACAAAATGGAAGAAAAGGTAGAAAAACACGGCCTTTCCCTCATTCGTAAAAGGGGATACGGGGTCGAAATATGTGGCTCCGAAGCAGCAAAACGTAAAATGATGAGCGAACTGTTATTTGATCATTTTGATGAATCACAATTTCTCTCTTTAATGAAAGAGTCTATTCAAAAAAAGTCAACAGATTTAGTAAATACAGTAACAGAGAAGTTGCTTGGGCTTGTTGATAAAGAAAAATTGTTTATGATCGAACAACAAATTGAAGCGATGAAAGAAAATCTTCCGTTTACGATTGCCGATAGTTCGTATATCGCTCTCGTTATTCATCTGGCATTAGCCATTGAGCGCATTGTGCAAGGAGAGGCTATCCATTTTGATGCCCAACATTTGCAAGCGATTCGTGCAACGAAAGAATATGAAACAGCAGAAAAAATCGCAAAAAAATTAGAAGAAGTTTTTCATGTTGTGATTCCCGAAGAAGAAATTGGTTACATCACGATGCATTTAATGGGTGCAAAGCTAAGAACTCGGCGTGGATATATGTTAGAAGAGGCGAGTTTAGCAATCGCGATGAAAGCGCAAGAGCTCATTCGTTTTGTGAGCGATAAAATAGGGATTGATTTAACGGACGACTATCCATTGTACGAAGATTTAATTGTCCATTTAAAACCAGCTTTATATCGTATACAGCATCATATGGGCATTACTAATCCGTTGCTTCATAAAATTATGCAAGACTATAGCGAATTGTTTCATATTGTGCAACAAGGTGTACAACATGTATTTTCGGATATAACGGTGCCGAAAGAAGAAGTTGGTTACTTAGTTCTTCATTTTGCATCAGCGTTATTGCGCGAAAAGAAAGGGTTGCGTGCGCTCGTTATTTGTTCAAGCGGAATTGGGACGGCAAAAATATTAGCTACACGTCTCAAACAAGAAATTCCAGATATCTCTCATATTGAACAAAAGTCGTTTTTTGACGTTCGACATATGGATGTGCACGAATACGATTTGATCGTATCAACGATTCCACTTCATACGTCGCAACCATATTTTCTTGTGAATCCGATGTTGCCGGAAGAGGAAGTTGTGGCAATTCGACAATTTTTAAAAACAAAAACGTTTTCTATGCGTTTTCGAAAAACGAATCCATCGAAAAAAGGGATTGAAAAAATCCGTTCGATTCATGTGGTCAGTGAGACAATCGTTCAACTGTTAAACAGTTTTTCGTTGCTCGAATTATCGTCTCATTCCATGAATGATGCATTAATGCATGCTTGTACACATCTTGAACGACATGGAGCCATTCGAACGAAAGAGATCGTCGTGAAGGAGTTGTTGCGACGAGAGCAAATCGGTGGATTAGGAATCCCGAATACTACTTTAGCGTTGTATCATACGCGAAGCGAGGCTGTTTTGCGACCATCTTTTACGATGTATACACTAACACAACCAAAAACGATCGTCGGTATGGATCAGCAACCGATGCAAGTGAATCGTCTTTTGTTGTTGCTTGCACCTCAAGATGCGCAAGACGATATGTTGCAAGTGCTTAGTCATGTCAGTTCGCTCATTATTAAAGATGAAGAAAGTATAGAGTTATTTTCAAAAGGTAATAAAGAACAAATTTATGCATTTTTAAGCACACAATTAGAAAAATTTTTTTACGAACAACTTCAACATCATAAGGAGTGAATCACAGTGGCAGTTTTAGCAAAAGAAAATATTGTACTAGGTGCAGATGTAAAAACGAAAGAACAAGCGATTCAATTAGCAGGACGTATTTTAGTTGAACGAGGGTACGTAGAGGAGTCTTATATCGACAAAATGTTTGAGAGAGAAGCATTAACTTCAACATATATGGGGAATTTTGTAGCGATTCCGCACGGTACGGAAGAAGCAAAAAAACTTGTGAAACAAGCCGGTTTATCAATTGTTCAAGTGCCGAACGGCGTTGATTTTGGAGGAGGAAATATCGTCAAAGTTTTAATCGGTATTGCAGGTAAAGATAATGAGCATTTAGAAATTCTTTCGAAAGTTGCAATTGTATGTTCAGAAGAAGAAAACATTCAAAAAATGATTGAAGCAACGACTGAAGATGAGATTTTAGCACTATTAAACGAGGTGGAGTAATATGTTAGCTGTCCATTTTGGAGCAGGAAATATAGGAAGAGGATTTATCGGAAGTTTATTATCTCAGTCAGGGTACGATGTTGTGTTTGTTGATGTAAACGATAAAGTTGTACAAGCGCTTCAACAAAGAGGGCAATATGAAGTGATCATCGCGGGAGAGACGACAGAAACACAAGTTGTTCGCCATGTATCAGCATTGCATAGTCAACATCAAAGAAATGAAATTATCGATCAAATTGCGCGTGCTGACTTAGTGACAACAGCTGTTGGACCAAATGTGTTACCGCTTATTTCACAGACAATTGCAGAAGGATTGCAAAAAAGAATAACGGTATGTTCTCAACCTGTACATGTTATTGCTTGTGAAAACATGATTGGTGGTAGTGAGTATTTAAAGAAATATGTATGGGAACATTTATCAGAACAAGAACAAGCATCTTTAAAAGATAAATGTGCATTTTTAAACTGTGCAGTCGATCGTATCGTCCCAAATCAAAGTCACGACGATCCGTTAACCGTTGTCGTTGAGCCGTTTTTTGAATGGGTCATTGAAACGAAAGAAGTGATTGGAGATATTCCACACATGATTGGAGCCCATTTTGTTGATGATTTACAACCATACATCGAAAGAAAATTGTTTACTGTGAATACAGGTCATGCGATCGTTGCTTATTTAGGATATCGTAAAAAATATGAGACGATCCATCAAGCGATGGCAGACGGTGATATTTTATCGGATGTGACAAACGCTTTACGTGAATCAGGGCGAGTACTTGTTCATCAATACGGTTGGAATGAAGCTGAACATCAAGCGTATATTGAAAAAATTGTTCAACGATTTGTCAATCCTTCCATGACAGATGAAGTAACACGAGTAGCTCGTTCGCCAATTCGTAAACTCGGACCAAACGATCGGCTCATTCGCCCAGCGATGAAATATTATGAATGCTTTGGAGAAGTTCCTACATCTTTAGCCAAAGGAATCGCGGCATTGTTGTTATTTGATTATGAAGGGGATGAAGAAGCAGTACAACTTCAACAAACGATAAAAGAAAGCGGAGTAGAAGGAGCACTTGAAACGTACGCGAAGCTCCCGTCTGATCATCCACTTGCGGTAGAAATCAAAAAACAAATGCTTTATATGTAGGGGGCCATCTTTATAGATGGCTCTTTTTACTTGGACTTCTTTTTCAAAAGAGTGCGAATGATTTCGGCAATAACTCCGATAACAACGCCAAACAATGAAATAGTGAGAAAAGAAATGATGCTTGTTATATCGCTCCAGCCATCGTGCAAATCGGTAACGGAAATGAACAAGACATAGCTCATTCCTATGAGGAAAAAAGTAAAGGATATAGTGATGAACGTTGTTTTGCCGAAAAAGCCACCTATTCCGATGATGCACGATAAAACAAAGGATATAATCGCAAAGCTAATAAATTGCTCCAAGTCTATTTGTATACTGAGCAATATACGAGATACGATCAGCGTACAAAGAAAGAGAAAAAACAAAAAAATGCTAACCATATACCATTGTTTTGATCGACTTCTCGGAATTTTAAACATCGCGGTCACCTCTTGATCATTTCCTTTATTATATCGCACCGTGAATTGGGCTGAACAGAAAAAAGAAGAAAATTGTCTTGTTGCTTATTGTTTTGTTTTAAAATAGAATGATAGAGTCAATTTTACGTCATAGGTGAATGTGATGAAACGATTATTTGCGATATATGTGACGCTCATCTCGCTGCTTGGATGTGCATTATTTTTATATACATGGCCGTTTTCGGACGTGAACGTACAAAACGAATGGTTTTTGTTATTGTTGTTTGCTGGGGCTGTAGCATTGCTAGATCGGTATTTAATATGTCTGCCACCTAGCGGTAATTCATTTACATTAGAATCATCCATTTATTTGTCTTTACTTTTTGTTTTTGGATTGAAATATACACTAACCGTCTTAATATTGGGGGGCTTTATTGTATATTTTACTCATCTTCGCAAAATGGCTTGGTGGAAACATGTATTTAATTTTTCCGTCTATACGATTATGATATGCAGCGCTTATTATGTTTACATTGTATTTGGAGGGATAGTTGGAGATATATCTTCCAGTTATTTGTTTGCTTATGTATTTTGTTTCCTTACCTACTTTATTTTAAATGCCATACTCATGTCTATATATTTTTCCCTTCATTCATCTGTAAATTTTATTGTTGTATTAATTAATACGGTAAAAGAGGTTGTATATATTTATGCTGTTACAATGATAGTATCTCTCATATTATCTATTTTGTTTTATTTTGATCCATTATTTGGTCTGTTTTTATATACATTTATTATGTTACTGCTTTCTTCAACTTTTCATCAGTATTCTCGACTATATGAGAAATTAGAAGACGATAAAGTATACATTGAGCAATTACTCAATTCATTGCCTGTTGGTTTGATCACAATCGATAATTCAAAGTCGAACAGTTTTATTAATAACTCTGCAACTACATTACTTGGTTTAGATAAGAAAGAAATTAAACAATTAGTTGAACAAGAAAGAAAAAGTGAGAAAAATTCTTATTTTTGGGGTATTATGACCCGTTGTGATCCGTTTCAACAAGTAAAAGTATCATATGAAAGAGATGGAAAGGAAAAAATATTTTTAGTGTCGCAATCGAATTTGCATAATTTATATGGTGAAATAATAGGTAGAACGATTTTCTTCCTCGACATCACTGAAATGGAACAGCTAACGAAGCGAATACATCAATCGGAAAAGTTGGCGTTAATGGGGGAAATGGCGGCAAAGGCAGCGCATGAAATTCGCAATCCGCTTGCGGTTATTCACGGTTTTTTAGCGTTTATGAACGAAAATTTACATGAACGCGATCGCGAACAATATCATATTCCACTTTTATTAAAAGAAATTGATCGCATCAACGCGATTGTGGAAGATATGCTTCTTATCGCAAAACCGAGCGCCCCCGTGATGAAAGAAGCGTATATAGAAACGATCGTTCAAGATGTTCTTTCTCTTTTTCAACAAACGTTAGAGGCGAAAAATATACGCGTGCACGTGCGCCTTGATCACGTGCCGTTACAGCTTGATTCAAAACAAATGATGCAAGTGTTATACAATTTGCTTCACAACAGCATCGAAGCGATGGAAGAAGGCGGAACGATTTGCATATATTCCGATGTCGATGAAACGTACAACATGTACATGTACGACTCTGGAAGCGGCATTCCGACACATATGCAGGAGACGATTTTTGAACCATTTATCACAACGAAGTCATCAGGGACCGGATTAGGATTAACGATCGTCAAACGAATTATTGAAAACCATGGCGGAACGATTGCGCTTCACGACAGCTCGGAACAAGGAACGACGTTTGTTATTAAGCTACCCATTCGACGGTAGAAAAAGAAAGAAAAAAAGGTGTCCGTTACGGGCACCTCTGCTACATATTTTTTATTTCCATATAGAAGGCAGTTAAAAATTTTTTTACGTTAATTCGGCATTTTGTTGCTTTTTCCCCAGCTTCTAACTCTTGCATGCGCAGGCGAATTTCTTCAAAATCAAACAGGCGTGGGGCGAAATGCTCAAATGTCGGGTTGGTGTAATCGGCTAACCCGAGTGACGATAAGTGTGTAAACGCTTGTAGCACCATACGGCGGATGCGCTGTTCCATCGCGCGTATTTCTTTTTGCACAAGTTGCTCTTCTTTATACACACGTCGCACTATTTGGGCATATAGCTCTTTCAATGGCGGCAAGTCGTGAATCGATCGCCCTTGTTGTTCTTGTTCCGAAAGCCAGCGCATAATGGCTAATAAATCGGCTGCCCCCGCTTCGCCAGCGATGCCTAAGACGAGAAGAAGCTGCCGTGCCTTTTGTTCGGTCGTCGCTTCATGGGTGGCGAGAGGTTGTTTCGTTTTTTCTAGCGTTTGCAATAGGCGGCGGATGGAGTCAAGCGATGAAGCGACAGAAAGGTAGTCGGCGACTCGTTTTAAAACCGAGACGACTTCGTAACGGTTAATCGGTTTATGGATATATGTATCGATGCCGTGAAGATACGCTTGCCCAATCATTTCTTTATTTTCTACTTGGGAAATCATGATAAATGGGCCGGTAAACCCTTGCGCCCGCAGCTTTTTCATCGTTTGAATGCCATCAAGCCCTGGCATAAGTAAATCGATAAGCACGACATCGACAGCATATAGCTGATCGATCGATACATCTAGCCCATCCTCAGCCTGTCCCACGACTTCTCCAAGTCCGCTTTCATGAATAATTTTTTCTAACATTTTTCTTACAACCGCATCATCTTCAATTAGAAAAAAGTGCATGGCATCCTCTCCTTATAATTGTTTGCTAGGAATGTGTATTTGAAATTGCGTTTGGCCATTTTCGTCGGTTGTTAATCGTATGTTTCCATTGAAACTATGAACAATTTCTTTCGCGTGCGTTAGCCCGATGCCAGTGGATGGGTTGCCGTTCTCATCGTATTTGGTTGTAAACCCAAGCTCAAACACCCAATCGCGCTCGTCTTCCGGTATTCCAGGACCGGAATCAGTGACGGTAAAGACGAGGTCGCTGCCATCAAGTTCAGCGCGAAGCTGAATCCACCCGGATAAGGGGATTGCCTCTACCGCATTGGCGACTAAATTATTTAAGACAGAAAGAAGGGCGTAGACGTACTTAGTCGATAAGTCGAGATCGCACGTGAATTGAAAAGCAATTTCTTTTTTTAACGATTCCGCGTATTTTTGATTCGCGCGAATGACCATACCGCAAAGCTCAGCAATCGACAGGCGCAAATCACGCTGTTCTTGGTTCATTAATTCTGACAGACCAGCTAAAATGCGCTGGGAGTCTTTTTTGACTTCGTGCACATGTTCCGCGATATAAAGCGCAGTGCGCGGTTCAACCCTTTTCCCGTCCATTAACGTTGTGTATAGCTCGTAGCTTTTGCGTGTAATGTCCTCCATATGGCTCATTGATTTGCGCAAATAAAATGCTTCTTCATAGAGGCTGGCGTTCATCATCACGAGCCGTTCGAGTTCTTGCCGCCGGGCTTCTCCTAACGTTTGCATTTGTTGAAGCATCAAAATGTTGTATAGTCCAACAACACAAAAGCTTCGCAAAATTCCGAACAAAAGAAGCATAAAAATCGTTTCATGCGTGACAGCAATCATTTCGCCCATTAGATGACGGACAAACAGTTCGATAATATTAGAGGCGAAATCAATGCTTGCCCCGAGCAACGCGACATGAATAGGCAATTCCATATAAGTGCGAATGCGGCATAGGTGAACAAAAAATGCAAAAGCGAGATAATAGCATGCAGCCGGAAGATGAGAAAGAAAATGATCGCTAAAAGATTCGTCGTTCATCAGTAGGTCGATGCTTGTCCGAAATAGAGAAATAAAAAGACCTGTGAGCACTCCTGTCCATATTACTGGCACGGTTCGAAACCAAATAAGCCCGAAAAAGAAAACGGCGCTTCCGAGCGAAAACCGAAACGAACTTCCAAACGGATTCACTTTCATTTCTCCGAAAAAAGCGGTTGCTATGATGAGAAGCAAGATTGGTAGTATCCGTTCGCGCATACATATCTCCTTTATCTTGGAAATAATAATCTCCATTTCCTATTATACAGGAAACGGAGATTCATTGTTACGTATGTTTATGCTCCAGTCTTCGCGAAACGAGCGAAAGGGAGTAGTTGACGACAAAGTACATGACGGCAACTAATAGGAAAATAGGAATGACATAGTTGACGTTTTGGCCGTTAATAATTTGGGCATGGTTCATTAATTCCGGCAAGGCGATGACGACAGCAAGCGATGTATCTTTCAAAAGCGAAATAAACTGCCCGACAATCGGAGGAACCATGCGGCGCAACGCTTGTGGCAAAACGATATGCCATAGCGTTTGTGTATAGGTGAGTCCCGATGACCGTGCGGCTTCGATTTGTCCTTTTTCAATTGAATTCAGCCCGCTCCGCACAATTTCTGATAGCATCGCTGATTCGAAAATGACGAGCGCTAAAATCGCAGCATAAAACTTATCAAGTTTGAATCCGACTTCAGGGAGCGCAAAGTACGTAAAGAAAATAATTAATAACAGCGGCAAGTTCCGAATCGTCTCCACCCCGACCGCAAGTACTGGAGAAAGAAAAGGAATACGGCTATACCGTAGCACGCCGATGATAATACCAATGAGAAAACTAAAGAAAATGGAGAGAAAGGCAACTTCAAGAGTAACAACAAATCCTTCCAATAAAAACTTCAAATGCGCAGGAGCATATGCACCGACAAAATCCATTTCTCACTCCACCTTTATCGACTTTTTGCTAGGCGGCGTTCTAATGCGCCAACGCCTAAACTTAATGGAATTGTTAAAAGTAAATAAAATAAGGCAACGAAAATATACACATCAAATGTGACAAACGTCTCTGACGAAATTAAGTCACCGAAATACATCAAATCAAGCCCAGCGATGACCCCGAGAACCGATGAGTTTTTAACGAGGTTAATAAATTGGTTGCCCATTGGCGGGATGACGATTTTTACTGCTTGTGGCAAAATCACATGCCACATCGCCTGCAAATACGTCAGTCCCGATGAGCGCGCAGCTTCCATTTGTCCTTTCGGAACGGCAAGAATGCCCGCGCGGATGACTTCGGCAATAAATGCCGCCGTGTAAACAGTTAACCCTAACGTGCCGGCAGTGAATGAATCAAAGCGAATGCCGATTGCAGGCAACCCGACAAAAAAGACGAATACAATTAAAATGAGCGGGATGTTGCGAATAAATTCGACATAGGCAGCGCCAATCCAGTTTAATGGGCGAATGGGTGCGATGCGAAAAACGGCCATTACCGTTCCGATCGCTAAACTGCCGATTAACGCAAGGACACTCGCCTTTAATGTATTGGCAAACCCTTGCATATACATATCCCAATGTTCGATAAGAATCGAATAGTCAAGCACCTTGTAGCCTCCTTTCCAAATGAACAAGAGATGAGCGGATATATTTCCGCTCATCGTCTTTTCATTATTGTTTTGGCTTTTCGCCAATCCATTTTTCGTAAATTTTATCGTATTCGCCGTTTGCTTTAATTTCTTTTAAGTATTCGTTAATGACGTCTAATAATTCTTTATCGCCTTTGCGAACCGCAATTCCATACGGCTCTTCCGAGAACGTTTCATCAACGACGCGGAAGTTTGGATCTTGTTTTGCCATTCCAAACAACAACGCATTGTCTGTCGTGAGCGCATCGCCTTGTCCTGCTTTTAGCGCTGTAAACGCTTCGGCGTAGTTTTCAAATTCTAGCACAGTTGCTTCTGGCGCTTTTGCCCGAATGTTTTGTGCGGAAGTAGAGCCTTTTGCCGTTAATACCGTCACGCCTTTTTTGTTTACATCAGCAATCCCGTTAATGTTGCTGTCTTTTTTGACGAGTAGCGATTGGCCCGCCATGAAATAGACGTCGGAGAAGTCAACTTCTTTTTTCCGCTCTTCGGTAATCGTCATTGTCGCGATAATCGCGTCAATTTCGCCGTTGTTTAGCATCGGAATGCGCGTTTTGGATGTTACTTCTTTTAGCTCAATTTTGTTTTCATCGCCGAGAATTTTTTTCGCTAATCCTTTCGCAATATCAATGTCAAAGCCTTCTACTTCGCCCGTTTGCGGATTTTTTAAGCCGAAAAGGTTGAGGTCGTATTTGACGCCGACGACTAATTTTCCGCGTTCCTTAATTTTGTCCAACGTGGTTTCTGCTGCTTTTTCTTCTGATTTGTTGCTATTTTTGTTTTCTGTTGTTGTTTCGCTGCTGCAGCCGACTAAGGCAGTGGCGCTGAGCATGGCGACAAGCCCAAGCCCAATCATTTTTTTCCAAACGGTTTTGAACATGAAAAATTTCCCCCTTATATTAATGATTTAAAATCCGGCTGAGAAACAGGCGCGCCCGTTCTTCGCGCGGATTGGCAAAAAACTGTTCTGGTGGTGCTTCTTCCAAAATTCTCCCTTGGTCCATAAAGACGATGCGATCAGCGACTTCCCGAGCAAATCCCATTTCGTGGGTGACGACAACCATCGTCATTCCTTCTCTTGCAAGCGTTTTCATGACATCGAGCACCTCGCCAATCGTTTCTGGGTCAAGCGCGGAAGTCGGTTCGTCAAACAGCATAATTTTCGGTTTCATCGCTAGTCCTCTAGCGATAGCGACGCGCTGCTGTTGGCCTCCGGAAAGCGCTGTCGGGTAGGCGTTCGCCTTATCAGGAATACCAACTTTTTCCAAATAATACATGGCTGTTTCTTTTGCTTCTTGTTCTGGCACGCCGAGCACTTTCATCGGTGCCAATGTAATATTTTGCAAGACGGTTTTGTGTGGATATAAGTTAAAATGTTGAAAAACCATGCCGATATTGCGGCGCAGTTTGTTAATATCGGTGTTTTTATCGTTTACTTTCACGCCATCGACAATCAGTTCGCCGCTTGTAATTGTTTCTAGGCGGTTAATGCAGCGAACTAACGTACTTTTTCCAGAACCGGACGGCCCGATAATCACGACGACTTCACCTTGTTGGATAGTGAGATTAATATCTTTTAAGACGTGAAAGTCTCCGTAATGTTTATTCACTTGATGAAAATAGATCAATATGTCCCCTCCTTCCTATTTTTCAACTATTTTTTCTTTTCTGAATTAAATGTAAAATAAACCTACGGAAATCTACAAAAAACAACAAGAAAACAGCAAAAAAATTTTTTCGTGAGGGTAATTTTTTATGATAATATGAAAATGATAATTTTTATCATCACGAAGAGAGGATTGCACCATAACAAAAATGGGTCTTCACCATTTTCTGTGATTTCTACTCAATCCTAGAAACATGTTAGCTGGATGAAATAGGTTCATCAGTCAGGATCCTTCTTCCGCATACAGACCACGAAGTTGGTAGAATGGAAACAGTCAAGTGCTTTCCTTGACGGGTTCCATTCTACCAACTATCATACCGATAGCGGAAGAAGGGAGCGCTTAAGCAGCCTGACTACCTGTAGTGTTCCCTGTACACTCCAGAAATACACGCAAACGAAACCGTTCTAGATTTCGATAGCCATATGCCCGGCGTTTGATGTTTTTGATCTTGTGATTCGTCCCCTCGATCCGGGCATTGGTATATGGGCACAAAAAGTAGGAAAGAATAGGCTCCTTCCACCTTTCAAGCGTGTTGGCTGCTTCCTGAAAAGAAGCAAAAGGGCTCTGTTTGGCTAACTGAATCCATTCTTCCAAGCGTTCCTTTGCTTCGTTATATCCATCGGTTCGGTAAAAATCCCGAAACAACTCTTTCAGATAATAAGCAATGGAAAGTGCCGGATACTCCTCCAAGATATCGTCTAATCGAAGCCGTTGGTCCTTACGAAGCTTTTCACAGCCTTTTAAGAGAAGATATCGAGCCTTTTTCAATGGAGAACATTCCTTTCTTGCTTGATCCAAGGCTTGTGTCACTTTTTGAACCACATGGTACTTATCGATGACAATCGAAGCAGATGGAAACAGGGCACGAACCGCCTTATGATAAGGTTCCCACATGTCAAGAATCACCGTTTGGACCATTTCTTTCGACAGGACATTTTGACTCAACAAGTGGATGGCGGAGTTACATTGGCGATCGGCATGCATTCCCATGACCGATCCGGCTTTGGCATCCATCAATACGGTTTCATACTGATGTCCCTTTTTTACCGCGATTTCATCTAAGCTCAGCACCATCTCTTCTTGAGAAGATGCTTCGATCGCTGTTTGACGCTCTTTTGCTTTTTTCGATGCGATGGAGTAATAGATGCGTTCCAATGTCGTATATGGGATGCGGTGCTTTCGGCTAACCTCTTGAATGGTGGAGCCTTCACAAAGTTCATACAAGTACTCACAAAATCGATTGGTGTAGTGTTGATTGGGTTGAATCGATTCCAAAGAGGCGGAAAACACTTGGGAACAATTCCAGCACCGATAGCGCTTTACCTTTACGAACAAGTACACCGGTTGATGGAAAATCGCCAAATCCCGTACTTTTCTTGTCCGTCTGTCGTGGACAGAGGAAGTGGCAAAACCACAATGAGGGCAACGTTCCTGTGTCTCTGTTTTCTCTACATGAATCGCATAACCATAGGAAAGAAGTTCTTGTTTAATCACTTTAAATTCTGGCAATCCTAGTGGTATAGAAAGCACTTACGAGACCTCCTTAATGTTTATTTCACCGCTAACATTATTGCCAGGATCTCGTCAGTGCTTTCTCTTTTTTGTCACTAAATCACAAAATTTGGTGATGAACCACAAAAATTTGCTTTTATAAGGAACAGAAATATGAAACAAAAAATTATATAAATTTTTGCAGCGGACGTATAAAAATAGCGAAACGAAAAGGTTGTTTAGGGAAATGAAAAACGATTGTTTGTACTCATCGATGGAGACATGGTGAAAGGCAATACAGTTGATGAGTTGTTTTTTGAAGCAACCCATCGCCTAATGAAAGACTGGTTGGAACTTCTTGGGAAATAGGAGGATTTGGTTCGATGTTGGCAGTGATGTTATTCATTTTAGCAGGGCTTGCAGAAATTGGCGGCGGCTATTTAATCTGGCTTTCGTTGCGCGAATCAAAGCCGGCTTGGTACGGATTAGTTGGGGGAGTGATTTTGATCGTTTACGGCATCATTCCGACGTTGCAGCAGTTTCCGTCATTTGGGCGGATTTATGCGGCATACGGTGGCGTGTTTGTCGTTTTATCTGTTTTATGGGGATGGGGAATTGATCGAAAAACTCCTGATCTTTATGACTGGATCGGCTCAGCCGTATGCTTGCTTGGTGTGCTGATTATCTTATGGGGGCCGAGGAACTAAAGGAGCCAAATGGTTTATTGGCTCTTTTTTATTTTCACTTAATTTTCATTGAAAGACTGTATGATGGGACCAGTGAATTAGAAGAGAAAATTTTATAAATGGAGGAAGAAAAATGAAAGAGAAAAAGATGGACTGGTGGCTCATAGCCATCATCGCATTGGCTTCGTTTTTGTATTTTTACAACATTGGCAACGCTGGTTCGAACGAATATTATACGGCTGCGGCGAAAAGTATGACAGCGAATTGGAAAGCCTTTTTCTTCGCATCGCTTGACCCAGCTGGGTTTATTACGGTCGACAAGCCGCCGGTGGCGCTATGGTTTCAAGCGCTGAGCGTCGCTTTATTTGGCGTAAGCGATTGGAGCGTCTTGCTTCCAGAAGCGCTTGCTGGCGTGTTGTCCACATCGCTTCTTTATTTCATCGTCAAGCCGTTTTTTGGTCGCGTCGCAGCGCGATGGGCGAGCTTTATTTTTGCGTGCACCCCTATTTTTGTCGCAGTTACTCGCACGAACAATTTAGATACGATTTTAATTTTTACGCTGTTAGTTGCGACGTGGGCACTGATCAAATCCATTCATACGAAAAAAGCAACATCACTCCTTGTTAGCTTTGCGCTTGTTGGGGTTGGCTTTAACATGAAAATGATGCAAGCGTATATGGTGTTGCCGGCGTTTTACATATTTTATTGGTTGGCAAAAAATGAGACTTGGAAACGAAAAATGAAACAGCTAGCCCTCGCAACCGTGGTGTTGCTGATGACGTCGCTATCGTATGCCGCAATTGCTGATCTTATGCCGAAAGACAACCGTCCGTATATCGGCAGCAGCCAAACAAACTCTGTATTGGAATTGGCGCTTGGCTATAACGGCATCGGTCGGCTTACTGGCAGTGCAGGACCAGGTGGGAATCGTACGATGGACGCTAACGCAGGGGAAAGAGGGGAGATGCCACAGCCGCCAAATGGTGCGGGACAACTACCGAACGGCATGCAACGTATGGGGCAATCCGAGAACAGCGGGAATACACCACCACAACTGCCGGAGTTTAAAGGTGGAGGTGGGATCGGCATCGGAGAAACAGGCAATCGCGGAATCTTTCGCCTGTTTAACCAACAGCTTTCCGGACAAATTAGCTGGTTATTACCGTTTGTTCTTTTTAGCACGATTGCGGTTGGGTTATCGATCCGCAAACAGCGGATGTTTACCATTTCGCATAAAGTAGCGGTATTTTGGTTGGCATGGCTCATTCCGATGATGGGATTTTTTAGTATTGCTGGTTTTTTCCATCGCTATTATTTAAGCATGATGGCACCAGCGATTGCAGCGCTTGTGGCGATTGGTAGTGTGTTATTATGGGAATTTTACAAAGAGGGCAAACAACAATGGCTGCTTCCAAGTGCGTTTTTGGCGACATTTTCATTAGAAGCGTACATTCTTTATCAAAATAAAGCGGCGATGTCAACTATCTGGATATGGTTCGTCGGCTTATTAGGGCTCGCTTCGTTTGTTTTGCTTCTTGCATTTCGGCAGCATACGCGAATCGCCTACTATGTAAAAGTAGCTAGTTTAGTTGGACTTCTGCTCATGCCGTTTTATTGGGCGCTCACACCTATATTGTACGGCGGCAATAGCATGATTCCAGCAGCAGGTCCGCAAACAACCTTCGATGGCCGACAAGATGGGCGGATGATGGGGAGTGTGGAAAGAAATGAAGCAAATGAGAAGCTCATTCAATATTTAGAAAAGAACTATGATGGAGAAACTTATTTAGTAGCGACGTTCCGTGCGACAGAAGCGGCACAAATCATGTTAAAAACCGATAAAGCGGTCATGGCAATGGGTGGATTCTCCGGAAACGACCCAGCATTGACGGCTAAAAAGCTAGAGAACTTAGTGAAAAATGGGGAAGTGAAATATTTCCTTCTTTCTGGATTCGGTGGCGGTCAAAGCAATAATGACATCGTCGAGTGGATTCAAACACACTGCAAAGAAATACCGCAATCCGAATGGAAACAATCCAGCGATACACAACAGTCGTTTGGGAGAGACGGTGCAGAAAAGCTGTATAAATATGAAGGATAGGAGGAGAGAAACATGGTGAAATATTCGGTCGTGATTCCTGTCTATAATGAAGCGCTTGTGATTCGTGAAACGTATAAGCGATTAAAAAGAGTAATGGAACAAACGGACGGAGCGTATGAGCTATTATTTGTCAACGATGGTAGTAAAGATGACACGCTTGATATGTTAAAAGAGCTTGCGGTTAGAGACGATACAGTGAAATATTTGGATTTTTCCCGCAACTTTGGGCATCAAATTGCAATTACAGCAGGGATGGATTATGCTTCTGGGGAAGCGATTGTCATTATTGATGCGGACTTGCAAGACCCGCCAGAGTTAATTTTAGAAATGATTGAAAAGTGGAAAGAAGGGTACGATGTCGTCTATGCAAAGCGAACGAAACGAAAAGGAGAAACGTTTTTTAAAAGAGCAACTGCCTACGCCTTTTACCGGTTATTACGGGCAGCGACGGAAATTGATATTCCTCTTGATACGGGCGATTTCCGTTTAATCGACCGAAAAGTGCGCGACGAGTTAGTAGGAATGAGAGAGCGGAGCCGGTTCGTGCGCGGGCTCGTGAGCTGGGTTGGCTTTAAACAAACGGCGATTGAATATGAACGCGACGAGCGGTTTGCGGGGGAAACGAAATACCCGCTCAAAAAAATGATTCGCTTTTCGCTTGACGGCATTACGTCTTTTTCATACAAACCGCTAAAGCTTGCCAGTTTGTTAGGGTTTTTGCTTTCGTTTGTTAGTGTCGTTTGGATGATAGCTGTCTTGTATTTAAAATTGTTTACCCATTCTACCGTCACGGGCTGGTCATCGCTCGTGATGACGGTTCTTTTTTTCAACGGTGTTGTCCTTATAATGCTTGGCGTAATCGGAGAATATATCGGTCGCATTTACGATGAAGTGAAGCATCGCCCGCTCTATATTTTAAAAGAAAGCTGGGGAATCAGACGCGGAAATGAAAAGGTACCATATTATGTGGAATGAAAAAATGATGCTTGTTCGCTTTGCCGTTGTTGGGATAGGAAATACACTCGTCGACTTCGTAGTATTTTTCTTGCTTGCTTCGATAGGAGTTCCATATGTTTTTTCACAAGTATGTTCTTATAGCGCAGGTATGATGAATAGCTATGTTTGGAACCGCACATGGACGTTTCAAGTACGAAAAAAAGCATCTGTTCAAGAGTTTCTTCAGTTTATTTTCATCAACCTTGTATCGTTAAGCACGACAATCGTTTTGCTTTATTTGCTGCATAAATTAGCAGGAATGCAGCTATTTAGCAGTAAAGCCGTGGCGACGGTTGCGGGCATGGCAGTTAATTTTGCAGGAAGTCGTTTTTGGGTATTTGAAAGAGGGAGAAGGTAATCATGTCCATCCCGCACATCAATGTCTATTAACAACGCTTAAAGAAGTAGATGAAGCGGTTTAATGGCAAAACCCATGGTGCTCGTAGCACCATGGGTTTTTATGAGTAAACAGTCATTTAAAGACTACGAAAAAAGACTGGGGGAATTTAAAAATGATGTTCAAAAAATGTTCATTATTTACAACTATAAAACTAGAAAAATAGTTTTATTATAAAAGTGAGGGGAGTGAATGACGGATGAAAAATCATTGGCAACTAAAAAATGAGCAAGAACTAAACGGCGTGATTGAAAAAGCAAAGCAAACGTTTCCTTTTCTTCAAGATGATCAGCTCATACAACATCGCGCTCAATTGTTTAAAGCACTTGGTGATGAAACACGTTTGCGCATTGTTGGTATGTTAATGCACAGCGATTTATGTATGTGTGAGATTACAGCTGCCTTGCAGCTACCTCCATCGACTGTTACGCATCATTTGAAATTGCTTGAGCGAGGAAAAGTAGTACATGTATATAAACAAGGAAAATTTACAATTTATCAACTAAATCAAGAAGTGGTCATGCCACTTATGGAAGAAAGAAGAGATATTCATGTTTAACATGTTTGCGGATTGGTTAGTTGAAGATGTATTCGGACTGTCGATCACTTCAAAGTTTGGAGGAGCGCTCCATTTTTTTATTTATGATACGTTAAAAATTCTTTTTTTATTGTCTGTTATGGTGTTTGCCATTTCGTTTGTACGTAGCTATTTTCCGCCTGAAAAAGTAAAGCGATGGATTAGCGGGAAGAAAAAAGGAATTGCGAGCGTACTAGCAGCTTTGCTTGGTGTCGTATCGCCATTTTGTTCGTGTTCAACCGTTCCTCTTTTTATCGGATTTGTCGAGGCAGGCATTCCGCTTGGGGTGATGTTTACCTTTTTAATTTCGTCACCGATTGTCAATGAAGTCTCACTTGTTATGTTGTTTTCGATTTTTGGGTGGAAAATTGCGGTGTTGTACGTCTTGTTTGGCGTATTATTAGCCATTATCGCTGGATGGGTGATTGGAAAGCTAAAATTAGAGAAATATGTCGAGCCATATGTGTTTAATATTCAATTAGGGGAATCTGTTGTCCAAGAAATGACGATGCGTGAGCGATTCGCTTATGCAAAAACAAATGTCATTGATACTGTAAAAAAAATATGGGTATTTTTGCTTATTGGTATTGGAATTGGGGCGTGGATTCACGGATATGTTCCTGAAGATTTACTCGTTCGTTATGCTGGAGAAAAAAGTATATTAGCTGTTCCAGTAGCGGTCATTCTTGGAGTACCCTTATATTCGAATGCAGTCGGATCACTTCCGATGATTGAAGCGTTAATGGGGAAAGGAGTGGCGCCGGGAACGGCACTTTCCTTTATGATGGCGATGACAGCGCTATCGTTCCCAGAGATGGTGTTGCTTCGCAAAGTAATGAAACCGCAGCTCATTGGTATGTTTGTCCTTATTGTAACCATTGGCATTATCGCCATTGGCTATATATTTAATGCGATATTGTAGGAGGATGAAAAAATGGTGATTAAAGTGTTAGGAACAGGATGTAAAAAATGCAAAGAGCTCGAACAAAACGTTCGAATGGCCATTGCGCAACTTCAAATCGATGCGCAAGTAGAGAAAGTAGAGGATATTGGAAAAATTATGAGCTATGGAGTGATGAGCACGCCAGCGCTTGTCGTAAATGAAAAAGTTGTATCAACAGGAAAGCTATTATCTGTCGATGAATTGATGGGGGTATTGAAATAAAGGGGCGCGAAACGCCTCTTTATTTTTTTTTTACAAAATTATGATAATCGACAAACCGTTTAAAAATTCAATGATCCGCAACAAAAAATATGAAGGGCGTTTTATATTTTGGGGATGGCGGGGAGATAAAAAACGCCAGATATAGATGATTTGCTTAATAGTTGTCCGGTGTCATGTTATTGAGATCGCGAAGTTAAACTTTAGTTTAGTAATAAGGCACTATATTAATTTGTTAAAAAGTGGTAAAAAACAATTGACAGTTGGCAAAAGGACCTTTACAATGATGATAGATCATTAGTTTTTTAGAAAATTTAAAAAATAGGTGTTGATATACGTTGCTAAAAAAGACAGGAGGAAGAATTGGCCGCAATGCGATATTGCTCGCTTTGATGGAAGAAGAAGAGGAGCAAGCGCTGCTTGAGCACTTAGCTACATTGCAGTGGCGTTGTTGCAAAGGAAAAGTTGGAGCCATGGAACTGCAAAAAATTGTAGCCGCCATCGAAACAGCAGCTAAACGAAACGGTGTCGTGAACGGAGAGTTGTACCGTGAAATGCATGCTTTATATCACGCGGTTGTCGAAGCGATGCAAGGGGTTACAAGAGGTCAAGTAGAATTAGGTGATTTCATGCGAACGGTCGGTCTTCGCTTTGCGGTTGTACGCGGAATGCCATATGAAAACGAAGCAGAAGGCGAATGGATTGCTGTGGCGTTATACGGAACAATCGGGGCGCCGATTCGTGGGTTAGAGCACGAAACAATCGGATTAGGAATTAATCATATGTAGCCTATAGATCTTTAGTTTAGAAGGAGGCTATTCCACCAAATGGTGGTGTAGCCTCCTTTTTTATTTCATTAAAGGAATGGGGTGTGAACGTGGTCATTTTAACAGGATACACGTTAACGTTAGAGCAGATTAAACGGGTGTTATATCAAAATGAAGCCGTTATTGCATCGAAAGACAGTATAGATGCAGTCAAAAAAAGCCGACAGGCGGTCGAAGAAATCGTTGCTAACAAACGAATTGTATACGGGATTACGACAGGCTTTGGAAAGTTTAGTGACGTGTTTATTGAAGCAGACGATGTAGAGGAGTTGCAGTGGAATTTAATTCATTCACATGCTTGTGGGGTAGGTGAGCCGTTTCCAGAAATCGTTTCGCGTGCGATGCTTTTATTGCGGGCCAACGCGCTCTTAAAAGGCTGTTCCGGCGTTCGCCCGATCGTCATTCAACGGTTGCTTGATTTATTAAATGCGCATATTCATCCAGTCGTTCCGCAGCAAGGCTCTCTCGGAGCGAGCGGTGACTTAGCGCCGCTATCGCATTTAGCGCTTGCATTGCTTGGTGAAGGAGAAGTGTTTTACCGAGGGCGCCGTATGCCTGCGCTCGCTGCGTTGACACAAGCGGGCATTGCTCCTCTTTCATTAAAAGCAAAAGAAGGATTAGCGCTTATTAACGGCACACAAGCGATGACGGCAATGGGGGTCGTCGGTTATTTGGAAGCAGAGCAGCTCGCTTATGAAAGTGAGTTAATTGCAGCGTTAACGATGGAAGGCTTGCGCGGCATTATCGATGCATTTGATGAGCGCGTGCACCTTGTGCGTGGCTACCGCCAACAAACGGAAGTAGCCAAACGCATCCGTTCGTATTTAGCAGGAAGTAAACTGACGACGACACAAGGCGAATTGCGTGTCCAAGACGCTTACTCGCTTCGTTGTATCCCGCAAGTGCATGGGGCTTCTTGGCAAGCGCTCGACTATGTAAAAGAAAAACTAGAAATTGAGATAAACGCCGCCACTGATAACCCGCTTATTTTCGATCACGGTGCAGCCGTTATTTCTGGCGGGAACTTCCACGGACAACCGATTGCTTTAGCGATGGACTTTATGAAAATTGCTGTGGCAGAACTGGCCAACATTTCGGAGCGACGCATTGAACGGCTTGTCAATCCGCAACTAAACGATTTGCCGCCGTTTTTGAGTCCAGCACCTGGGCTACAATCAGGGGCAATGATTATGCAGTATGCGGCCGCGTCACTTGTATCGGAAAATAAAACGTTAGCACACCCTGCAAGTGTCGATTCGATTCCGTCATCCGCCAATCAAGAAGACCATGTCAGCATGGGAACGATCGCCTCTCGCCATGCATATGCGATCATTCAAAATGCGCGGCGCGTCTTGGCGATTGAACTCATTTGTGCGTTGCAGGCCGTCGAATATCGTGGAGTGGAACAAATGGCACCAAAGACGCGCGCGTTTTATGAAGCAGCGCGGAAAATCATTCCGTCCATTACAAAAGACCGCGTCTTCGCAAAAGATATCGAGGCAGCGGCAAAATGGCTGAAGGATGTGAAAGGGGATTTTTTTCTACAAACGATAGAAACGGTAACCAATAGATGAAAGGGGATATGAGAATGAGACATATTCAAGCAAAAAAAGGATTAGAACTCGAATGTAAAGGCTGGGAACAAGAAGCGGTGTTACGCATGTTATACAACAATTTAGATCCAGAAGTAGCGGAAAAACCGGAAGAGTTAATTGTCTATGGTGGCATTGGGAAAGCGGCGCGAAATTGGGAAGCATTCGATGCGATTGTCCGTACGTTGCGTACGCTCGAAAACGATGAAACGTTATTGATTCAATCTGGAAAGCCGGTCGGCGTGTTTAAAACGCATGAACGGGCACCACGCGTACTTTTGTCAAACTCTGTCCTTGTACCGAAATGGGCGACGTGGGAGCACTTTCATGAGCTCGATCGAAAAGGGTTAATCATGTACGGTCAAATGACAGCGGGAAGCTGGATTTATATCGGCACTCAAGGCATTTTACAAGGAACGTATGAAACATTTGCTGCGGTAGCCAAAAAGCATTTTGGCGGCACGTTAAAAGGAACGATTACACTTACTGCTGGATTAGGCGGTATGGGCGGGGCACAGCCGCTGGCGGTAACGATGAATGAAGGAGTCGTCATTGCCGTAGAAATCGATCCAAACCGAATTCAAAAGCGGATGGATACGAAATATTGTGACCGGATGACGTATTCGCTCGACGAAGCGCTTCGTTGGGCGCAGGAAGCGAAAGAAAAAGGGGAGGCGTTATCGATCGGGCTTGTTGGCAACGCCGCCGAAGTGCACCATGAGTTGTTACAACGCGGTGTGCATATCGACATCGTGACCGACCAAACGTCTGCCCACGATCCATTAAACGGCTATGTACCAGAAGGGCTATCGTTAGAAGAAGCAGCTGAATGGAGAAAAAGCAATCCAGAACAATACGTCCGCCGTTCAAAACAAAGCATGGCAAAACATGTAGAAGCTATGTTAGAGTTCCAAAAACGCGGTGCGATCGTTTTTGATTACGGCAATAATATTCGCCAAGTCGCTAAAGACGAAGGAGTCGAAAACGCCTTTGCGTTTCCGGGGTTTGTTCCTGCGTATATCCGTCCGCTATTTTGTGAAGGAAAAGGACCGTTCCGTTGGGCAGCGCTATCCGGCGATCCAGAAGATATTTATCGCACAGATGAACTAATTAAAGAACTGTTCCCAGAAAACGAGGCGCTCTTGCGCTGGATTGATATGGCACAAAAGAAAGTAGCGTTCCAAGGGCTTCCTGCGCGCATTTGCTGGCTCGGTTATGGCGAGCGGGTGAAAATGGGGCTAGCGATGAACGAATTAGTACGCAAAGGCGAAGTAAAAGCGCCGATTGTCATCGGGCGCGACCATTTAGATTGCGGTTCGGTTGCTTCTCCAAACCGCGAAACAGAAGCGATGAGAGACGGAAGCGATGCTGTCGGGGACTGGGCGGTGCTCAATGCGCTCATTAACACTGCTGCTGGAGGCTCTTGGATTTCATTCCATCATGGCGGTGGCGTTGGCATGGGCTATTCGTTGCATGCGGGAATGGTTGTCGTTGCCGATGGAACAGATTTAGCGGAGGAACGGCTCGAGCGGGTGCTAACGACCGACCCTGGCATGGGCATTATCCGCCATGCAGATGCGGGCTATGAACGAGCAATTGAAGTAGCAAAAGAAATGAACGTTCATATCCCGATGCTAAGGGGGTAAATATGATGGATACGCTGATTGTAAATATTGGGCAGCTATTAACGATGGAAGGGGACGGACCGGTAAAGGGGGAGAAGATGAAGACGCTCCCTCTAATTGAACAGGCAGCCGTTGGAATAAAAAATGGACGCGTGGCGTGGATTGGTAGCAATGAAGAAGCAAAAACTATTTCTGCTAGTCATCTCATTGACGCAGAAGGGAAACTCGTCACGCCCGGTCTTGTTGATCCGCATACCCATCTTGTCTTCGCTGGTTCGCGCGAACATGAACTGCCGCTAAAGCAGCAAGGTGTTTCGTATTTAGACATTTTAAAGCGAGGCGGCGGCATTTTATCGACTGTACGCGCGACGCGAGCAGCAAGTGAAGATGAGTTGTACGAAAAAGCACGCGTGCATTTGAACCGCATGCTTTCCTACGGGGTAACAACGGTCGAAGCGAAAAGCGGATACGGGTTAGACGTGGAAACAGAACAGAAACAATTGCGCGTCGCGAAGCGCTTACACCAAACGCACCATGTAGAAGTCGTGTCAACGTTTTTAGGCGCCCATGCGATTCCTGCAGAACATCAAGACAATCCTGATGATTTTCTGCAACAAATGGTGGATTTGCTAGATGTCATTAAGCAAGAACAGCTTGCCGAGTTTGTCGACATTTTTTGTGAAACGGGCGTATTTACCGTCGAACAGTCGCGCACCTTTTTACAAAAAGCAAAAGAAAAAGGATTTGCCGTCAAAATTCATGCTGATGAAATTGACCCGCTTGGTGGGACGGAGTTAGCGGTGGAAGTGGGAGCGGTAAGCGCTGATCACCTTGTCGGATCATCGGAAGCAGGAATTCAGCAGCTTGCTCATTCCAATACAATAGCAGTGCTGCTTCCTGGGACGTCGTTCTACTTAGGGAAAAGAAAGTATGCAAAAGCGCGGCAAATGATCGACGAAGGAGCAGCGGTGGCGCTCGCGACAGATTTTAACCCAGGTAGCTCGCCGACAGAAAATTTACAATTCATTATGACGCTCGCTGCTCTCTATTTGCGGATGACCCCGGAAGAAATTTGGCATGCGGTAACGGTCAATGCGGCATATGCAATTAATCGCGGGCAAGACGCCGGGCGAATTATGGTTGGCAGAAGAGCGGACATCGTCATTTGGGACGCACCGAATTATATGTACGTACCATACCATTACGGAATTAACCATGTCCGAATGGTGCTAAAAGATGGGAAAGTTGTGAGCGAAAGGGGAAGAGGCGATGTTTCCGTATCTTAAAGAAGCAGGCAAAGCGAATTTTCAAGACCGTTATGTGACAAAAGCAAATGAACTGCTCATTTCGTGGGACGGAAAGCATTGTAGCAGCATCGGCTTGATTGGCGCACCGCTCTCGAAATCATCGATTAGCCATTCGGGAGCAGCGTTCGCCCCACAGGCCATTCGGCAAGCGCTATCGTTTTATAGCACATACTCTATCGAATCGGGAATAGATTTAGCGGATGTTACGGTTACTGATTATGGCGATATAGTGATGCACCCGACTGATATTGCTGCGTCACAAAGGCGCATTGCGGAAACAATCGAGCAAGTTGTCGCGTTACAGCCCAAGTCGATGTGGATTGTCCTCGGAGGCGATCACTCCATCACGTGTCCAGTCGTTAGCGGCTGGCAAAAACAGAAAGGGACAATTGGCATTATCCAGTTCGATGCTCATCACGATTTGCGCAATTTAGAAGATGGGGGACCAACAAACGGTACGCCATTTCGTCGGTTAATCGAAGCGGGCATCGTCGATGGAAGCCGGCTTGTCCAAATTGGCTTGCGCGACTTTGCGAATAGCCGCGCGTATACGGAATACGGAAAACAATGTGGGGTTACGATGTATACGATCGAAGAGGTGTATCGCCTCGGTATACAAACGATAATCGAAAAAAGTATGCAGATGTTATCGGGTGTGGACGCGGTGTATGTATCGGTCGATATGGATGTGCTCGACCAAGCGTTTGCCCCTGGGTGTCCAGCGATTGGGCCAGGCGGCATGGATAGCCGCACGCTGTTGCACGCCATTTCGCTACTTGCGCGTTATGATAAGGTGCAGGCAATGGACATTGTCGAAATCGACCCGACGATTGATTTTCGACAAATGACAAGCAGGATAGCGGCATCGGTAATTTTACAGTTTTTAAAAGGGAAAAAAGAAAGGGTGTAGTAAAATGGTACCTGTAGGTAGGACACTCGAAAAAAAGAGTGTTCAACCTACAGGTATTTTTATATACTTGAATTTCAGAATATGGGGGTAGGGGACAATATGAGTAAAATAACTTTTTCATCTAAAGAGATAAACATACTTCAAAAAAATCCAAATGTACAACGTGTCAGCGAAAGGTCTATTACCTATACTGACGATTTTAAAAATAGATTTATAGATGAATACCAAGCTGGCAAATTCCCTCGTCAGATCTTTGAGGAAAACGGCTTTGATGTGGACGTTATCGGCATAAAACGAATGGAACAGTCAGCCCATAGATGGAAAAAAGCCTATGAAAAGAATGGCCTGATAGGGCTTACAGATTCAAGGAAAACGGCTTCTGGGAGACCCTTAAAGCGTGAGCTTACACAGTCCGAAGTGATTGAAAGGCAAAGGGCCAGAATTGAACTGTTGGAAGGACAGGTGGAGCTGTTAAAAAAGCTAGAATTGACCGAAAGGAGGCTGCTAAACGCAAGCGAAAATCTCAATCCGAATAAAGCGTACCAATTGATACAGGAGACCATTGAACAGAATGGATTCAAGGGGATGACCAGGTATTTTTGTGACCTTCTGGATGTCTCACGGTCGGGATATTACAGCTACCTGAAGGCTTCCTCTGTACGGGAAGCACGGGAGAAATTGGACCTTGAAGCGAAGGAAATCATCTTAAAGGCCTTTGACCGGCGGGGATATAAGAAAGGTTCACGCTCTATCAAAATGATATTGGAGAATGAGTTTGATATGATCTTCAGCCGTAAAAAGATCCAGAGGATCATGAGGACATACGGAATCGTCTGTCCTCACCGAAAGCCTAACTCTTATAAAAAGATCGCTAAAGCAACGAAGGAGCATCAGGTTGTCCCGAACAAATTAAACAGGGAATTCAAGCAGGGAATCCCCGGGAAAGTACTACTTACGGATATCACTTATCTTCCATATAACGGAAATTGTATGGCTTATTTGTCGACCGTAAAAGACGCCTCCACCAATGAAATCCTGGCTTACCATGTGTCTGATCGCATCACCTTGGACATCGCCACCCAGACGATCCATCAATTGATGAACAATAAGAAAATTACTCTCCATGAAGAGGCTTTTATCCACTCGGATCAGGGAAGCCACTATACAAGCCCACGTTACCAGAAGCTTTTAAAGGAGTATGGCCTGGGCCAGTCTATGTCACGAAGAGGCAACTGTTGGGATAATGCCCCTCAAGAATCATTCTTTGGCCACCTTAAGGATGAAGTGGATTATAAATCGGCAAGAACATTGAAGGAATTGAAGTCAAAAATTAATCATTACATGGTTTACTATAACAATTACCGCTATCAGTGGAATTTAAAAAAGATGACCCCTATTCAATATAGGAATCATCTTCTAGCTGCTTAATCTCTTTTTTTATAGTGTCCTTGACATGGGTGCCACTTTATAGAGGGACCCTTTCTTTTCATTTGCACGCAAAGTGCTATTATTTTCTCTGAAAAGAAAAAGGAAGGTTTTTGTTTTGGGCAAAATAGATCGACAAATAAATGCTCTGTTTGTATGATTGAACTGAAAGGAAGCTAGTTTGAAAGGAGAACAAAGATGGCTTTAACATATGATCAAATTGTTCGGATTTGTAAGCAAATTAACGACAAGCATATGCCGGATGGACAAGCGTTCGTTGATGTGGTTGATGAATGGTTGGAACGATATGATGGGGAAAACGGAAAAGAATTTATGTTTCAAGCGTTTAAAAAATTGCTTTCGCTTGTTGATGAACATATTCATACAATTGAGCGCAAAGTGAATATTCGCCCAACTTGTACAAAAGGGTGTACACACTGTTGCTATTTTCCCATTATTACGACGCGTGCAGAAGCAAGATGGATGATGACTCATATCGCTAAACTGCCAAATGACGAGCGAGAACGCATATATAAGCATATACAATGGTATACTCAGCACTACGCGGAACAAATAAAGCGAGTAGAAACGTTAAATTTTACAGAAGAAAGACATTTAAAAAAAATGTACATGGAAGAACAAATCCCTTGTATATTTTTAAATCAACAAACAAACACATGTTTCATTTATGACGTACGGCCGATTCCGTGTCGCACGTATGTAAATTACTGCTCACCGAGTGTATGTGCGAACTCACATATGCCGAATGAACCGTTTAGTTATGAATTTTTATATGAGTTTTATATCGATTCGCTTCATGATTTCATTCAAACGCTCATTTATGAAGGAGAAGAGGTAGGGATCGATTATCCTGACGATTTGTTTACGATGGACTATTTGTTTTGTTATTTTATGGATGAAAACAAATGACCATGTCTAGCGCCCATGTAAGCGCTAGACATGGTTTGCTTAAATGAGTTGTTCATATACTTCATTTAAATGATAAACGCGAACAACATCTTGTTCTTCTTTTGCATACTTCATTTCTTGACGCAGCATGCGATCTAAAAATGCCGCTTCTTTTTGTGATAAATCCCGAACGAACTGTTCCTCGTTTTTGTATGATTTACTCATTAGTTTTTTATATAAATGAATGGCAATCGTGTGATGTCGGTCAGCATAGTTTGCTAATGCTTCACGTAAATAAGCTAACGTTTGGTTCAACCGCTCCACCTCCTCAACAGTAGGGTAAGCGGTTTCGTGATCAATTATGTGCGTTATACGAAAATCTCTTGTAAAATAGGGTCTTCGTCAAGAAGTTGAATGGCGCGCTTACGATATTGTTCATCATGAATATACGTATAACGGTTTGGCTTGATCGTTGGTGCGATGTCGATCGCTTCTCGATATTCTTTTTTATTTAAACGTAATGTTTTAACGTAGTCAAAAAATCCGGTACGTGTAAACACTTTTGTAATGCGTTCCGCCCGATGTTGTTGTACGTGTGCCATGATATACGTAGCGATCCCGACTTGAATGCCATGCATATGCGGTGATTCGCTAATTTGATCGAGCGCATGGGAGATTAAATGTTCAGATCCGCTAATGGGTGCACTATTTCCACTAATAACTGTTGAAATGCCGCCCATTGTTAAGGAACTAATTAATTCTTTTAAAAAAATGGGATGCTTAATGTTTTGCATCGGCGTACGAATGAAGCTATTGACTGCTTTTTTACTGATCATCGCCGCAAAAGCGTTTACCCGACTGACTCCATGGTTTTGTTCAAATTCCCAGTCATACAACGCCGTAATATTGGACATTAAGTCCCCAACGCCTGCTAAAATAAAACGATTCGGTGCTTGTTGAACAATATGTAAATCAGCTAAAATCCCGAATGGTACTTTAGCGGGAACGGTTGTTTTTTTACCATTGACAAGTAACGAGCAGTTTGTGCTTGCAAACCCGTCATTTGACGCAGATGTCGGTATGCTAAGAAACGGCACTTGTCGTAAAAACGCCATATATTTACCGCAGTCAATGACTGCTCCGCCACCCATCGCCATCATGACATCACAGTGAGGAAGTTCAAACGCCTTTTTCATAATGTCGACGATATCAAGCTGCGGTGGTAAGAAAACAGTATGAACAGAAGCAGATGAAATGGCTCGCTTCATTTCGTTCTCGTACGTTTGGTAAGTGAAATCATCAAATAAGATAACAGCTTTGGAAAAACGATACGTTTTCATCAGCTCGTCGATGCGCCAAATGACACCTTCGCCAATTTCAAGAATGGATGGAATGGGGATGTTCATTTCAATACTCCTTTTTCTTGTAAATAACGTTCAACGTCCGCAAATGTGTTCACAGGAACAAAAGGAATATGTTGTTCGCGCAACAACGATTGCAAAGTGCCTTTTGCAAATGTGACATCTGCGACTTTCGCTGCATGAACATCTGGTTCACTATCGCCGATAAAATAAACCGTTTTGTACGTTTGTTTTAATGTGCGAACGACACTTGATTTATCGATGCCGTATCGTTCTGAATAATGAATATGATTCGGATCGATGCGCATATGAATATTTTTATCGTGATAATACCCTTCATTAGAAAAAATGTCTACGCCATGTATATTGTATTTTTTTAAAATATGGCGAATATAGTAATCCGTCCCCGCACTTAGCACGTAAAAATCGCCCCCATTTTGCTGGATGCGTGTAATAAAGGGTAAAACCGTTTCGTCAATCGGAATGTGATAAATATCTTCAATAATTTTTTCTTCATCTTGATGAATGGATGTAAAGACGGTGCTTAAAAAGTCAATATCTTTCATTTTTCCGTCACGCCATTGTTGAAACAACTGTTTACCTTCAGGAAAATATTTTTCAATAACGATCCAATAAAAGTCTTGATGAGAGATCGTTCCGTCAAAGTCAGAAACAAATGCCCATTTGTTCATAAGAAAACCTCCGCTTTCAATAGGATATGTCATTAAACAGTACGTTCGTCAAAGAAATCGAATCGCCTGAGCGACATCGTAGTCGCTTCGTTGTAATGAGGTAGATTGCCCGAGAATCATTTTGGCTAGTTCGAAGCCAACGTATGGTCCTGCAGTCAAACCGGATGCCCCAAGGCCGTTTGCAACATAAAGACCTTCAATTTGTGGGACGGCACCGAATACAGGTAAAAAGTTCGGTGCGTGAGGTCGGAAGCCGACACGTGTTTCTACGTGAGTCCAATCAGCAAGATGGGGGGCGACGGTTAACGCTTTATGTAACACTTCATATATTCCACCAGCAGTCACGCGACAATCGATGCCAACACCATCTTCATGTGTAGCTCCAACGACAATTTTTCCTTTTGGGAAGGCGAGTATATATTGGTTGTTTGGTGGCATGACGACAGGCCAATGATCAGTATGTTGCTCAAGGTTTTGTAGATGGACGATTTGTGCTCGCTGTGGGGTAATGAGAAAATCGATACTTAGCGGTAAAAGTAACGATTTCGCCCAAACACCTGCCGCAACAATGACAGCATCCCCTTCGTAACATTTATTTGCCACTGTAGCACCAATGACTCGGTTATTTTTATGTAGAAGTGTCGCACTTCCTTTTATATATGTTGCCCCTAATTGAATAGCAGCATGAATAAGAGAACGTCGCAATGCACGTCCGTCCACTCGAGCAGCTCCGCTTACATATAATGCTTCGTATTCGTCACTTAATACAGGAAATCGTGTTTTTACGTCTTGCGAAGATAGACGAATAATCTCCCCAATTTCAGGTGCTTCTTCACGCCGGTTGTACAAACGCTCTTCCATGCTTTGTAACTTATTATGATCATGATGTAAGCAAATTGCTCCGACACGCTTGTATCCTGTTTGGTGACCGTATGTTTGTAATTGTTCAATGAGATGGGGATAAAATGCCGCACCGCCTTTGGCAAGTGCATACCACTTTTTATTTCGCCGTTGTGACGTCCACGGGCAAATGATTCCTGCTGCCGCATCTGTTGCTTGCCCTCGGTCTTCACGATCGATCAAAATCACCTGCACTTTTTCTTTTGCTAGGTGAAAGGCGACAGAAGCACCAACAATTCCAGCCCCGATGACGATATAACGATTCATTGTTCACACCTTCTTTATTTCATTTCGCATCATTAACAATAACATAATCTTTATATTGTCGCTAATCATTTCTCATTATAAAATAGAGGGGTTAACAAATGATGTCATTGGGGTGTATAGATTGACGACGGTTGACTTACAACTAAAGCAAATTATGCGCGATTTAAAACATGACGATCCACAAAAGCGATATGAGGCTTTGTGTGCGCTTGAACAATTATCAGAAGAAGAGATAGAACTTCAAGCTACGTTCATTCGAAAAATGATTGCATATGCGGCAGAAACGTTTCCTGATCCAGTTGATGAATGGGATGATCCAAGCTACTATGTACTTCAGTTTTCGTTATATTTTTTTAGCGCGCAGTTTGTTCCTGATATTCTCGAACATTTTGCACGTTTTAGTCCTGCGGCGAAAGAAATGGCTTTTCGTTACATATGCGAGTTAGGGGATGAACAATATGATGATGCGCTATATCATATTGTTCATAGCGAGTTGAAACAGCAAACATTTTCCATTCCATGGGAACAACTTCTCCATCGAATGAAGGTCATTAAAAAGGTTATCGATTGCGATCATGCTCACTTACCATCAGATCTTTTTTGCTGGTTATTGCTTCATTTGCATCGCGCAGAGGTACCTTGTCATTTGCAGCGCGACAAAATTGTTTCCATACTTGTTCGACAGTATTGTCAAACGAAAGAAATGTATGAACAGTATGATGCAGACTATAATCCGACGTTTGTCTTTCGATTTTGGAGGGAAAATTATTTATCCGTTCGATCCGATATGCATGTGTGCCTTTGTTTGATGGAATTTTATTACAATGAACAAATAGCAACTTTGTTACAAGAGGCGTTATCGTTTCGTGATCCGACTATTCAAGCACGCGCGATCGTTACTTCTTTACGACATCATATCATTGTTAATGATGATGTTATTTTTACTTGTGCAAACAATATTGAAAGTGCAGATTTATTATATGAAGAAATGAAACGTATTGGAAAACAACAGCTGTTTCCGATGGAATTCAATCACCCAGCTCATTTTGCGAAAAGCCATTTATTTTATGTATTGACTCATGAATATGATGTGGTTCCGACCGATATAAAGGTCATCGATTATGTTGAGATAGAAAATGAGTATGGTGAAAGAATTCGCTATTATCTCCTTTCTTTTGTTGATGAACAAGAAGTATACATCGCTTGGATTGGAATGTATGTTCAACATAAAAATAGAGGAAGTATGTTTGAATATACGTATGTACCATTTATTCGCTTTCAGCAATATGAAATTGGGGAGCATAAAAAGCAATTTATTGAACAATTAAAGAAAGAACAACAAATCGAACATACGTTGTTCCAACGACAGTGGTCATTTCGTTGGACAAATATGTTATCTTATGCTGTATTGATGTTGTTTATTTGTTCACGCTGGCTAGTGGCAGTTGAAGAAAAAAGTGTGTTTTTATATGTTCTTTCCTTTTTGTTAACCGCATTAGGAATTGTTTTTGTTGTAAACGATTGGAGAAAACGAAATAGAGAAATTGTGCTCACAACGAAAAAATTGATGTACGCTGACCGATGGGATATACGAGAAATTCCTCTCCATCAAATAAAACGAGTGACTTTTGAAAAACGTAAAAATCGTTATCATATATTTCAAAGAAAAAGTGAGCACATTGTTATATATGATGAACGCCATGAACAATTCGCTTTTCCGAAAGATGATATAAATGAAGAACAGTTCGTTCTTCTCCTTCGTCACGCAACGAATCATTTACAACAACCACCACATATTCAAAAATAGAAAAGCAAGGGACGCCCCTTGCTTTTTCAATAAAACCATTTAGCCATTTCATAATATAGTGGCATGCCGATCGTTAAGTTAAACGGAAATGTAAGCCCGAGTGCCATGCCAAGATAAATCGCAGGATTTGCTTCAGGAACGGATGCGCGCATCGCTGCTGGAGCAGCGATATATGAAGCACTTGCAGCAAGCACGCTAAGTAAAATGGTTCCTCCCAAAGATAGCCCTGAATAATAACCGATCACCACTCCTAAAAACCCGTATACAGGAGGTAAAAGAATACCTAATGCGAGCAGTTTGATCCCATATTTACGTACGGCTGCAAGTTGATTTCCTGCTGTTAATCCCATCCCTAGTAAAAAGAGGACGAGAACACTTGGGTATAAATCAATAAACAACGGTTTAACAATCGTAAGGGCGCGTTCGCCGCCGATTAACCCAACGAGAAGGCTACCGACCATTAAAAAGACGCTTTTTCCAAATAGTCCTTCTTTAATGATCGGTCCGTATACAGATGTAGCTGAGAAACGATATACTACTTCTTGCTTATATGAGCGATTTTCTAACAATTTCAATATGACGAGCGACACGATAATTGCAGGGCTCTCTAATAAGACGACAAAGGCATTCATATAGCTTTCGTATGACATATTTGCTTGTTCAACAAAAGCAAGTGCGGCACCAAACGTAACGATGCTAACGGATCCGTAAGTCGCTGCAATGCCGGTTGCATTTTTGCGATCAATACCAAGACGACGGCAAATCGCAAACGTCATAATTGGAATAATCACACCAAGTGACAACGTTCCAACTAACGGGCGAATAAGTTCATGAAAAGAATGTTCTGCAAGTTCAATGCCGCCCTTCATTCCGATTGCGATTAACAAATAGATGCTTAACGATTCATTTAACCCGGTAGGTAATTTTAAATCTGATTTGACAAGAGCAGCAATAATGCCGAGAATAAAAAATAAAATGGCTGGGGATGTTAAATTGTTGATCACCATTTCTTGCATGCTAATCCTCTCCTTTATGTTTCTTTTTTTATATTCAACAAAAAAACCGGAAACATTTTTCGACGCGATCGAAAAATATTTCCGGCTTATCTTTTACTGACCGCCATGGGCCTTTAAAAGATCAACCTTGTATATCGATTGGTTCTTGTAATAAAAAGACGATCATTCGTTCTCCTGTTTTTGTGCTAATATCTGTATGCATGCTTGTTACTTGCTTACCTGTCAATGTATAAATCATTTGTTTTAGATGCTCGCTACCTGACTCGATTAAATCTGCGCGAATGCGTTTAATCGACAACATCCCTTCTTTTGTTTCGCACAATACTTTTTCAGCAGGAGTTAAAATACCGCGCAACTGTACGATGACCATATTTCGTAAAATATCTGTTTTCACAGAGAGTGGACCGCGGCCTAAATATTCTTTTTCCCATTGGGTGAGCGCGCGACTAATTTGATCTTCTAGTTCTCCTTTTGTTTTCACGTTGATCCCCCTTTAGAAACAAAAAACGGCATGCCTCACATATAGATTGAAGTGAAACATACCGATGTATTTTTAGCTCAACTCGTTTCGGCGTCAGTCCTTTCGTTTTCGCCATGTCGCCATGTCAAAAACGCTAAGACAAAACTAGGAAACGAGTTTGCTATTAATCGTTCGGTGTAACAATTTGTTTTTAATTGTATAAGGCTTTAAAAAGTATGTCAAGGGAAAAGATTGATGTCATACATGTATATGCCATGGTAAAATGAAAGGAAAGGGTTAGAGAATGGGGGAGAAGGTTTGGTACTATATTTTATTGTAAATCCTTCAGCGAAAAATGAGAAATGTAAAGAAATATGGAAAAAAATCGAACGAACACTTCGAGATCATCACATTCGTTATCATGTTGTATTTACACAAAAACAAGGAGACGGAACGAAGCTAGCGAAACAAATCGCTGGACAAACGCATGAACCGTTTATATTAATTGCAGTTGGTGGAGACGGAACGATCCATGAGGTGATGAACGGTGTTGAAATGTATGATCATGTTACTGTCGGATACATTCCAGCTGGAACAGGAAATGATTTTGCCCGAGGGATAAACATCCCGATAACGTGGAGAAAAGCGCTTAGTCAAATGTTATTACGTGTGAAGGATATGCATGTCGAACCGTATGATATCGGAACGTTTAAAGGTGTGAAACAAGGTGTTTTTGTGAATAGTGTCGGTTGTGGATTCGATGCACATATTTCACGAAAGGTGAATCATTCGAGATGGAAACATCTTTTGAATAGATTATATTTAGGAAAGTTTGTTTATGTGTTTTATTTATTGAAAGAGTTGTTTATATATAAACCGACCGTTGTGCAATTGACAGTTGATCAAAAACAATATACGTTTTCGAATGCGTGGCTTGTCACTGTTGCGAATCATCCGTATTATGGCGGTGGAATGAAGATTGCTCCATTTGCACAGTCAAATGATCAATATTTTGATGTAGTTGTTGTCGATAATATATCCCGTCTAAAATTACTCGCTTTATTTGTGACGGTTTTTTGGGGTGGTCATATAAGGATGAAAGAAGTACATACGTTTCAAGGGAAATATATTCATATTTGCAGCAATATGTCTCTTCCTCTCCATGCAGATGGCGAGCAAATTGGCGAAGGCGAAATTACGATTTCAGTAAACAAACAAATACGTGTGCTGAAGTAGCCCGAATGGATGTTCATCTATTCGGGATTTTATTTTGACAAGAAAAAAGTTGTATGTTAAAAGATAGACAAGCATATAAAGAAAATAAGAATCATTCTTTTTTGGAGGGTGGATATGGAGAAAGTGGTTGATAAAAAAGGGGATTTAGCTTCATTAATATTGTTTATATTGATCATGGTCTTATTTTTATTTGGGGATGTTCTTGTTAAGGGAGTAAACGTTCCTTCATTTACTTTACAAGTAGGAACAATTTTTTTAAGTATCTTGTTGGAGGCTATTCCGTTTATTTTATTAGGTGTATTTGCTTCTTCATTAATTCAGACGTTCGTTTCGGAACAGATGGTACAAAAGTGGATTCCGAAACGCCCATTAGCTGCACTTGTTCCAGCGGCAGTTGTTGGTGCCCTGCTACCTATTTGTGAATGTGCCATTATTCCTGTTGTTCGTCGACTCATCGCAAAAGGAATGCCGCTTCATGTAGGGGTAGTTATTATGGTAACGGCACCGATTTTAAACCCTGTTGTATTTGCGTCTACGTACTATGCGTTTTCGTCAAATATGTCTATCGTTTATGGAAGAATGGGCATTGCATTTGTTGCGTCTTTGATTATTGGTTTAATTGTTTATGTTATTTTTCAGAATCATTTGCCATTAAAGTCGATTAAGCATTCACATGATCATCATGTAAATAGTCGGCTAACAGCAACGTTGACTCACGCAATTGATGAGTTTTTTGATGTTGGTCGCTACTTAATTATTGGTGCATTTGTCGCTAGTTTCTTTCAAGTTGTGATTAATCGTGAAATATTAGTTGAAGTTGGACAACACGAAATAATTGGTCCGGCTTTAATGATGGGGCTTGCTTATGTGTTGTCACTTTGTTCAGAGGCAGATGCGTTTGTTGCGGCATCGTTTACATCGACATTTACTCCAGCGTCTCTGTTAGCATTTTTAATATATGGTCCAATGATTGATTTTAAAAATACGTTAATGATGCTTGCATATTTTCGGCGAATATTTGTCGTTATATTTATCGGTGTTGTGACGACTGTTGTGTATGTGTGCATCTATATATTTCACTTCATAGGATGAGGAGGGATGATGATGATTCGAGGTGTTTTATTGTGTGGATATGCTTTATTGTTTATCAAATTATTATTAAGCGGGAACTTGACAAACTATATCGCCCCTAAAATGTTACCTTTTATTTATTTTGCAACGTTCACACTTTTACTACTTGGAAGTATACAAATATGGAGAAAGGAAGAGGATAGATGTTGTCATCATTGTGAAGGGGGGCATCATGTTCCGAAAACAGTCGGACAAAGCATACGAGTGTATGGAGTGTTTATTGTTCCTTTGCTTATCGGTTTTATGTTTTCGAACTATGTACTAGATAGCTCACTTGCAGCTAAACGTGGTGTGCAGTTAGGTGGAAGAGAAATAAGTGAAGAAAATAAACAGATCGTCGAACAGTTTTTAGAAGATCCAGAAGGATATATGGAAAATATTGATGAGCAAATTGAAAATATTATGCAAGATGAAGGTATGGAAAAAGTTGAGAAACAAGAACAGTTAAAAGAAGATTTGTTAGAGGCGCAAACAGTTGTTGTAAACGATGACAAGTACGTATCAACGTTAAATTTCATTAACGAACAAATCGATGCTATGATTGGGAAAAGAATTGAAATTACAGGATTTGTATTTCGGGAACGTGATTTTGCTGCAAATGAGTTCGTTGTTGCACGTTATGGATTAACTTGTTGTGTGGCTGATGCAACCGTTTATGGGATATTAGTAAAAACAGACGAGGCAGCAAAGTGGGAAAACGATACATGGGTAAAAGTTGAAGGGATTATTGATGAAACGACATACAGAGAAAGGTTTGTTCCCGTAATCATAAAGCCAAGTGTCACCGTTGTGAATGCGCCAGAGCAACCGTACGTATATGAGTATTAAAGGCTCTTAGCGCTAAGAGCCTTTAATACTTGTTTTGCATATGCCGCAATATTTCATAGGCGCGATCGCCAAGAAGTGCAAGGAGTTGCTCGAATATCGCGTCTCGCTGCAGATCAAGCTCAATAATTTGTTTCGCTAAATCTATCGCTTTCTTTTCCATTGGCAATCTCCTTTCGAAGTTGTTCATATTTTTTTCGCAGTTCTGCTAATGTCCAATGATGTATTTCTCCTCCTTCATGCAGTTTGTCGATATAAAATTGTTTTTGTTTCATCGTTATTTGCAGAAGGGTTCCCATGTTCTTTCCTCCTTCCGTCATTTATTTGATAATCATTATATCTATTCTCTATATTGTAAACAGCATTTTTGTTACTTTTTATAACACGAATAATGAATTTTGTTAATTTTTATAACAAAATTCATTTCAATATTCATAAAATACAGTATATTAATGTTATGAAATGTAACGTACATGAGGAGGATGAGGATGGAATCGTATAAACATAAAAAAGTCATTTCGATTGGTATTGTTAGTGAGTTAACAGGTTTGTCACCGAGACAAATTCGGTATTATGAAGAACGCCAACTTATTTTTCCTGATCGATCAAAAGGAACGAGAAAGTATTCCTTTGCTGATGTTGAATGGCTTGTTGAGATCGCAAACAAACGCGAGGAAGGAGTGCAAACACGAGAAATTCGTTATGAAATGATGAAAGAAATTCGTGAAACGATGAGAAAAGGACAAATCAACGCGCATTTTCGTTCTCGTATGTAATTTTCTCTTCTCCATGTTATAATTGATAGGGGAAGGAGAATGGTCATGTTTATGGAGTTTTCATTCGATGTATTTACGTATGTATCGCTCTTCAGTATGTTCGTTGTGGCGATGACGTGCTATGTGACGCGACAAGTAAATTACCCGATCTCCATTCAACGATTCGTTCCATACGATGTAAACGTCTGTGTGAAGACGAGCGATGCGTATAGATATATGTCGTTACACGTGCGATTTGTTACATTTCAACAGCGGAAAATTCCGATTGATGAACGATCGTATGCGAGTGATGAAGAAGGAAGGACACTCCTTGTTTGCTTATGATAACAAACAAGGAGGAGTAAAATAATGAAAAAATGGATTATTTTATTTTTTGTATTTTTATTAAGTGCATGCAATCGAAATGTACCAATTACAGAACATAGTCAAGGTGTATGGGATCACTATTTTGTTTACCCGATGTCAAAGCTATTACTGATGCTTGGACACGCATTTCAAGAAAATTACGGACTCGCTATTATTGCATTGACGATTGTTGTTCGCTTTGGATTGCTTCCGCTGATCATCAAACAGTTTCGTGCCAATATTGCGATGCAGCGCATTCGCCCGGAAATACAAAAACTTCAACAAAAATATAAAGGCACAGACATGGAAACGCAAAGAAAGCTACAGCAAGAAATGATGCAACTATATCAAAAACACGGTGTCAACCCAATGAGCGGTTGTTTACCGATTTTTATTCAAATGCCTATTTTTATGGCGCTGTATTACGCAATTTCGCGAACGGAAGAAATTAAACTGCACTCGTTTTTATGGATGCAGCTCGGTCATCGCGATCCGTATTTCATTATGCCGATATTAGCAAGCTTAACGACATTTATTTCGATGCGGTTATCTCCGACTGCTACAACAGCAGAAGTGGCTACACAAATGAAAATGATGTCATATATTATGCCTGTTATGATTTTCATGGGAGCGAGTTCTGTCCCTTCGGCTTTGTCGCTATATTGGGTCGTTGGTGGATGTTTTTCAATTATTCAGTCGCTTATCATGCGTGCACAATGGAAAAGATACGATACAGAAGTTGCCAAATAACCTGCTCGCTAGCTGAGCAGGTTTCTTTTCGTGAAGGGGTGAAAAAATGAAAGTGATTATTGCTGAAAAACCGGATCAAGGAAAGACGCTTGCATCTATTTTTCAAACAAAAAAACGAGAAGGGTATATTGAAATTTTACCGAATGAGCTGTTTCCGAAAGGTGCTTATATGACATGGGCAGTTGGACATTTATTTGAGTTAGCTTCTCCGGAAACGTATGAAGCAAGCTGGAAGCGGTGGACACTAGATACGTTGCCGATTATTCCTGATCGTTTTCAATATAAAATGGATCGAAAAAAGGCGAAACAATTTTCTATCATTAAACAATTGCTCCGTCAGCCAGAAGTGACAGAAATTATTCATGCAGGCGATGCAGGGAGAGAAGGAGAATTGATTATTCGAAATATCATTTATATGAGCGGCGTCAAAAAACCGATCAAACGGCTGTGGATTTCATCGTTAACACCGAAAGCAATCGAACAAGGGTTTCGCCAGTTGTTAGATGAAAACGAGACGCGTCCGCTATATGAAGAGGCGTATGCGCGGACGTGTGCCGATTGGCTTGTTGGTATGAACGCATCGAGAGTGTATACAATTTTATTGAAACAAAAAGGGATGAACGATGTTTTTTCCGTCGGGCGTGTACAAACGCCGACGCTTGCATTAATTGTGAGACGAGAAAAAGAAATTGAACAGTTTCGTCCCGAGCCGTTTTGGGAAGTTGTTGCTACGTTTGATGTGAATGGAAAACGATACGAAGGAAAGTGGTGGCATGAAAATGAAACAAGAACATATGATCAGCAGCTCGCCGAAAAGGTGAGCGCATTTTGCAGAGGAAAACAAGTAGAGATAGAAGAAGTGACATGTGAGCGAAAAACATTTTTACCGCCGCTTTTGTTTAATTTGTCAACATTACAAGCAACAGCCAACAAGCGATTTAAATATTCACCACAAAAAACACTGGATATATTACAAAATCTATACCAAAAAGGATATGTATCGTATCCGCGTTCGGATTCACAATATGTCACGAAAGGGGAAGCGGAAACGTTTCCGCACATTTTAAAGGAGCTTGCGCAAAAGAAAGAGTATGCTTCTTACTTTCCGCTTGCTCATGATTCAATTTTACATAATAAACGTTATGTAAACGAAAAGAAAGTAACGGATCACTATGCCATTATTCCGACTGAACAAGTTCCAGATTTGGAAAAACTGAGCCATGATGAGCGAAATATTTACGATCTGATCGTTCGACGATTGATCGCTGCCCATTGTGAAGAGGCGGTATTTGACTATACGACGATAATCACTCTCGTCGATGGGCGAGCACGTTTCATTTCAAAAGGAAAAAAGCAAATACAAGCAGGATGGCGGAACGTCCTTATGTCACAAGATGATGATGTACAACTTTTACCAAATGTACAAAGCGGAGAAAAAGGAACGGTATATGATGTGCATGTGAAAGAGGGAAAAACACAGCCGCCAAAGCGATACACGGAAGGCGAACTCATTACGTTAATGAAGACAGCAGGGAAATTTTTAGACGATGAACAACTAGAAAAAGTATTAGCAAAAACAGAAGGACTCGGCACGGAAGCGACGCGCGCCTCCATTATTACAACATTAAAGGAGCGAAACTATATCGAAATAAAAAATAATCAAGTATATGCAACCGATAAAGGAAAAGTATTAATTGAAGCAATCGGTCCACATATTTTAGCGTCACCCGAGATGACAGCGAAATGGGAGCAACGGTTAAGTGAAATTGGTGAACGGAAAGCGTCAGCGACACATTTTATGGAACAAGTCAAAAAATTAGCAGCGAAAATTGTAACAGATGCGGTGCAAATGGCAAGCGGCTGGTCATTTGAAGGGCTTGATACTGCTTCGATTCAGCGGAAGAAAAAAACAACGATCGGAAAACAAGTTGGGGTTTGTAAGCTTTGTGGGGGCTCGGTCATTGATAAAGGTTCGTTTTACGGTTGTGTCAACTATACAAAAACAAAGTGCTCATTTACGATTTCAAAAACGATGTTAGGAAAATCCATTTCACAAACAAACATAAAAAAATTGTTAACAGAAGGAAAGACAAATGTCATCAAAGGGTTTAAAAAAGGAGAAAACACATTTAACGCCGCGCTCATATGGGATGAAAAAGAAAAACGTATATCGTTTTCGTTTGAAAAATAGGAGGACTGCCTCCTATTTTTCAACATCACCATTCCACTCGTTCATGCCGCCAGTCATATTATATATATTTGTAAACCCTTCTTTCGCTAGTAATTCGCTTGCTTGCGCTGAGCGATTACCTGAACGACAAACAACGATATATGTCTCGTCTTTTTTCAATTCATTTATGCGCTCTTGCAGTTGTTGTAAAGGAAGTAACATCGCGCCCGGAATATGACCAGAAGCGTATTCTTCTTCCGTGCGAACATCGAGAACGACAACGTCTCCTTTTTGTATCATTTGTGCGGCTTCATCAACAGAAATGTTTGTATAGCGCTCTTGTGCACATCCGCTTATGATGAGGAGAAATGTGAATAAAAGAGCAGTCCATTTTTTCATCTTGTCATCAACCTCCGTATATAATCAAATACCCACGCATGTATTCTAGCTTATTTTTTTCATTTCTTCAAACGTTTCGACACCATTGTTATTTTCATATGTAGTACAATGAAAAAAAGTTTACATGGAAAGAAGGGAAAATGATGTATCAATCGATTATCGATTTGATCGGAAACACGCCCATTGTAAAGCTCAATCGGGTCGTTTTTCGAGAGGGAGCAAGTGTATATATAAAGCTCGAGTCGTTTAATCCAGGTGGAAGCGTGAAAGATCGCGCAGCTAGACGAATGATTGAACGAGCGGAAAAAGAAGGAAAAATCGTGCCTTATGAAAGCACAATTATTGAGCCGACATCAGGAAATACAGGGATCGGATTAGCGATGGTATGTGCTGCGAAAGGATATCGTTGCATCATTACGATGCCAGATAATGCAACGAAAGAACGGATCAATTTATTAAAAGCATATGGCGCAGAAGTGTACTTAACTCCGGCAGCTTTGCGCATGCAAGGGGCGATTGATGAAGCGTATCGGCTTGCCGAGAACATTCCAAACAGCTTTATCCCCATGCAATTTGAAAATGAAGCAAATCCAGATGCTCATCGAATTAGCACAGCGCTTGAAATTATAGAAGCATTTCCAGATGGGATTGATGCGTTTGTACTTACGGCAGGAACTGGCGGGACAGTGACAGGAACGGGGGAAGAATTAAAGAAAAAATTTCCTCGTTTACGCATTTATGTTGTGGAACCATATGGGTCTCCCGTCCTTTCGGGTGGGCAACCGGGGCCGCATAAAATTCCTGGTACTGGGCCAGGTTTTATTCCTCGCATTTTAAATCGAACGGTGTATGATGATATTTTGCTCGTCAAAGATGAAGAAGCGCAAATGATGGCAAGAAGATTAGCGAAAGAAGAAGGAATTTTCGTCGGAGCTTCAGCTGGAGCGGCAGCTTATTGTGCTATTCAAGTGGCTCGCACTCTTCCGGAAGATGCACGTGTGCTCTGCATGGCACCAGATACAGGAGAACGATATTTATCATCCGATTTATTTAGCGGATAAGAGCGATAAAAAATGTCGAGGCTATAAAATAAAAAGGAGTGATTGTATGTTTCAAGAAGAAGTAAAAACGATAGGCGGTCTTCGTCTTCATGTCATTCCGACAAAAAAATATAAAACGAATACGCTCGTATTAAAGATGAAAGCGCCGTTATGTGAACGAGATGTAACGATGCGAGCTCTTGTTCCATACGTGCTACAAAACGCTACTGAGCGACATCCGTCGATGAAAGCGTTACGTACATATTTAGACGAACTATATGGTGCTACGTTACAAGTTGATTTAGCGAAAAAAGGAGAAAATCATATTATTACTATTCGAATGGATATTGCAAACGAAAAATTTTTAGGTGACACATCCCCATTATTACGTGAAGCGTTGACGTTATTTAGCGATATGCTATTTCGTCCGTTTACCGAGGGAGATGGATTTTCTGTTGCGATCGTTGAACAGGAGAAACGAGCATTGAAACAAAAAATTCAATCGTTGTTTGACGATAAAATGCGATATGCCCAACATCGACTCATGGAAGAAATGTATAAAGGTTCACCTTATGCGCTCGATGTTCATGGTAAACTAGAGGATGTCGATTCGATTGATGCCAAACGTTTATATGAACATTATGAGCACATGTTGAAACACGATGAAATAGATTTATACATTGTCGGAGATGTCATGTTAGCGGATGTAGAACATGATGTGGCTGAACGTTTTTCGTTAGAAGTGCGCCCGCCGCGTTCAATAGCGACACCGACGATCATAAGACGAACAGATGTGCAAGAAGTTGTAGAAAAACAAGATGTGAAACAAGGGAAGCTTCATCTCGGTTATCGAACGAACACGACATATAATGATCCAGATTATGATGCGTTACAAGTATGGAATGGGATATTTGGAGGATTTGCACATTCAAAATTGTTTATTAATGTGCGCGAAAAAGCGAGTTTAGCTTACTACGCAGCTTCACGTATTGAAAGTCACCAAGGAATGATGATGGTCATGGCAGGAATTGACCCAAGCAAATACGAGCGTGCACTCGAAATCATCCATGCTCAAGCAGAAGCGATGCGTAACGGACAATTTAGCGATGAAGAAATCGTTCAAACAAAAGCGGTCATTCGTAATCAACTATTAGAAACGATTGATACAGCTAGAGGGATGATCGAAATGTCTTACCACAATGTCATTGCAACAAATCAACGTCCGTTACAACAATGGCTTGAAGGGATTGAAAAAGTGACGCGAGAAGATATCGTTCGTGTGGGGGAAAAAATTGAATTAGATACGATTTATTTTTTAACGGAGAAGGAAGGTGAGAAAAAATGAAAATCATTCACCACGATCAATTACAGGAACAATTATTTTATGAACGGTTAAACAATGGATTAGATGTTTACATTTTGCCAAAAAAAGAATTTAACAAAACATATGCGACGTTTACAACGAAATACGGTTCGGTGGATAACTACTTTACTCCATACGGAAAAACAACGATGAAAAAGGTACCAGATGGCATCGCTCATTTTTTAGAACATAAATTGTTTGAAAAAGAGGATGGCGATGTATTTCAAACGTTTAGCAAACAAGGCGCATCTGCGAATGCTTTTACGTCTTTCACACGCACGGCCTATTTATTTTCTAGTACAACAAATGTAGAAAAAAATTTAGAAACGTTACTGGATTTCGTGCAAGAGCCGTATTTTACAGAACAAACGGTTGAAAAGGAAAAAGGAATTATCGGTCAAGAAATTCGCATGTATGATGACAATCCGGATTGGCGTTTGTATTTTGGGACAATCGAAAGCATGTATCATCACCATCCCGTAAAAATTGATATTGCAGGAACGGTAGAGTCGATTTCACACATTACGAAAGACTTATTATATGAGTGTTATGAAACGTTTTATCATCCGAGCAACATGTTATTGTTTGTTACAGGTCCTATTGAGCCATCCGCTATACTTGAACAAATTCGAACGAATCAAGCGAAAAAAACGTTCCGTCCGCCAACAGAGATCGAGCGATTTCGTTATGAGGAGCCGACTCATGTTGCTCGTGAACGACATGTCATTGAAATGAACGTACAAACGCCAAAATGTTTCGTTGGTATAAAAGCAACCAACGTATATACAAAAGGAAAAGAAAAGTTAAAACATGAATGTGCCATCGGTTTATTGCTCGACTATTTATTTGGGAAAAGCTCGCCGCATTATGAGCGATTGTATCAACAAGGATTAATTGACGAAACATTTATGGTCGACTATACGGAAGAAAGTGATTTTGGGTTCGGCTTAGTTGGCGGTGATACATCGCAACCTGATCAATTAGCGGCAGAAATTCAGCGTATTCTTTTGGAGTTTGACGATATTGATGATGAGCAAGTCGAACGAATGAAAAGAAAAAAGATCGGCACATTTTTACGTTCGTTAAACTCTCTTGAATATATTGCAAATCAGTTTACTCGGTATGCGTTTGATCATATGAGTTTGTTCGATGTGGTAGAAACGTTACAATCATTAACATCTGACGATTTAAAAACGGTCGCTCGCGAATGTTTTGTTCGCGAACAGTTTACTGTATGTCAAGTTGTTCCGAAAAGGTGAAATGAGATGAAATATGCGTTAATTACGGGAGCGAGCGGGGGAATTGGGCAAGAAATTGCTCGGCAGCTCGCTAAAGATGGGTATGGTTTATACTTACATTACTACAAAAATGAACAATCCGTTCGACATGTAATGAAAGAACTATCCACAGACACATATGCGATTCAAGCTGATTTATCTCATCCTTCTGGGGTAGATGTGTTAATGTCTTCTATTTTCCATCCTATTGACGTGCTTATTCATAATAGTGGAATGAGTGCGTATGGATTGATGACGGACATGACTAATGAACAAGTAGAACAAATGGTGCAACTACATGTAACAAGTCCATTTTTACTGACAAAACGACTGTTGCCTTCTATGATTCAACAACGTCGTGGACAAATTGTAGTGATTTCATCCATTTGGGGACTAACCGGTGCGTCTTGCGAAGTGTTATATTCGATGGTAAAAGGTGCGCAAAATACATTTGTTAAAGCGTTAGCAAAAGAAGTTGCTCCAAGTGGCATACGAGTCAATGCGATCGCTCCAGGGGCCATTGATACACCGATGCTTCAAGAGTTTACTGAAGAAGAAATTCAAGCCCTAATTGATGATATTCCACTCGGGCGAATAGGGAAGCCCGAAGATGTTGCAAAAGCTGTGTCATTTTTAATTTCTGATCATGCATCGTATATTACGGGACAAATTTTATCTGTAAATGGCGGTTGGTATTGTTAAGCAAGCATAATTTTTTATGTTGTGAGGCAAACTGTTCTTGAAACGAATTTCAAGGAGGTTTGCATATGTCTGTTCTTGATAATTTTGAACAATGGAAAAGCTTTTTAGCTGATCGTCTTCATCAAGCACAAGAGCAAGGGATGAACCAGCAAGTCATTTCGGATATTGCTTATCAAATTGGGGATTATTTGGCGAAACAAGTCGATCCGAAAAACCCAGAAGAGCGTGTACTTGCTGATTTGTGGCATGTCGCAAATGAGCAAGAGCAACATGCTATTGCAAACATGATGATTAAACTTGTCCAAAATAAATAAGTCATGTAAGCGCAAGCTGGTGATATCCACCAGCTTGTTTTACTATGTTTATCTGTTCACAAAAAACCCTCGTCCATTCTTTTCATTCTCGCATTCAAATGGTAAAATAAACATACATGCGTGTTTCGACAAAGCGTTGCTTAAATGATCGCATCGTGTAACGTAAAGGGGAGAAGGGGTATATGGAGAAAAAAGAATGGTATTTAGAGTATGAAATACATATGAATCGCCCGGGGTTGTTAGGAGATATCGCATCGCTCCTTGGCATGCTTTCCATTAATATCGTCACGATCAACGGTGTGGATGATTCGCGGCGAGGTATGCTTTTGTTATGTAAAAGTCATGAACAAATTGAGCGCTTACAATCCATTTTAGCGACGATGGAAGATATTACGGTAACGAAATTACGTGAACCGAAGCTTCGGGACCGTCTTGCTGTTCGGCACGGGCGTTATATTCAGCGCGATGCTGACGACAAAAAGACGTTTCGCTTTGTTAGAGACGAGCTAGGTTTGCTCGTTGATTTTATGGCAGAGCTATTTAAACAAGAGGGGCATAAGTTAATTGGAATTCGTGGCATGCCACGCGTGGGGAAAACGGAATCGATCGTAGCTGCAAGCGTGTGTGCAAACAAGCGTTGGTTGTTTGTTTCTTCTACATTAATTAAACAGACGATTCGTAGTCAATTAATCGAAGATGAATATAGCGAAAATAATGTTTTTATTATTGACGGGATTGTTTCGACGCGTCGGTCAAACGAGCGACATTGGCAACTCATTCGTGAGCTCATGCGTCTACCGGCGACGAAAGTGATTGAACATCCTGATATTTTTGTAAGGCATACAGAATATAAGCTCGATGACTTTGACTATATCATTGAATTGCGTCACGATGCAGATGAGGAAATTACGTATGATCTCGTTGATCAGTCTTCATTTTTTGGAAATGACGGATTTTCAAATATCGATTTTTAAAGATGGAAGGTGTTTCCGTTGACAGAGTTAGGGAAGCGTTTGAAAGAAGCGAGAGAACAACGTCATATGAGTTTAGATGATTTGCAAGAAATCACTAAAATTCAAAAACGATATTTAATCGCAATTGAACAAGGAAATTATGTAATTATGCCAGGAAAATTTTATGTTCGAGCATTTATTCGGCAATATGCTGAGGCAGTCGGCCTTGATGCTGACGAACTGTTTGAGCAATATGCAAACGAAATTCCAAATGCCCAACAAGAAGAACTTCCTGGCGAACTATCGCGTGTAAAATCGCGACAATTATCAGAACAAGGCGCAAAAGTGCTCGATGTTCTTCCGAAAATTTTAATTGGTACATTAGTGATTGGAGTGGCTGTTGTTCTTTGGTTTTTTTTCCAAAATCGGACGGTGAACGAAAAACCACAAGAGCAAGTGATTAACGAAAAGACAGAATTTGAACAGTCCGAGCAAGCAAACGAGCAACAACCGGAAAAACAAAGTGAACAACAGTCTGAAAACGAAGGAGAAAATGAACAGCAGGAACAACCATTAGAAGCGACGGTTAAAGTGATTGAAACGAATGGAAGAAGATCGACACTTGAAGTGACAGGAGAGCAATTGATCATTGACATTGCAACAAAAGGAGATGCTTGGATTGAAGTGAAAAACGGAAAAGGAAAGGCGTTTGCACGGAAAATGATGTATGCGAATCAATCTGAAACATTTGATTTAACAAATGAAACAGAAGTATTGCTAGTCATCGGACAAACATTGAATGCAGAAGTAAAAATAAACGGGCAGACGCTACAATACCCTGTCAATCCAAACGATCATGTGCGCCAAGATATTACTATTATCTATAAAAAACAATAATGTTGGATGAAGTGTTGGAGGTCAGTGTTGTGAATATACCGAATCAAATTACGATTGCGCGAATGTTGCTTATTCCTTTCTTTCTTATTTTTTTGTTGGCACCGATTGATTTCGGTGTGATTCAAATCGGAACAGAACAGTTGCCGGTAACACACGCCATAGCTGCGCTTATTTTTATCATCGCATCAACAACCGATTGGGTTGATGGATACTATGCACGAAAATATGGATTAGTAACGAATTTAGGGAAGTTTCTTGACCCTCTCGCAGATAAATTACTTGTATCTGCTGCGCTCATTGCGCTTGTCCAATTAGGTTTAGCTCCTGCATGGATCGTGATTGTCATTATTAGCCGTGAATTTGCTGTAACCGGATTACGGCTTGTTTTAGCGGGAGAAGGTGAAGTGGTAGCAGCAAATATGCTTGGAAAAATTAAAACGTGGACACAAATTGTAGCGATTGCTGCGCTTCTTTTGCATAATCTTCCTTTTTCGCTTTTGTCGTTTCCGTTTGCGGACATTTCGTTGTGGGTTGCACTTGTTTTCACGATTTGGTCAGGATGGGATTACTTTGCGAAAAATAAACACGCATTTCGTCATTCAAAGTAAATAAAAAGGGATGGGAGAAAGATGAAAGCAGAACTCATTGCGGTCGGTTCAGAACTTTTACTTGGTCAAATTGCAAATACGAACGCTCAGTTTTTATCGCAACAATTAGCTGAAATAGGAATAGATGTGTATTACCATACGGTTGTTGGCGATAACCCTCAAAGGCTTACACATGCGATTGAAGTAGCGAAGCAACGCTCGAACTTAATCATTTTCACAGGGGGACTTGGTCCGACAAAAGACGATTTAACGAAAGAAACAATTGCAAACATGTTAAATAAATCGCTCGTTTTAGATGAAGAAGCATGGCGTTCTATTTGTGATTATTTTTCGAAAACGAAGCGCCCAATGTCTCCGAACAATCGAAAACAAGCGCTCGTATTGGAAGGAAGTTATGTGTTAAAAAATGAACATGGGATGGCCCCGGGAATGGCAATAACTGTTGATCACATCACGTACATGCTCCTCCCGGGACCGCCAAAAGAAATGCAACCGATGTTCATCAAATATGGACGTCCTTTTTTATTGCAAAAACGTCATGTTCGCGAGAAAATTGTTTCACGTGTTCTCCGTTTTTTTCATATCGGTGAATCACAGTTAGAAGCAGAAATTGAGGATTTCATCGATGCTCAAACAAATCCGACGATTGCTCCACTGGCGTCTGATGGCGAAGTAACTCTTCGCTTAACAGCGAAGCATGAGCGTGAAGAAGAAGCAAAGCGGCTCATTGATGAGTTGGAGCAAAACATTTTAGCCCGCGTTCGTCCTTACTTTTACGGTTATAATGATGACACGTTGTTTAGCAAATTGTTAGCTACATTGAAAGAAAACAATCAGACGCTCGCTGTTGCTGAAAGTTTAACGGGAGGTTTATTTTTAGAAGAAATGACAGCACTCCCAACGGCTTCTACAGTTATCGCGGGGGGAGTTGTTTGTTATACGAATGAAATAAAGGAAAATGTGCTCCATGTGCCGAAAGAAATATTACAAACGGAGGGGGCAGTTAGTGAACGATGTGCGCAGTTGATGGCAGAAAATGTTCGAAAACTTTGTGGAAGCGATATCGGTATTAGTTTTACAGGTGTTGCAGGACCGAACGAGTTGGAAGGAAAGCCAGTAGGAACGGTATGGATAGGGATTGCGACAGAACAAGGGACAAAGACATTTGGCCTTACATTATCAGGCGGACGCCGAGCCATTCGGATGCGTACAGCGAAATACGGTTGTTATTATTTGCTGCAATTGCTACATTAATTTACGAACACTTATTCGATTTTTTCTTGGCAAATAAATAGAAAAGCTGTATAGTAATAAGTAGCAGTTACTGCTTTATTTTTCACAAGCAAAAGGAGGAGTTTCTTTGAACGATCGTCAAGCAGCATTAGAACAAGCGTTAAAGCAAATTGAGAAGCAGTTTGGAAAAGGTTCAATTATGAAGCTAGGGGAGCAAACAGATCGTCAAATTTCGACGGTATCGAGTGGCTCTCTTGCTCTTGATATTGCGCTAGGCGTAGGAGGATATCCGCGCGGACGGATTATTGAAATTTACGGTCCGGAGTCTTCGGGGAAAACAACGGTTGCCCTTCACGCGATTGCAGAAGTGCAAAAGCAAGGAGGTCAAGCTGCATTTATTGATGCGGAACATGCGTTAGACCCTATTTATGCTGAAAAATTAGGGGTCAATATCGATGAATTGTTGCTTTCACAGCCAGATACAGGAGAGCAAGCGTTAGAAATCGCCGAAGCACTTGTGCGAAGTGGGGCAGTTGACATTATCGTCATTGACTCAGTCGCAGCTCTTGTTCCGAAGGCAGAAATTGAAGGGGAAATGGGTGATGCTCACGTTGGATTGCAGGCGCGACTCATGTCCCAAGCGCTACGTAAACTATCAGGCGCCATCAACAAATCTAAAACGATCGCCATTTTCATTAACCAAATAAGGGAAAAAGTGGGAGTTATGTTTGGGAACCCAGAGACAACTCCTGGAGGTCGTGCATTGAAGTTTTATGCGTCTGTTCGTTTAGAAGTGCGTCGTGCAGAACAAATTAAACAAGGCAACGACATGGTTGGAAATAAGACGAAAATTAAAGTCGTGAAAAACAAAGTGGCGCCTCCGTTTAAAACAGCGGATGTAGATATTATGTATGGCGAAGGAATTTCAAAAGAAGGCGAAATTATTGATATGGGTGCTGAACTCGACATTATTCAAAAAAGTGGCGCTTGGTATTCATATAAAGATGAGCGATTAGGACAAGGGCGAGAAAATGCAAAACAATTTTTAAAGGAAAATCCACACATTATGGAAGAAATTGCGCGTGAAATTCGCCAACATTATGGCATTACAGCAGGGGCATCGACGACATCTGTGCGCGAAGATGATCTAGACTTTTTAGAGTAAAAAATTGATTAAAAAGGTCGCCTTGCTTCAATAAAAAAGTGATTATGTGCATATATAATTATGGAAAGGGTGCTCCGTTATTTTTGGAACACCCTCTTTTTTTGGAAAATAAAACGATATGAAACGCTTTCCCACAATGACAAGCCTTGACAATATGGAAGGTCACCTTTAAAATGTACATGTATATTTGACAATTTTGAAGTGTATGTTGAATGGTTGCAATGTACATGCCGACATTGATGAAGTAACGAATTTATAGCAAGAGGAGGTGAGGACAATGGGTGAAACGATCATCTCCGCTTTGCTTGCCCTAGTCGTCGGTGCAGTTGTTGGCTTTTTTGTTCGTAAATCCATTGCCGAGGCAAAAATTGGTGGTGCACAAGCAGCTGCCAAACAAATGATCGAAGAAGCGAAACGAGAAGCAGACGCATTGAAAAAAGAGGCGCTTCTTGAAGCAAAGGATGAGATTCACAAACTTCGCGTTGAAGCAGAACGAGAAATTCGCGAACGAAGAAGTGAGTTACAAAAACAGGAAAACCGTTTGTTGCAAAAGGAAGAGAATCTCGATCGAAAGGATGAAGCGTTAAACAAGCGAGAAGCATTGCTTGAAAAGAAAGAGAATTCTCTGAATGAAAGACAACAGCATATTGAAGAGATGGAAAGCAAAGTGGAAGAACTCGTTCGAAAAGAACAAGCCGAACTAGAGCGCATTTCTAGTTTGACGCGTGATGATGCACGCCAAATCATTTTAGAGCGTGTAGAAAAAGAACTTTCGCATGAAATTGCGCTCATGGTTAAAGAAGCAGAAACGAAAGCGAAAGAAGAAGCGGATAAAAAAGCAAAAGAAATTTTATCGCTTGCCATTCAACGTTGTGCTGCTGATCATGTAGCAGAAACAACTGTATCTGTTGTGAACTTGCCGAATGACGAAATGAAAGGCCGAATCATCGGACGTGAAGGGCGTAACATTCGTACATTAGAAACGTTAACAGGTATTGACCTTATCATTGATGATACGCCGGAAGCGGTCATTTTATCTGGTTTTGATCCGATCCGTCGTGAAACAGCGCGTATTGCGCTAGATAAACTCGTTCAAGACGGGCGTATCCATCCGGCACGAATTGAAGAGATGGTCGAGAAGGCGAGAAGAGAAGTGGATGAGCATATTCGTGAAGTGGGAGAACAAACAACGTTTGAAGTTGGTGTCCACGGATTGCATCCAGATTTAATTAAAATTTTAGGGCGTTTAAAGTTCCGTACAAGCTATGGACAAAATGTGCTTAAACATTCGATGGAAGTTGCATATTTAGCTGGTTTAATGGCAGCTGAGCTAGGAGAAGATGAAATGCTTGCAAGACGAGCAGGTCTCCTTCATGACATCGGAAAAGCTGTTGACCATGAAGTAGAAGGAAGCCATGTCGAAATCGGGGTAGAGCTCGCAACGAAATATAAAGAGCATCCGGTTGTCATTAACAGCATTGCGTCCCATCATGGTGATACGGAACCGACGTCGATTATCGCTGTTCTTGTTGCTGCGGCAGACGCTTTATCTGCTGCTCGACCAGGTGCTCGTAGCGAAACGTTGGAAAACTACATTCGTCGACTTGAGAAGCTTGAAGAAATTGCTGAGTCGTATGAAGGTGTTGAAAAATCATATGCTATCCAAGCTGGACGTGAAATTCGTATCATGGTTAAGCCAGATATGATTGATGACTTGGAAGCGCATCGTTTAGCGCGTGACATTCGCAAGCGTATCGAAGAAGAGCTTGATTACCCAGGGCATATTAAAGTTACAGTGATTCGTGAAACACGAGCTGTTGAATACGCAAAGTAAAAGCTACTCCTTATTCGGGGTAGCTTTTTCGTATTGATAAATGCTTTATTTTGTGCGAAACTGAAAAATAGAGATCATGAGTATAGAAAGGGTAGTACAATGAAAATATTATTTATCGGTGATGTCGTAGGACAACCGGGACGAAAAATGATTGATGAATATGTGCCGAAACTGAAAGCAAAATATAAGCCCCATGTTATTGTTGTAAACGGTGAAAATGCAGCGGGTGGAAAAGGAATTACTGAAAAAATATATCGACGTTTTGTAGAAATAGGAGTGCATGTAGTAACGCTTGGCAATCATGCGTGGGATAATCGTGAAGTTTTCGAGTTTATTGACCAAGCGAAAGTGCTCGTTCGTCCAGCCAATTTTCCAATAGGCACACCTGGAAAAGGGATCGTATTTGTTCATGTGGAAGGATATGAGGTAGCGATTATTAGCTTACAAGGAAGAACATTTTTACCAGCGATCGATTGCCCGTTTAAAAAAGCAGATGAATTAGTCGAGATGGCGCTTGCGCGGACTCCTGTGATTCTCGTTGATTTTCATGCAGAAGCAACGAGTGAGAAACAAGCGATGGGATGGTACTTAGATGGCCGAGTAAGCGCAGTAGTTGGCACGCATACACACGTTCAAACCGCTGACTCACGCATTTTGCCAAATGGAACAGGATACATTACTGATGTCGGTATGACGGGTCCTTATGACGGTATTTTAGGGGTGGATCGCGAAGCAGTATTGCGCAAATTTTTAACAGGACTTCCAGTTCGATTTGAAGTGACGACAGGTCGAACACAATTGAATGCTGTGCTCATTGAAATAGACGAAAAAAACGGAAAAAACGAGGTCTATCCAACGAATTATTATCAATGACGATCATCCGTATTTTGACTAGTTCCTCTTTTAAGATTTTTCTGAAAAAAATACATATCGTAGCAGGAATACGAGCAAACAGGGACGAATATATAATGAACAGTACAACTTTTCATAAGCAATTGTTAGAAACGAGGAGGAGCTAGAAATGGAGATATTAAAAGTTTCAGCAAAATCTAATCCTAATTCCGTAGCTGGTGCACTTGCAGGCGTGTTAAGAGAACGCGGTGCAGCTGAAATTCAAGCAATTGGCGCAGGTGCATTAAATCAGGCCGTTAAGGCAGTAGCGATCGCGCGAGGATTCGTAGCACCGAGCGGAGTTGATCTCATTTGTATTCCTGCGTTTACGGACATTCAAATTGATGGGGAAGAGCGGACAGCAATTAAGCTTATTGTTGAGCCGCGTTAATACACATAAACCTGTTTGCTTGCATAGCAAACAGGTTATTTTTATCATATGGGAAAGAGCGAATTTTCGTATGGAGGGGTCGTTGTGCGTATATTTGACGCTCATTGTGATGTTTTATATCAACTATTTTGTGACCAAGATGTATCGTTTGAGCGGAGTTCATCGCTACATGTCACATACGATGGATTGAAGCAGGCCGGTGTAACTGTACAAGGATTTGCGATTTATATTCCGAAACATATCAGACCAGAGTCACGCTTTTTTGTCGCGTTAGAGATGATTGATGATTTTTACGAGAAAATTGTGTCGCAACCGAATATGAAAGTGGTTCGCTCAAAAAAAGAAATCGATCAACTACAACCGAATGAAATTGGAGCGATGCTCACATTAGAAGGATGTGAAGCCATAGGAGAAAGTTTAACGCAATTACGCACACTTCTTCGCCTTGGTGTTCGCTCTGTTGGTTTAACTTGGAATGATGCGAATATGGTAGCAGACGGTGCTCTAGAGCAACGTGGGGGAGGGTTGACGAAATTCGGAAAAGAAGTCGTTCAACTATTAAATGAACAACAGTGTTGGACGGATGTATCTCATTTAAGTGAGCGAGCGTTTTGGGATGTTATGGAATTAGCTCAATATCCGATTGCTTCACATTCGAATGCATATACGCTTTGTCCGCATCCTCGCAATTTGCGTGATGATCAAATTCAAGCACTTATTAAGAAAAACGGAGTCATCGGTGTGACGTTTGTTCCGCAATTTTTACGTCACGATGCCCATACGACAACGGTGACAGATGTATTACGTCATGTCGATCATATTTGTTCGTTAGGTGGAGAAAATCACATCGGTTTTGGATCTGATTTTGACGGCATTTTTGAAACAGTTGAACAATTGGAAAATGTTTCTTATTATCCGCGTTTCATTGATGAATTGTTAAAGCATTTTAAAGAGGAACAGGTAAAAAAATTTTTGTTTTGCAATTTTTATGAGCGAATCCCCCAATAAAATCGGAAGAAAAATTCACATTTTTGTAACAAATATGTTGCAATTTTTTTTCAATAGGGCTAGAATGAAAGCGTTTAGTATATGAAATTTTTCAAAAAATTTATTAAGCGAAATGGTAGAGCTTTTTTTGGAAAAGTGCTACACTTATAATCGTAAAACGTTACGTTACAATTGATGGAACTTTAAAGGGGTGTAAGACATGATTAGTCAACTTTCGTGGAAAGTTGGAGGACAACAAGGGGAAGGTATTGAAAGTACGGGAGAGATATTCTCCATTGCGCTCAACCGACTAGGCTACTACTTATACGGTTATCGCCACTTTTCATCTCGCATTAAAGGTGGTCACACGAACAATAAAATTCGTGTTAGCACGACACAAGTTCGTTCGATTGCCGATGATCTTGATATATTAGTAGCTTTTGACCAAGAGACAATTGATTTCAACTTCCATGAGTTACGTCAAGGTGGGATCGTCATCGCAGACGCGAAGTTTAATCCGACGATTCCGGACGAGTCAAGAGCTACGTTGTATGCGGTTCCATTTACAGATATTGCAACAGAATTAGGAACAGCATTAATGAAAAACATGGTTGCAGTCGGAGCTTCTAGCGCAGTACTCGGTCTCGATATTAGCGTATATGAAGGGGTCGTTCAGGAGATTTTCGGTCGCAAAGGTGAGCAAGTTGTTGCGAAAAATATGGAAGCGATCAGAGCGGGCGCTCAGTTTATGCGCGAACAGCTTGGTGACAACATTCAATTAATGCAGCTTGAAAAAGCAGATGGCAAAAAGAGAATGTTTATGATTGGAAATGACGCGATTGCACTTGGTGCGCTTGCTGGCGGTGCACGTTTTATGGCCGCTTATCCAATTACACCGGCATCTGAGATTATGGAATATTTAATTAAAAAGCTTCCGCAGTTTGGTGGCACGGTCATTCAAACAGAAGATGAAATTGCTGCTTGTACAATGGCTATTGGTGCAAACTATGCGGGTGTGCGTACGTTGACAGCTTCGGCTGGGCCAGGTCTTTCGCTCATGATGGAAGCGATCGGATTAGCTGGAATTACAGAAACGCCGATTGTCATTGTTGATACGCAACGTGGTGGCCCAAGTACAGGTCTTCCGACGAAACAAGAGCAGTCAGATTTAATGGCCATGATTTACGGTACACATGGCGAGATTCCGAAAGTAGTCATCGCTCCGAGTACTGTACAAGAAGCGTTTTACGATATGGTCGAAGCGTTTAACATTGCAGAAGAATATCAATGCCCAGTCATCGTTTTAACAGACTTACAACTTTCGTTAGGAAAGCAAACTGTTGAGCCGCTAGAGTATGACAAAATTGAAATTCGTCGCGGCAAACTTGTCACAGGAGAACTTCCTGAAATTCCAGACAAAGGTTGCTTCAAACGATATGAAGTGACTGAAGACGGTGTATCACCACGCGTATTGCCGGGAATGAAAAACGGTATTCACCATGTGACAGGTGTTGAGCACGATGAAACAGGTCGTCCTTCTGAGGTCGCAGCGAACCGTATTGCACAAATGGATAAGCGTTTACGCAAGTTAAAACATATTCAATTCCCGACACCAGTTCATAAACATGTGAAGCATGAAGAAGCAGATATATTAATTGTCGGATTTAACTCGACGCGCGGGGCGATTGAAGAGGCGATGGAACGATTAGAACGCGATGGTATAAAAGTAAACCATGCTCACGTTCGTCTCATTCATCCGTTCCCGACGGAAGAAATGTTGCCGCTTGTGCAATCAGCGAAAAAAGTTGTTGTTGTTGAAAATAACGCAACAGGACAACTTGCCAACATCTTAAAAATGAACGTTGGACATGCTGAGAAAGTATTTAACGTGTTGAAGTATGATGGCAACCCGTTCTTACCGCACGAAGTTTATACAAAATGCAAGGAGTTGTTTTAAACATGGCGACATTTAAAGATTTCCGTAATAATATTAAACCGAACTGGTGTCCAGGTTGCGGCGACTTTTCTGTGCAAGCAGCCATTCAGCGCGCAGCTGCCAATGTTGGACTTGAACCACATGAACTTGTTGTTGTCTCTGGAATTGGTTGTTCAGGTCGTATTTCTGGTTACATTAACTCATATGGCTTCCATGGTGTTCACGGTCGAGCGCTTCCAATTGCTCAAGGGGTAAAAATGGCAAATCGCGATTTGACTGTTATTGCTGCTGGTGGCGATGGTGACGGATTTGCGATCGGAATGGGGCATACAATTCATGCTATTCGACGTAACATCGACATTACGTACATCGTCATGGATAACCAAATTTACGGATTAACAAAAGGTCAAACATCACCGCGCAGTGAAGTTGGATTTAAAACGAAGAGTACACCACAAGGGTCAGTTGAGCCAGCGTTGTCGATTATGGAAATGGCATTAACAGCAGGGGCAACATTCGTCGCTCAAAGCTTTTCTAGCGATTTAAAAGAGTTGACGCAATTAATTGAAGAGGGTATGAAGCATAAAGGGTTCTCACTCATTAACGTATTTAGCCCTTGCGTCACATACAATAAAGTGAACACATATGATTGGTTTAAAGACAATTTAACGAGCTTAAGTTCAATTGAAGGATACGATCCGTCTAATCGCGAAATGGCCATGCAAACGTTAATGAAACATAAAGGGCTTGTGACAGGGCTTATTTATCAAAATAAAGAACGTAAATCATATCAAGATCTTGTGCCTGGTTATAGCGAAAAACCACTAACTGAAGCGGATTTAACAATGAGTAAAGAAAAATTTGATCAACTCGTTGCAGAGTTTATGTAAGATAGAAAAGAGGGTGGTAGTAAAGTGGCACCCATGTCAAGGACACTATAAAAAAAGAGATTAAGCAGCTAGAAGATGATTCCTATATTGAATAGGGGTCATCTTTTTTAAATTCCACTGATAGCGGTAATTGTTATAGTAAACCATGTAATGATTAATTTTTGACTTCAATTCCTTCAATGTTCTTGCCGATTTATAATCCACTTCATCCTTAAGGTGGCCAAAGAATGATTCTTGAGGGGCATTATCCCAACAGTTGCCTCTTCGTGACATAGACTGGCCCAGGCCATACTCCTTTAAAAGCTTCTGGTAACGTGGGCTTGTATAGTGGCTTCCCTGATCCGAGTGGATAAAAGCCTCTTCATGGAGAGTAATTTTCTTATTGTTCATCAATTGATGGATCGTCTGGGTGGCGATGTCCAAGGTGATGCGATCAGACACATGGTAAGCCAGGATTTCATTGGTGGAGGCGTCTTTTACGGTCGACAAATAAGCCATACAATTTCCGTTATATGGAAGATAAGTGATATCCGTAAGTAGTACTTTCCCGGGGATTCCCTGCTTGAATTCCCTGTTTAATTTGTTCGGGACAACCTGATGCTCCTTCGTTGCTTTAGCGATCTTTTTATAAGGGTTAGGCTTTCGGTGAGGACAGACGATTCCGTATGTCCTCATGATCCTCTGGATCTTTTTACGGCTGAAGATCATATCAAACTCATTCTCCAATATCATTTTGATAGAGCGTGAACCTTTCTTATATCCCCGCCGGTCAAAGGCCTTTAAGATGATTTCCTTCGCTTCAAGGTCCAATTTCTCCCGTGCTTCCCGGACAGAGGAAGCCTTCAGGTAGCTGTAATATCCCGACCGTGAGACATCCAGAAGGTCACAAAAATACCTGGTCATCCCCTTGAATCCATTCTGTTCAATGGTCTCCTGTATCAATTGGTACGCTTTATTCGGATTGAGATTTTCCCTTGCGTTTAGCAGCCTCCTTTCGGTCAATTCTAGCTTTTTTAACAGCTCCACCTGTCCTTCCAACAGCTCAATTCTGGCCCTTTGCCTTTCAATCACTTCGGACTGTGTAAGCTCACGCTTTAAGGGTCTCCCAGAAGCCGTTTTCCTTGAATCTGTAAGCCCTATCAGGCCATTCTTTTCATAGGCTTTTTTCCATCTATGGGCTGACTGTTCAATTCGTTTTATGCCGATAACGTCCACATCAAAGCCGTTTTCCTCAAAGATCTGACGAGGGAATTTGCCAGCTTGGTATTCATCTATAAATCTATTTTTAAAATCGTCAGTATAGGTAATAGACCTTTCGCTGACACGTTGTACATTTGGATTTTTTTGAAGTATGTTTATCTCTTTAGATGAAAAAGTTATTTTACTCATATTGTCCCCTACCCCCCATATTCTGAAATTCAAGTATATAAAAATACCTGTAGGTTGAACACTCTTTTTTTCGAGTGTCCTACCTACAGGTACCATTTTATAGCGGCCATCCTCTTTTTCATGGAAAAAACATTGTTTAAAAGTCCGGAAAATAATATACTATGTTAGTGTGCATCTATGAACAAAAAGAAAGGAGAATAACGATGAACGAAAAACAACGTTTACAGTACACAGCACAAATTGAAACAGATCATCCAACGGACAAAAAATCCGCTTTGGATGAAAATTTACAGCGTCTAAAGCAAAAAACGAGTCAAGATTATGAAAAATATTTTTCAACTGTATTTGTTCCCCCATCTTTGAAAGAAGCAAAAAAACGCGGAAAAGAGGAAGTAAAATATCATAAAGATTTTTCTATTCCAGAAGAATTTCGCGGTATGGGGAATGGTCGCAAATTTTACATTCGTACGTATGGTTGCCAAATGAACGAGCACGACACAGAAGTGATGGCTGGTATTTTTATGGCGCTTGGTTATGAACCGACAGATCGCCCTGAAGATGCAAACGTCATTTTGTTAAATACATGTGCGATTCGTGAAAACGCGGAAAACAAAGTATTCGGAGAAATTGGCCACTTAAAGCCATTGAAACAAAACAACCCTGATTTATTGCTTGGGGTATGTGGCTGTATGTCGCAAGAAGAGTCAGTTGTTAATAAAATTTTAAAACAATTCCAATACGTTGATATGATTTTTGGTACGCACAATATTCATCGTCTTCCGTATATTTTGAAAGAAGCATACATGTCAAAAGAAATGGTTGTTGAAGTATGGTCAAAAGAAGGCGATGTCATTGAGAATTTACCGAAAGTGCGAAAAGGAAATATTAAAGCGTGGGTTAATATTATGTACGGTTGCGATAAGTTTTGTACGTACTGTATTGTTCCATATACACGTGGCAAAGAGCGCAGCCGCCGTCCAGAAGATATTATCCAAGAAGTACGTCACTTAGCCGCACAAGGATATAAAGAAATTACTCTTTTAGGACAAAACGTGAATGCGTATGGAAAAGACTTTACCGATATGAAATATGGTCTCGGTGATTTAATGGATGAATTACGCAAAATTGATATTCCACGCATTCGTTTCACTACAAGTCATCCGCGTGATTTTGATGACCGTTTAATCGAAGTGTTGGCGAAAGGCGGAAATTTAGTTGAGCACATTCACTTGCCTGTACAGTCTGGAAGTAGTGAAGTGTTAAAAATGATGGCGCGTAAATATACGCGTGAACAATATTTGGAGCTTGTTCGTAAAATTAAAGAAGCCATTCCAGGTGTCGCGCTTACAACGGACATCATTGTCGGGTTCCCAAATGAAACGGATGAGCAATTTGAAGAAACGTTGTCGCTTTATCGCGAAGTCGAATTTGATTCAGCATTTACGTTCATTTACTCGCCACGTGAAGGAACGCCGGCAGCAAAAATGGTTGACAACGTGCCAATGGAAGTGAAAAAAGAGCGTTTACAACGATTAAATGCATTAGTAAACGAAATTTCTGCGAAAAAAATGAAGGAATATGAGGGACAAGTTGTCGAAGTATTAGTAGAAGGGGAAAGCAAAAACAATCCAGATGTTCTTGCTGGATACACGCGCAAAAACAAGCTTGTTAATTTCGTTGGGCCAAAGTCTGCGATCGGTCAACTGGTGAATGTGCGAATTACAGAAGCGAAAACGTGGACGTTAAACGGAGAAATGGTAGAAGAAGCGATTGAGGTGAAATAACGTGGCGAAATATACGAAAGATGACATCGTACAGAAGGCAAAAGAATTAGCTAAAATGATTGCTGAAACAGAAGAAGTGGAAATTTTTAAACAAGCAGAAGCAAAAATTCATGAAAATGAAAAAGTGCGCACGATGATTGCTAAAATTAAATCGTTACAAAAACAAGCTGTCAACTTACAACATTATGGAAAAATTGAAGCGTTGAAAAAAGTGGAAGCAGAAATTGACGAGATTTACGAACAGCTATCAGACATTCCAATTGTAGAACAATTTAAACAATCACAAGTAGAAATTAACGATTTATTGCAGCTTGTTGCATCCACCATTTCAAAAACAGTGACAGACGAAATTATTACATCGACAGGTGGCGATGTGTTACGCGGAGAAACAGGTGCCCAAGTGAAACATAGCCATTGCGGTCATTGTCATGAATGAGTCCATTTCATATGGGCTCTTTTTTTATTTTTCGTACATATTTCGAAGAAGTTGCATACAATGAACTATACGGAATGATTGTTTTTTTTTGTACACTTTTATGTTTCCTGTGCATAGGATAAAATGAACAATGCATTTTTGAGGAGGGTTTGTTTCATGTCCCAATACAGAGAAATTATTACAAAGGCAGTCGTGGGAAAAGGACGAAAGTTTACGCAATCGACGCATACCGTTTCCGCGCAACATCGTCCGACAAGCGTGCTCGGTTGCTGGATTATTAATCATCGATACGAAGCGAAAAAAGTGGATCGTAGTGTTGAAATTCATGGAAAGTATGATGTGAACGTTTGGTATTCGTACAACGATAATACGAAAACGGAAGTGCTGACAGAAACTGTATCGTACACAGATGTCATTCCGTTAAAGTATCGTAATGAAGAGCTTATTAGTGAAGAACAAGAAGTGATTGCGCGCGTTGTTCAACAGCCGAATTGTTTAGAATGCACGATTGCTCCAAATGGAAATAAAGTCACTGTGGAAGTAGAGCGCGAGTTTGTTGCAGAAGTCATTGGAGAAACGAAAGTACGCATCGCCGTCGTAGATACATCATCAGACGAGGTAGAGGAAGATATTGATGCAGAATTAGAACAGTTAGATGAAGAGCTTCTTCAAGAAGAAAGCAATAAAAACTAGGAAGTTTATTCTTCCTAGTTTTTATTTTTGATATAATAATTGAAGTCAATATTTTGGGCGTTGGAGGAAAAATCATGGCTTATACACCAATGATTCAGCAATATTTAACAATTAAGTCACAATATAAAGATGCATTTTTGTTTTTTCGTCTCGGTGATTTTTATGAAATGTTTTTTGAAGATGCCATTAAAGCGTCACAAGAGTTAGAAATTACTTTGACAAGCCGCGATGGTGGCGGGGAAGAACGAGTGCCGATGTGCGGTGTGCCTTATCATTCGGCTGCTATGTACATCGAGCGTTTAATTGAGAAAGGATATAAAGTTGCGATTTGTGAACAAGTCGAAGATCCAAAAACGGCCAAAGGGGTTGTGCGTCGAGAAGTTGTGCAACTGATTACCCCCGGAACAGTGATGGAAGGAAAGCAACTAGAAGAGAAAGCAAACAACTATTTAGCTTCATTAACGTCATTTGAAGATGGTACGTACGGATTTGCATATACGGATTTAACAACCGGTGAAAGTCGTATGACGATGCTTCATTCATTTGAAGATGTATTCAATGAAATTTACTCGATTGGCACAAAAGAAATCGTTGTCGCGACCGAGGACAAAGAGCAATGTCAATCTCTGAAGGAGCGATATGCTCTTACCATTTCGTGTGAAGATGAAACGATGATTCCACCTTCTTGTGAATCGATTGTTTCTCATTTGAAACAAGAAAAATTACTTGTGACGTTTGGAAGGTTATTAAATTATTTAATTAAAACGCAAAGACGGAATTTAGCCCATTTACAGCCTGTAGAGTTGTATGAAGTTGATGCACATATGAAAATCGATGTGTATTCCAAACGAAATTTAGAGTTAACAGAAACGATTCGAACGAAAGGGAAAGCGGGCTCCCTTTTTTGGCTTCTTGATGAAACGATGACAGCTATGGGGGGGCGTTTGCTTAAACAATGGATCGACCGCCCATTATTAGATCGTGAAAAAATTGAACAGCGATTACACATGGTTGAACAACTGCTCATGCACTATTTCGAGCGACAAGAACTGCGCGAATATTTGCGTGGTGTATATGATTTAGAGAGACTGGCTGGGCGTGTGGCATTTGGAAATGTGAATGCGCGCGATCTCATTCAATTGAAAAAATCGTTAAAGCAAGTTCCGTTCATTTCTACCCTTCTTATGAACATGCATGATGAGCATATTCAATCATTTGCGCAACATTTAGATGCATGCGAGGACCTTGTTCAATTGTTAGAAGAGGCGATTGAAGAAAATCCGCCGCTTTCTGTGAAAGACGGTGGAATCATTAAAGATGGTTATAACGAAACGTTAGATCGATTTCGGGATGCTAGTCGAAACGGAAAAACATGGATTGCGCAGTTAGAAGCGAAAGAGCGGGAGTTAACAGGAATTAAGTCGTTAAAGATTGGTTACAACCGAGTGTTTGGATATTATATCGAAGTAACAAAAGCAAATTTACATTTGTTGCCGGAAGGACGATATGAGCGTAAACAAACGTTAGCTAATGCGGAACGATTTGTGACGAAAGAGTTGAAAGAAAAAGAAGCGCTCATTTTAGAAGCAGAAGAAAAAAGTATGGAATTAGAATACGAATTGTTTGTTTCTATCCGTGAACAGGTAAAGCAATATATTGTTCGTTTGCAAAAATTAGCGAAATATATAAGTCAACTAGATGTTTTACAATGTTTTGCAACTGTTAGTGAAAAATATAACTACTGTAAACCTCAGTTTTCTGATGATCGCCGTCTTGTCATTCAACAAGGGCGACATCCTGTTGTGGAGAAAGTGCTAGGATCGAACGTCTACGTTCCAAACGACTGTTATATGGATGCCGAACGAGAAATGCTTCTCATTACAGGGCCAAATATGTCTGGGAAAAGCACATATATGCGTCAAATTGCATTAACAGCCATTATGGCGCAAATTGGATGTTTTGTTCCAGCACAAGAAGCGATATTACCGATTTTTGATCAAGTGTTTACGCGTATTGGAGCGGCTGACGATTTAGTTGCAGGTCAAAGTACATTTATGGTGGAAATGTTGGAAGCGCGTCATGCGATCGTCCATGCGACACAAAACAGCCTTATTTTATTTGATGAAATTGGTCGCGGAACATCCACATATGATGGTATGGCGCTTGCTCAAGCCATGATCGAATACATTCATGATCGCATTGGTGCCAAAACGTTATTTAGTACGCATTATCATGAATTAACAGCGCTTGAACGACGATTGCCGCGTTTAAAAAATGTTCATGTTAGCGCAATTGAAGAAAATGGGACCGTCATCTTTTTGCATAAAATTAAAGAAGGTCCAGCAGATAAAAGTTATGGTATTCATGTAGCCCAGTTAGCGAAGTTACCGTTAGATTTAATTCAAAGGGCGGAACAAATTTTACGTGAATTTGAAACAAATTCAACGGGTGTGGTGAAAGAAAATAAAGAAACGTTTGAGCAGTTAAGTATGTTTGCGGAGCAACATCATGAAGAGCGTTCGAGCGTATCGAAAAAAGAGAAAGAAGTGATCAAGCGCATTCAGTCTCTTCAGTTGCTTGATATGACACCGCTTGAAGCGATGAATAAACTATATGAAATTCAAAAGCTATTAAAATGAAAGGAGGGGAATTGTGGGGAAAATTCGCAAGTTGGACGATGCGTTAGCGAATAAAATTGCGGCAGGTGAAGTCGTTGAACGACCAGCTTCTGTCGTGAAAGAGCTTGTTGAGAACGCGATTGATGCCCATAGCACGATCATTGAAGTAGAGTTAGAAGAAGCGGGATTAGCGAAAATTCGAGTCGTTGATAATGGTGATGGATTAGAGGAGGAAGATTGTTTTTTAGCGTTTGAACGGCACGCAACAAGCAAAATTAAAGATGAAGCGGATTTATTCCGCATTCGTACGCTCGGTTTTAGAGGGGAAGCGTTACCTAGTATTGCCTCTGTCTCGCATTTGGAACTGAAGACGAGCACAGGGGAAGGTCCGGGAACGTTGCTCGTTTTAAAAGGGGGAGAGCTTGTACAAAATGGCCGGACGAGCAGTCGAAAAGGAACGGATATTACTGTTTCGCACTTATTTTTCAATACGCCCGCTCGCTTAAAATATATGAAAACGATTCATACGGAACTTGGACATGTTGTGGATGTGATGAATCGTTTAGCGCTTGCTCATCCACATATTTCGTTTCGATTAACACATAATGGAAAACAACTGTTTTATACGAACGGAAATGGGGATGTGCGGCAAGTATTAGCAGCTATTTACGGATTTGATGTTGCAAAAAAAATGGTTGCGATTCGTGCAGAAACGCTTGATTTTACGATTGACGGCTACGTTGCTTTACCTGAAGTGACGCGTGCTTCCCGTAACTATATGACAACGATTGTAAATGGACGATATATTAAAAACTATCCGTTATATAAAGCGATTGAAGAAGGATACCATACGCTTCTTCCGATTGGACGGCATCCGATCGCATTTTTAAATATCGTCATGGATCCGCTTCTTGTGGATGTGAACGTTCATCCAGCGAAGTTGGAAGTGCGTTTTAGTAAAGAAGGGGAATTAAACGAACTCGTTCAACAAACGATTCGTCAAGCATTTCAAAAAAAGACGTTAATTCCTGAGGTAACGGCACCGCGAGTGGAAAAGCCGAAAACAGAGCAACAAACGTTTTCGTTTGAACATATTGTGAAAGAATCGCATATTGTTCCTCCGCGTACAACGATTTCACATCATGAACAAGGAAAGAAAAAAGAAGAACGAATGGTGTTAGAGGAACGGGAAGAACGTGTTTACGAGAAGGATACGAAGCCGCTTGATGTCGAACCAATCGTTGAAAACAAACATGTGACAGCTGAAACAAATCAAGAGCGCATTCCGCCATTATATCCGATTGGACAAATGCATGGGACGTATATTTTAGCTCAAAATGAAAATGGTTTGTATATTATTGACCAACATGCGGCACAAGAGCGGATCAAATACGAATATTTCCGTGAAAAATTAGCAACCGTTACAAATGAATTACAGCCGTTGCTTATTCCATTGACGCTTACTTATTCATCAAGTGAGTATGTACTTATTGAAAGTTACCGCGAACAGCTGGCTAGTTGCGGTGTGATTTTAGAGCCATTTGGTCATAACAGTTTTATTGTTCGTTCTCATCCTCAATGGTTTCCAAAAGGGGAGGAAGCTACAATTATTGAGGAAATGATTAAGCAAGTATTAACGATGAAAAAAGTAGACATAAAGCAACTTCGCGAAAAAGCAGCAATAATGATGAGTTGTAAACAGTCGATTAAAGCGAATCAATTTTTGCGCAACGATGAAATATTTGCGTTGCTTGAATCGTTGCGTAAAACAAGCGATCCGTTTACATGTCCACACGGTCGTCCGATTATTATCCACTTTTCTACTTATGAATTAGAAAAAATGTTTAAACGAGTCATGTAAAAAGCGGATGTTTTTTCATCCGCTTTCAAATAAAAATTTTTTAAAATGAGATGATAAAATGTACATCGTTTGTCTATAATAAATAAATGTGAATTAGCGTGGAAAGTAGTGGTATTTTATGGGAGAGAAAGTCGTTGTGTTAATTGGTCCAACGGCTGTAGGGAAAACAAAAATGAGCATAGAGTTGGCCAAGCGTTTACATGGAGAAATTATTAATGGAGACTCGATGCAAGTATATAAAGGATTAGATATTGGAACCGCTAAAATTCGTCAAGAAGAAATGGAAGGTGTACCACATCATTTATTGAATATAAAGGAGCCGCATGAGTCTTTTTCTGTTGCAGAGTTTCAGACGCTTGCTCGCTCGCTCATTACAGATATAACAAAACGCGGAAAACTTCCGATCATCGTTGGGGGTACAGGGCTATATATTCAATCGGTGATTTACGATTATCAATTTTCAGATGCACCATCAAATGAAGCGTATCGCCAGTCGCTAGAACAATGTTCACCGATTGAACTTTACGAGCGACTAAAACAAATTGATCCGCTAAGTGCGGAACGTATTCATCCGAATAACGTTCGTCGTGTCATTCGTGCATTAGAAATTTATCATTGCACAGGGAGAACAATGACAGAATGGCTAAAAGAACAAAAAAGAAAACTAGTGTATAACGCAGCACTTATTGGATTGACGATGGAACGTGAAAAACTATATGAACGCATTAATGAACGAGTAGATCAAATGATTGATCAAGGGCTGATTGAAGAAGTGAAACGATTGTATGAACAAGGTTTACGAGACTGTCAAGCGATTCAAGCGATCGGTTATAAAGAGCTATATGCATATTTAGATGGACAAATCACGCTTGAAGAGGCGATCGAACAGTTGAAACAAAACTCTCGTCGCTATGCGAAACGTCAGTTTACATGGTTTCGTAATCAAATGCCTGTTCAATGGTTTGACATGACTGATGATACAATGTTTGAAAGACGAGTAGATGAAATTTCGCATTACATAGAAGGAAAGTTTCACTTTGAGGCGAATATATAGACGTAATGTAGAGAGAAAAGAGGAGGACGAAGTAATGAAAAACACAATAAACATTCAAGATCAGTTTTTAAACCAATTGCGCAAGGAAGAAACGACGGTTACTGTCTTTTTACTCAATGGATTTCAATTGCGTGGTTTAGTAAAAGGATTTGACAATTTTACGGTGTTATTAGAAGTAGATGGAAGACAACAATTAATTTATAAACATGCGATTTCTACGTTTGCACCTCAAAAAAATGTGAAAATTGAAATGGAGTAAGCCAAATCGCTCACCATATCGGTGGGCGATTTTTTTCGTTAGGCATTTGTCACGAAATAGGTGACAACAGCGTATATTGATAAAAGAAGCAACGATGAAGGAGAGGTGACGTCGCCTTGTCAGAGTTGACGATGAAGCAAACAAAAAGTCAAATTAATATCGTGCTTAATGCAAAAAACGTCAATTACTTATCGAAAGAAGAAACGACAAATCGAATTGATTATCATCAACATGCCGTGTTAAAAGAGATTCAAAAAGAACTAGATGAATTAGTTGGGTTAAATGAAGTGAAAAAATTAATTAAGGAAATTTACGCATGGTTATATATTAATAAAGCACGTCAAGCCAATGGATTAAAAGGGAATAAACAATCGCTTCATATGATTTTTAAAGGAAATCCTGGAACAGGGAAAACAACAGTGGCCCGTATTCTTGGAAAGTTATTTTTAGAAATGAACGTCTTATCTAAAGGACACTTTATTGAAGCAGAACGTGCAGACTTAGTTGGGGAATATATTGGACATACGGCGAATAAAACGCGCGATTTAATAAAAAAAGCGCGAGGCGGGATTTTATTTATTGACGAAGCATATTCGCTTGCACGCGGAGGAGAGAAAGATTTTGGAAAAGAAGCAATTGATACGTTAGTAAAAGGAATTGAAGATTTTTCGGATGATTTAGTCGTTATTTTAGCGGGATATCCAGCTGAAATGGATTATTTTTTGTCGTTAAACCCAGGATTACCTTCCCGATTTCCGTTGATGCTCGAATTTCCTGATTACACAACGGAAGAGCTTGTACAAATTGCAAAACAAATGCTTCATATAAGAGAATACGAGCTTACTTCTGAAGCGGAGCGAAAGTTGCGCGAACATATTGAACAACTACTGGCCGGGGGATATCAAAGAAAATTTAGTAACGGTCGCTACATTCGAAATTTGATTGAAAAAGCAATTCGGAAACAAGCGGTACGTTTGTTGCATGAAGGGCGCTATGACAAAAAAGAACTGATGATCATACGAGAGAGGGATTTAGTTGTTGAATAAATAGGGAAGGGAAACCTTCCTTTTTTTATATTAGGAAAAAAGGGTTTCTTTTTTATTTGTAGAATATAATTTGAAAATAAAAAATATTATTTACATGAATAAAAAAGAGAAGGAGGGGTTTGTTTTGTATTTAACGCTTGGTGAAGTGTTTACACAGACGGTAAGAAAGTTTCCGAAAAAAGAAGCGCTCGTGGATGTTCGTACAGGACTTCGCTATACGTACGAACAATGGGCAAAAGAAGTGGATAAACTTGCGAACGCTTTCTTAACAGCAGGGGTGCGAAAAGGAGATCGTGTATCGACCGTGTTATTTAATACGGCAGAGCTTGCGACCGCTTTTTTTGCGTGCGCGAAAATCGGCGCTGTCTTCAACCCGATTAATTTTCGCTTGCGACCAAAAGAAATCGCTTACATTTTAACGGATGCTACCCCAAAAATCGTATTATTTGAACAAGCGGTCGAACCACAAATCACAGCCATCCATCATGACTTTCCACACATTTCTTTTTGGACCATTGACGGACAAGTACCAGCGTACGCTGCTTCTTACCACGAACAAATCCAACATGCAAGCGACGAACTTCCAACCATAGACGTTTCCGAAAATGATTTGTATGCAATTATGTATACAAGCGGAACGACAGGGCGGCCAAAAGGCGTGATGCATCGACATCGCGACATGATTGAACAAAGCTTAATTTGCAATTCGGTCATGCGCATTCGTGAAACAGAGCGTGGGCTTGTTACCGCCCCAATGTTCCATTGCGCAGAATTGCATTGCTGCTTCCTCCCGCGCGTTCACGCGGGCGCAACGAACGTCATCGTTCACCATTTTGACCCGAAACAAGTATTAACCGTCATCGAACAAGAGCGAATTACCGTGTTATTTGCTGCACCGACGATGTGGAATATGCTTTTGCAAGAAAAATTGTCAGATTACGATTTATCCTCACTTCGCATCGGGCTGTACGGAGCGGCTCCGATGGCGCCAGTGCTTGTGAAAGAATGTAAAGAGCGGTTAGGCATTGATTTAATCCAAGCGTACGGCATGACAGAAATGGGGCCAGCTGTAACGTTCTTATATGAAGATGAGCAGTTAACGAAAGCAGGATCTGCCGGACGCGCATGCTTAAACCACGAAATTCGCATCGTCAAACCTCGCGAAGACGGACCGTCTGACCCAGAGGACATATTGCCGCCAAGGGCAGTCGGTGAGATTATCGTCAAAGGCCCATGCATGATGGTCGGCTACTACAACCGCGAAGATGCGACGGAAAAAGCGATGTATAAAGGCTGGTATCATTCTGGCGATTTAGGCTATATGGATGAAGACGGCTATTTATACGTTGCCGACCGCGTCGACGACATGATTATTAGCGGCGGTGAAAACGTTTATCCGCGCGAAGTAGAGGACGTGCTTTATGAACATGAAGGCGTGCTTGATGTTGCAGTGCTTGGCGAGCCGGATGCTTTATGGGGAGAAAAAGTCGTTGCATTTATTGTGAAAAAGGATCAACAGCTTACCGCGGAACAGTTAGAGGCGTTTTGCAAACAAAGCGACAAGCTCGCTCCGTATAAACGGCCGCGTGCCTACTATTTTGTCGACGCGTTGCCACGCAATGCGAGCGGGAAAATCCAAAAATTTTTGTTGCGCGAGCAAATGAAAAACATGGCGCAATCATAGGGTGGTGACAACATGCCAACGTATTTGCACGAAGAACATCATATTTTTCGTGAGGCGTTCCGAAAATTTTTGCAAAAAGAAGCATATCCATTTTATGCTGACTGGGAAAAACAAGGAATCATTCCGCGCGAGTTTTGGCGGAAAATGGGGGAGAACGGGTTTCTTTGCCCATGGGTAGACGAAACGTACGGTGGATTTGGTGCCGACTTTGGCTATTCGGTCGTCATAAATGAAGAATTAGAAAAGGTAGGATCAAGCCTTGTCGGCATCGGCTTGCATAACGATATCGTCGTTCCGTATATCGCATCATATGGAACAGAAGAGCAAAAGAAAAAATGGCTGCCAAAATGCGTGTCTGGGGAGATCGTTACCGCCATTGCGATGAGCGAACCAGGCGCCGGTTCTGATTTGGCGGGCATTTCGACAACGGCGGTGAAACAAGGCGACGACTATATCGTCAACGGACAAAAAACGTTTATTACAAACGGCATTCATGCGGATTTAGTGATTGTTGTCTGCAAAACGAATCCGAGCGCAACCCCGCCGCATAAAGGCATTAGTCTCCTCGTTGTCGAGCGCGCCACACCGGGGTTTACACGCGGTCGGAAACTAGAAAAAGTCGGACTGCATGCTCAAGATACGGCCGAGCTATTTTTTAGCGACGCAAAAGTTCCAGCGGAAAACTTGCTTGGAGAAGAAGGGAAAGGCTTTTACTATTTGATGGAAAAGCTGCAACAAGAGCGTCTCATCGTCGCGATCGCTGCGCAAACAGCGGCAGAAGTGATGTTTGATGTAACGAAACGATATGTGAAAGACCGCACGGCGTTTGGAAAAACGATTAGCCAATTTCAAACGGTTCAGTTTCGGCTCGCGGAAATGGCGACGGAAATTGCATTAGGGCGTGCGTTTCTTGATGATGTCATCGAACAACATATCGCGGGGAAAGACGTCGTAGCGAACGTATCGATGGCGAAATGGTGGATTACGGAAATGGCGAAGCGTGTCGCTTCTGAAGGAATGCAGCTTCACGGAGGATATGGCTATATGGAAGAATACGAGATTGCAAGACGCTATCGCGACATTCCGGTTAGCGCGATTTATGCTGGCACGAATGAAGTGATGAAAATGATCATCGCGAAACATCTTGGGCTTTAGGGGGGATTTTGTTGCTTGACGGAATAAAAGTCATTGATTTTTCCCATTATCTCCCCGGTCCATTTGCAAGCCTTCGCTTAGCGGACTTAGGCGCGGAAGTTGTGAAAATTGAGCCAAAAACAGGGGATATGATGCGGAAGCTTACTGATGACTGCATTTTTGAAGCGAACAATAAAAACAAAAAAAGTATTGCGCTAGATTTAAAAAATGCGCAAGATGTGCAAATCGCGCAACAGCTCATCCGCGAAGCGGACGTCGTCATCGAAAGTTTCCGTCCGGGGGTGATGAAGCGGCTCAGATTAAGTTACGAAAATGTGTATGCCTTCAACCCATCGATCGTTTACTGTTCGATCAGCGGCTACGGACAGCATAGTCGCTATGCGTCATTCGGAAGTCATGATTTAAACTATATGGCGTTAACAGGCATGCTCGCTCAATTCAAAGATGAAAGTGGCCGCCCTGTTCATCCAACGATTACGCTTGCTGATTTTATTGGCAGCATCCATGCTGTCGAACAAATTATCGCTGCCTTATATGCTCGCGAGCGAACGGGGAAAGGGAGATACATTGACCTTTCGCTCGTTGATGGCCTACTTTCGATGATGACGAACCACATTGTACTGGAGCATCATACCGGACAGAAAAACGGCATTCCAATATTAGCCGGAACAGTTGTGTCGTACCATTTGTACGAAACGAAAGACGGTCGCTATATGGCGCTTGCGGCGCTTGAAGCGCACTTTTGGCGCAATTTTTGCGCTGCAGTTGGTAAGTTCGAATGGTATGAAGGACATTTATCGGCAGCTTGTGACGATAATCCTTTGTTTCTTGACATGAAGCAATTGTTTCGCGCGAAAACGTTTCAACAATGGATCGCTTTTTCAGAACAAGTCGATTGTTGCTTAACGCCAGTGTTAGAAACGGATGAAGTGAAAGCTCAATTTGCAAATAACGCGTACCGAAAGATGATTCATATCGATAACGACCGAATGGAAGTTGCGACTCGCTATGATGAACATTTTTTCACGAAGCGCACACGTGCGCCAAAAGTCAATGAACACGAACATCTTTTATTGACGAAGGAGAGTGATCGAGAATGATGAACGTTCCATTAAATATTGCGACAATGCTTGAACGGGCAGAGCGGTTTTTTCCGAAAAAACAAGTGATTTCGCGGATGAAGAAAGGGCTTGTCCGCCATACGTATCAAGAAATTGGCGAACGGACGAGAAAACTTGCTAGTGCCTTACGAACACTTGGTGTAAATACGGGCGACCGCGTCGGTACGTTCGCATGGAATCATCATCGCCATTTAGAAGCGTATTTTGCTATTCCAGGCATCGGAGCGGTGTTGCATACGATCAATATTCGCCTGTCACCGCAACATATCGCCTATATTATTAATCATGCGAATGACCGTGTGCTATTGATTGATGACGACTTACTACCGCTCATTGAACGAGTGAAAGACGAAATAAACGTCGAAGCGTTTATCGTTATGACCGATGATCCGACGCTTCCAGAAACGACCCTTTCGCCTGTTTATCATTATGAAGAATTGCTGCAACAAGCTGAGCCGATTTCATTTGTCAAAAATATTGGCGAGCATCACCCTGCTGGGATGTGTTATACGTCTGCGACAACTGGAAATCCGAAGGGCGTATTGTACTCCCATCGCGGCATCGTTCTCCATAGCATGGCGCTAGGGCTTGCTGATAGTGCCGCATTGTCGGAATCGGATGTGGCGCTCCCAGTCGTGCCGATGTTCCATGCGAATGCGTGGGGATTGCCGTTTGCTGCGGTTTGGTTCGGGACGACGCTTGTTATGCCGGGAGCGGCATTTACGCCGAAAATATTGGCAGAACTAATGGAACAAGAAAAAGTGACGCTTGCGGCTGGTGTGCCGACCGTTTGGCTTGGCTTATTGAACGAGTTGGAGAAAGGCTCCTATGATTTACGCAGCGTGACGCGCATTTTATGCGGCGGCTCAGCAGCACCAAAAGGAATGATTCGCGCCTTTGAAGAAAAATACGGCATCCCGTTTGTGCATGCTTACGGCATGACCGAAACGAGCCCGCTTGTCGTCTTATCACGCCTAAAAAGCTACCAGCAGCACGTATCGAACGAAGAAAAATTGGCCATTCGTGCGAAACAAGGGTTTCTTGTCCCTGGGGTAGAAATGAAAGTGATCGGCAAAGACGGCGAAGTAGCGTGGGACGGAACGGAAATGGGCGAACTATGCTTGCGCGGCCCATGGATTGCCGATGAATATTATAACGACGAGCGAAGCAAAGACGCGTTTCGCGATGGGTGGCTATATACAGGTGATGTCGTCACCGTCGATGAAGAAGGATTTATTAAAATCGTTGACCGGACGAAAGACGTTATTAAAAGCGGCGGGGAATGGATTTCGTCTGTCGATTTAGAAAATGCCTTGATGGCGCACGAAGCAGTGTTTGAAGCGGCCGTTGTGGCAGTTCCGCATCCACAGTGGCAAGAGCGCCCGCTTGCTTGCGTTGTAGTAAAGGAAGGGAAAAGTGTGACAAAAGAGGAACTATACGACTTTTTACGGCCGCAATTTGCGAAATGGTGGCTGCCAGATGAAATCGTCTTTATGAACGAAATTCCGAAAACGAGTGTCGGAAAATTTTTAAAAATGAAATTACGTGAACAATTGCGTGATTATTTTACAAACATTCAATAGGAGGGGTTGCGATGGAAATGATTGCGGTGATCGGTGCTGGTTTAATGGGAAGCGGCATCGCCCAATCGCTAGCGATGGGTGGGAAAACGGTTTATCTATACGATATTTCCGATGCTGCCCTTGAGAAAGGAATGAATTCGATTCAAAAAAGCCTTGCCCGTTTTGTCAAAGCAGGCAAATTATCGGAACAAGAGGCAACGGCTGTTCTTGCCCGCATTCAACCTGAAACGAACTTGCACGAAGCAGTAAAAGCGGCGGACGTTGTCATTGAAGCCGTTCCAGAACATTTGCCGCTCAAAAAGCAAGTGTTTGAACAGCTTGACCGCTATGCGAAACAAGAGGCGATTTTAGCGACCAATACGTCGGAATTAAGCGTCACCGCGATTGCCGCAGCGACCAAACGTCCGAGCCAAGTCGTCGGCATGCATTGGTTTAATCCGGCGCCAGTCATGAAGCTCATTGAAATCGTAAAAGGGGTAGAAACATCGGAACAAACGATTGAAGCAATTCAACAACTATCGGAATCCATTGGCAAAGAAACGGTCATCGTAAAAGATATGCAAGGATTTGTGACAACACGGGCGCTTGCGGCGCATATGTTGGAATGCATTCGCATGTATGAAGAAGGAATCGCTTCCGCGGAACATATCGACAAAGCCATTCGCCTTGGTCTGAATTACCCGATGGGCCCGCTTGAACTTGCCGATTTAGTCGGGTTAGATACGATGTTATTTGTCAGTGAAAATATGACAGAAGCATACGGCGACCGGTTCCGCCCACCACAAACGCTTCGCAAACTTGTTGAAGCAGGGCATCTCGGCCGAAAAACAGGAAAAGGATTTTACACTTATCAATGAAAGAAGGGAAAGACATGCGAGAAGTCGTGATTGTCGAAGCGGTACGCACCCCTGTCGGCAAACGAAACGGGGTGTTTCGTGACAAACATCCTGTTCATTTAGCAGCTGTAGTGCTCGATGAAGTCGTCAGACGAGCGGGAATTGAAAAACAGCTGATCGAAGATATTGTGATGGGATGTGTAACGCCGATTGGCGAACAAGGCTACAATATCGGGAGGTTAGCAGCATTGGAGGCAGGCTTTCCAGTGGAAGTGCCGGCGGTGCAAATCAACCGTATGTGCGGCTCCGGACAGCAAGCGATCCATTTCGCCGCTCAAGAAATTAAATCAGGCGATATGGAGATGACGATCGCTGCTGGGGTCGAAAGCATGACAAAAGTGCCGATTTTAAGCGACGGAAACGAGCGAACGATTCCAGCATCGCTCCATGAAAAATACGAATTTGTTCACCAAGGCATTTCTGCGGAATTGATCGCCGAAAAATACGGATTGACGAGAGAACAATTAGATGAATATGCGTACGAAAGTCATCAACGGGCACTTCGAGCGCAAGCGGAAGGTCGTTTCACGGAAGAAATGGTGCCTATTAACGGACTTGATAAAGACGGCAATGACATCATCGTGACAGCCGATGAAGGACCGCGCCAAGATACATCGCTCGAAGCGTTAGCGGCGTTGAAGCCCGTTTTTAAACAAAATGGGAAAATTACTGCTGGAAATGCGAGCCAAATGAGCGATGGTGCGGCCGCGGTGCTATTGATGGAGCGACAAACAGCGCTTCACCTCGGCTTGAAGCCAAAAGCAAAAATTGTTGCCCAAACAGTCGTTGGCTCCGATCCGACATACATGCTTGACGGTGTCATTCCAGCGACGAAAAAAGTATTGCAAAAAGCGAATCTCACCATTGACGATATCGACCTTGTCGAAATTAATGAAGCGTTCGCATCTGTCGTTCTCGCTTGGCAAAAAGAAATCGGTGCCCCGCTTTCGAAAGTAAACGTCAACGGTGGTGCCATCGCCTTAGGTCATCCGCTCGGCGCAACGGGCGTCAAACTCATGACATCGCTCGTTCACGAACTCGAACGACGAAAGGGGCGCTACGGCTTATTAACCATTTGCATCGGGCACGGTATGGCAACCGCGACCATTGTGGAGAGATGGGAAGGATAAAAAAGCAGGAGCCTCCTTTGAGGTCTCCTGCTTTAGTTGTTTGTTTTTAACGATTTATTCGGCAATTTCCAGTTGTACGTATACGATAAAATGCGCAATGCCGCAACGACAATAAACAATACATACAAGCTAATTGGAGAATGTGCGATGCCGGTTCCGACCGCAACGCCCGCTAAAATCGCCCAAACAGCATAAATTTCATCACGCAATACGAGAGGTTTTCTTCCTGCTAATACATCGCGAATCATTCCGCCTCCACTTCCGGTTAATACAGCAGCAACAATGACTGCACTTAACGGGCGATTCATTTGAACAGCATATAATGCTCCTTGAATGGCGAAAGCTGACAACCCGAGAGCATCAAAAAAGTTTCCCCAACGTTGCCAATGTGGTAGCATTTTGTGTGGAAACAAATAGACAATAGTCATCGCGATAAACGCGATGAAAAAAAGAGTTTGTTGTTGCCAAAGAACAGATACCGGTACACCAATTAATACGTTGCGAACAGCACCGCCGCCGAATGCAGTTACAATTCCGAGAATGTATACACCTAAAATATCGTACTCCTCTTCCATAGCGACAATCGCTCCGCTAATCGCAAAAGCAATCGTACCGATCATACTTAATACTTCCCAAGTCATCATCGCAATCCTTTCTGTTATGTAACATTACGTTAAAATTTTATGTATAAAATATAAAAAAATCAATGATCATTTTTCAGACATAGCGCTTTTAAATTAGATTTGTTATGATGAGAACAGATGTTCAATAGGAAAGAGGGTAAATATGGAAAAGGAACGAGTCATTATTGTTGGATGCCAATTGCCACATGTGGATGATGAACGATTTTCGTATTCGCTAGAAGAGCTTGCTTCGCTCGTTCATACAGCAAATGGCGAGGTAGTCATCACCCTTACGCAAAAACGGGACACGATTCACCCGGCTACATATATCGGAAAAGGAAAAGTCGACGAGCTAGTGCGTCTTGTCGAACAATTTGAGCCAGATGTCGTCATTTTTAATGACGAACTTTCGCCAAGCCAAAACCGTAACTTAACAAAGTTGTTAAACGTACGCGTCATTGACCGAACGCAGCTTATTTTAGACATTTTCGCAAGCCGCGCGCGCTCCAAAGAAGGAAAATTGCAAGTCGAGCTTGCCCAACTGCAATACATTTTGCCGCGCTTAAGTGGGCAAGGCGCACAACTTTCCCGATTAGGCGGTGGAATTGGAACGAGAGGGCCGGGGGAAACGAAGCTTGAAACAGACCGCCGTCATATTCGCCGCCGTATCGATGAGATTAAGGCCCAACTAAAAGTCATTGTTGAACATCGCGAACGCTATCGCGAGCGGCGGAAGAAAAACGCGGTGTTTCAAATCGCGCTCGTCGGCTATACGAACGCTGGCAAATCAACGCTTTTTAACCGCCTAACGAACGCGGATGCTTTTGAAGAAAATTTACTGTTTGCTACACTAGATCCGCTCACAAGAAAACTTGTGCTGCCAAGCGGTTATACCGTGCTGTTGACAGACACGGTCGGCTTTATTCAAGACTTGCCGACAACGCTCGTCGCGGCGTTTCGTTCGACGCTAGAAGAAGTGAAAGAAGCCGATTTTATTTTACATATTGTCGATTCATCGAATCCGGATTATATTCAACATGAACAAACAGTTTATCGCTTGCTTGAAGAATTGGAGGCGACGACGATTCCAATTGCGACGGTTTATAACAAACGAGACATTGTCCTTCCAAGTTTTGTCCCAAGCCCGAAAACCGATTATATGTTAGTGAGTGCGTTCCATGAACAAGACGTTCAAAACTTGCGCCAATTTATCGAAGAAAAAATAACTGAAGCAATGGAGCGTTACGACGTGACGATTCCAGCGTTTGAAGGAAAATTGCTTGCACAGCTAAAAGCAGAAACGATTGTGCGACACATGCACTACAACGAACAAAGCGCCATGTATGAATGCAGCGGCTACTTATTGCGAGAACATCCACTTTTGTTACAACTAAGAACATATCAAAAATAGAAAGGGTTTTTTTATGTTTCAACATTTAACACATGGAAAAATGATTTCTGCACTCGTTAAAGAAATTGAAGCACAAATTGCGCCGATTCATCGGGCGATTGACGAGCGCATTGACTACAATCAATATCGCGTATTACAAAGCTTTCGCCGTCATCAAGTAAGTGACGCACATTTTATTCCATCGACAGGATATGGCTATGATGACTTAGGACGCGATACGCTTGAAAAAGTGTATGCAGACGTATTCGGTGGGGAAGCGGCGCTCGTTCGTCCACAAATTATTTCTGGTACGCACGCCATTACAATTGCTTTATTCGGCATTTTACGTCCAGGCGATGAACTTTTGTACATTACAGGCAAACCGTACGATACGCTAGAAGAAATCGTTGGTATTCGCGGCAAAGGAATTGGTTCGTTAAAAGAGTTTCATATCGGCTACAACAGCGTACCGCTTACAAACGAAGGAAAAGTCGATTTTGCAGCGGTCAAACAAGCCATCAATGAACGAACGAAAATGATCGGCATTCAACGCTCTAAAGGATATGACCCGCGCCCGTCGTTTACAATTGCTGAAATCAAAGAAATGATTGATTTTGTAAAAGCCATCAAACAAGACGTTGTCGTTTTTGTCGATAACTGTTACGGGGAGTTTGTCGAAGAGCAAGAGCCTTGCCATGTTGGCGCTGATTTAATCGCTGGTTCGCTCATTAAAAATCCTGGGGGTGGATTAGCGAAAACAGGAGGATATCTCGTTGGTAAACGCGAATATATTGAAATGTGTGCATACCGTATGACATCACCAGGAATCGGGGCAGAAGCGGGGGCCTCGTTATACAGTTTACAAGAAATGTATCAAGGTTTTTTCTTAGCGCCACATGTCGTCGGACAAGCGTTGAAAGGGGCGGTCTTTACGGCGGCGATGCTCGAACGCATCGGCATGAATACGTACCCGACATGGAATGCTACACGTACAGATTTAATTCAATCGGTACAATTTGACGATGCAGAGCAAATGATTGCGTTTTGTCAAGCGATTCAATTTGCCTCACCGGTCAATGCGCACTTTACCCCATACCCGAACTATATGCCAGGATATGAAGATGACGTCATTATGGCGGCAGGCACATTTATTCAAGGGGCAAGTATTGAGCTATCGGCTGATGGACCCATTCGCCCGCCATATGTTGCATACGTACAAGGGGGACTGACGTATTCGCACGTTAAAATTGCTATTTGTATCGCTATTGATCGGTTGCTTGAGAAACAATTAATTCAATTATAAAATATTTTCAGAAAAAAAACATGTGATAAAATGTAACATGTTATTGACATATAAAATAACATAGAATAAAATAAAAATACGTATTACGTAAGGAGGGGTCGACATGAATAGTCACATTCGTCGCTCCATGCCGTTATTTCCTATCGGTATCGTTATGCAGTTAACGGATTTATCAGCGCGACAAATTCGCTATTATGAGGAACACGGTCTTGTTTCACCTGCGCGAACAGAAGGCAATCGTCGGTTATTTTCGTTTAATGACGTGGATCGGTTGCTCGAAATTAAAGATTTAATTGAACAAGGTGTTAACTTAGCAGGCATTAAACAAATTTTTGCCTCACGTCAGCAACAGCATGCGAACACCGTACCGCCTGTCGCGCCAAAAGTAGTGAAACAAGATTTATCCGAAGCGGAATTACGCAAACTGTTACGTGCCGAATTAATGGAAGCGGGTCGTTTTAATCGTGCCTCACTTCGTCAAGGAGATATCGCTCGCTTTTTCCATTAAAAATTTATGATTTTACACAAACGATCTTTTTTATTTTGGGGGAGGAATATGTAATGGCTAAGTACACAAAAGAAGATATTTTTCGTATTGTTAAGGAAGAAAATGTAAAGTATATTCGTTTACAGTTTACAGACATTCTTGGCACGATTAAAAACGTCGAAATCCCTGTAAGCCAACTACAAAAAGCGCTCGACAATAAAATGATGTTTGACGGATCATCGATCGAAGGATTTGTCCGTATTGAAGAATCAGATATGTATTTATACCCTGATTTAGATACATTTGTTATTTTCCCGTGGACAGCTGAAAAAGGAAAAGTCGCTCGTTTTATTTGTGACATTTACAATCCAGATGGTACACCGTTTGAAGGATGTCCTCGTTATAACTTAAAACGTGTATTGAAACAAATGGAAGAGCTCGGATTTACAGAGTTTAACCTAGGTCCAGAGCCAGAGTTTTTCTTATTCAAGTTAGATGAAAAAGGAGAGCCGACGTTAGAGTTAAACGATAATGGCGGTTACTTCGATTTAGCACCGACAGATTTAGGCGAAAACTGCCGTCGTGATATCGTATTAGAGCTAGAAGAGATGGGATTTGAAATTGAAGCATCTCACCATGAAGTCGCGCCGGGACAACATGAAATTGACTTCAAGTATGCCAATGCGGTAAAAGCGTGTGATGACATTCAAACCTTTAAACTTGTTGTGAAAACAGTAGCACGTAAACACGGTTTACATGCGACATTTATGCCAAAACCTCTCTTTGGTGTAAATGGCTCGGGCATGCACTGCAACTTATCGCTCTTTAAAAATGGTGAAAATGCCTTTTTTGATCCGAATGGTCAATTGCAACTCAGCGAAACAGCATTGCAGTTTATTGCGGGTGTGTTAAAGCATGCTCCAAACTTTACAGCAGTAACAAACCCAACAGTAAACTCATATAAGCGTCTCGTTCCGGGCTATGAAGCACCTTGTTACGTTGCATGGTCAGCACGCAACCGTAGTCCATTGATTCGTATCCCGGCATCACGCGGTATGAGCACACGTATTGAAGTGCGTAGTGTAGACCCAGCAGCAAATCCATACTTAGCGATGGCTGTATTGTTGGCTGCGGGATTAGACGGCATTAAAAATAAATTGACACCGCCAGCGCCGGTTGACCGAAATATTTATGTGATGACAAAAGAAGAGCGTTTAGAAGAAGGGATTGTTGATTTGCCAGCAACATTGGCAGAAGCGCTACAAAACTTAAAATCAGATGAAGTAATCGTCAACGCGCTCGGCAAACATTTATTTGAACATTTTGTTGAAGCGAAAGAAATTGAATGGGATATGTTCCGCACAGCGGTACATCCATGGGAACGCGAACAATATATGAGCCTTTACTAAAAAAGCTAACGGTTTTTTCCGTTAGCTTTTTTAATGAATTGAACGATATACACCAATCACTTTTCCTAAAATCATCGCATTTGAAACAATGATTGGTTCCATAGATGAATTTTCAGGTTGCAAGCGAATGTGGTCTTTCTCTTTAAAGAAGCGTTTGACAGTTGCTTCGTTTTCTTCTGTCATCGCTACAACGATATCTCCGTTATTAGCCGTTTGTTGTTGACGGACGATCACATAGTCTCCGTCTAAAATACCAGCTTCAATCATACTTTCTCCGACAATTTGTAACATAAATACTTGATCATCTGGTGAGACGAATCGTTCTGGAAGAGGGAAATATTCTTCAATGTTTTCGATTGCGGTAATCGGTTGTCCAGCTGTAACTTTTCCGACGATTGGAACGTTGATGACATTTGTTTTTGGGATGGATTCGTACTCGTCCAAAATTTCAATGGCGCGTGGTTTTGTTGGATCGCGTCGAATGAAGCCTTTGCTTTCTAAACGAGCTAGATGACCGTGAACGGTTGAACTTGATGCTAAACCGACTGCTTCTCCAATTTCCCTCACTGATGGTGGATACCCTTTTGTGCGTACTTCTTGTTTAATGAAATCTAATATTTGTTGTTGTCGTTTTGATAATTTCGCCATTCTTATACACCTCTTCCTTCTCATCTTTGCCCATATTATAACATAATTTTCGTTTTGAATACAAACATAAGTTCGAAAACATAGTTGACACGAACAAAAGTTCCCGTTATTATAAAAACAAACAAATGTTCTGTTTTAGGGGGTAGAAGGTATGGGGAAAATACATTATGTCGTGATGTTTTTATTTAGTGTATTGTTTGTTTGGGCGTTTTTGCACGTCACACAATCGGTTGATAAACAAAAATATGTTGAGATTACTGTGTCAGCTGGTGATACGTTATGGGAGCTTGCGGACAAATACAAACATGAACATCAATTGTCGCATGAACAATTCATTCAATGGGTGATGTCCGTAAACAACCGTTCAGACGAACGATTAATCGTTGGTGAGAAAATTGTCATTCCTGTGTTAAAATCAAATAGCGAAAGTCGGCTTGTTGCGAATAGACCGTAAAGAAAGGGATGACGAATGAACGCCATTATTTATTGTCGTGTAAGTACAACGAAAGAGACACAAGAAACATCATTACAAAGGCAAAAAGAAGAGCTCGAAAAGCTTGCAGCGGAATATGAAATGAATGTTGTCAAAATTATTCAAGAGCAGGCAAGCGGTTATGACATCGAACGAGAAGGAATTATGGAGTTACTTGATACGATCAAGCAACATCGCATTGATGTCGTCCTCGTACAAGATGAGACAAGACTTGGCCGTGGGAATGCAAAAATCGCCCTTCTTCGTTGTTTGCAAAAAGAAGACATTCGGGTGTATACGGTGAGTCATCGAGGAGAGCTTCAGCTGTCAGAAGCGGATTCAATGGTGTTAGAAATCATTAGCATTGTAGAAGAGTATCAAAGAAAAATACATAATTTAAAAATTAAACGTGGGATGCAGCGAGCTGTTCAAAACGGCTATCGACCAGAAAACAATTTGCGCAACGTAGGTGAACATGCTGGACGCGATCGAAAAGATGTACCAATTGAAGACATTATTCGGTTGCGTCAAAATCGCTTAACGTTTGCTGAGATTGCTGCCACGCTTCGTTCGTTTGGTTATGATGTATCAAAAGCGACCGTGCATCGAAGATACAAAGAATATGAGCAACTTGTCAACAATGAAAAATTTTTGTATGATGGTACGAGCGAGAAGTAAATACAAAAGGATGAGGCTAAATGTTATCTTCTGAAAAAATAGCAAGAATTAATGCGTTAGCTAAAAAAGCAAAAATGGAAGGTCTTACGGCTGAAGAAAAACAAGAACAGCTTCAACTTCGCACAGAGTATATTGCTGCGTTTCGTGCGTCGATGATCGAAACATTGCATCATGTAAAAGTCATTGATCCAAACGGAAATGATGTCACTCCAAAAAAATTAAAAGATAGTAAGAAAAAACGACTGCATTAATATGCGTATGATGGAGAACATACTGATAGATGTTCTCTTTTTTCGTCAGTTTGTCAAAAAAAATGTTGTGAAGCATTGTACATTTTACGAACTTTTCTATATCATAAAAGATGAGAATGTTTGCAAACGAAAGGATGAAGATGATGACACACTCTATTGAACAATTATCGATTGCAGCAATTCGTACGTTGTCGATTGATGCGATTGAAAAAGCAAATTCGGGTCACCCAGGAATGCCAATGGGAGCTGCACCAATGGCGTATACATTGTGGACAAAGTTTATGAACCATAATCCGCGCAATCCAAAATGGTTCAATCGCGATCGTTTTGTATTATCAGCAGGACACGGCTCGATGCTATTGTATAGCCTGCTTCATTTAAGTGGCTATGACGTCACAATCGAAGATATTAAACAGTTTCGCCAATGGGGAAGCAAAACACCAGGCCATCCGGAATACGGTCATACACCAGGTGTAGAAGCGACGACAGGACCGCTTGGGCAAGGAATTGCGATGGCTGTCGGAATGGCGATGGCGGAACGTCATTTAGCAGCTACATACAACAAAGACCGGTTCGAAATGATTAACCACTTTACATATGCGATTTGTGGTGACGGCGACTTAATGGAAGGAGTTTCTGCAGAAGCTGCTTCGTTAGCTGGTCATTTAAAGCTTGGACGTCTCATCGTTCTTTATGATTCGAATGATATTTCACTTGATGGCGAATTAAATCTTTCTTTCTCAGAAAGTGTAGAGCAACGGTTCAAAGCGTACGGTTGGCAATACATTCGTGTAGAAGACGGCAATAACATTGAAGAAATTGCTCAAGCGATTGCTGAAGCTCAAAAAGATTTACAACGTCCTACATTAATTGAAGTAAAGACAACGATTGGTTATGGCTCACCAAACAAAGCAGGAACAGCAGATGTGCACGGTGCTCCACTTGGAAAAGATGAAATTAAGTTAACGAAAGAAGCGTATAATTGGACGTTTGAAGAAGACTTTTACGTTCCAGATGAAGTGTATGCTCATTTTGAAAAAGTAGTGAAAGAAGCGGGAGAGAAAAAAGAAGCGGAATGGAACGCCTTATTTGCTGAATATGAGAAAGCGTATCCAGACTTAGCAAAACAATTACGCATGGCGATCGACGGTAAACTTCCTGAGGGTTGGGAAAAAGCATTGCCGGTATATGCAGAAGGAAAAAGTTTAGCAACACGCGCTTCTTCTGGGGAAGTATTGAATGCCATCGCAAAAGTTGTACCGCAATTTTTAGGTGGATCTGCGGACTTAGCCGGTTCAAACAAAACGTTAATTAAAGGTGCAGGAGACTTCTTGCCAGGTAGCTATGAAGGTCGCAACATTTGGTTTGGTGTCCGTGAATTTGCGATGGGGGCTGCGCTAAATGGCATGGCGCTTCACGGCGGTGTGAAAGTATACGGCGGTACGTTCTTTGTCTTTTCGGACTATTTACGTCCAGCCATTCGACTTGCTGCGCTGATGGGATTGCCTGTCACATATGTATTTACGCATGATAGCATTGCTGTCGGTGAAGATGGTCCGACGCATGAGCCAATTGAACAACTAGCCTCCTTACGAGCAATGCCAAATGTATGTGTCATTCGTCCAGCAGATGCAAATGAGACAGCTGCTGCATGGCGCTTGGCTGTAGAATCTACAGATCGCCCGACTGCTCTTGTGTTGACACGTCAAAACCTTCCTACGCTAGCAACGACAGCTGAGCGCGCTTATGAAGGGGTGAAAAAAGGAGCATATGTTGTTTCTGAAGCCCAAGGAGAAGTACAAGCATTATTGTTAGCATCTGGTTCAGAAGTTAGCTTAGCTGTAGAGGCACAGAAAGTGTTAGCAAATGAAGGGATCCATGTTTCAGTTGTAAGCATGCCTTCATGGGATCGTTTTGAAGCGCAAACAGCTGATTACAAAGAAAGTGTGATTCCGAAACATGTGAAGAAACGCCTTGCAATTGAAATGGGCGCATCTCTTGGTTGGGAGCGATATACAGGAGATGAAGGAGAGATTTTAGCAATCGATCGCTTCGGGGCTTCTGCACCGGGAGAAAAAATTATGCAAGAATATGGATTTACAGTGGAAAATGTCGTTGCACGTGTCAAAGCATTACTAAATAAATAATAAAACGGGGAGCGCATCTCCCCGTTTTATTATCGAATAAAGATTTTTTACTGAACATATTGTACAAACCATCATTGTTTAGTATAGTGTAATGTAGACAACATGAAGGAGGAAAAAATATGTGGGAAATGATTTTAGTAGGCATTGTAGCGCTTGCTGCCGGCGTTGCGCTCGGATTTTTTATTGCGCGTAAAACAATGATGAACTACTTGAAGAAAAATCCACCGATTAATGAACAAATGATTCGAATGATGATGATGCAAATGGGTATAACTCCATCCCAAAAGAAAATCAATCAAATGATGAAAGCGATGAACAACCAATTAAAATAAAAGGCAAGGCACTCGCGATGAGTGTCTTTTTTAGCACAGAAAGAAGCAGTTGCTCATATTTGTATTTTTTGATAAAATATAGGCAAACGAAGAAGAAATGGAGTGCCAAACATATGGACATTCAACTATTTGTTGCGTTTGGGGCGGGTGTACTTTCGTTTATTTCCCCATGCTGTTTGCCGCTTTATCCAGCTTTTTTATCATATATCACAGGAATGTCGGTTAGCGATTTAAAATCCGATTATGCGTTGTTGCAAAGAAGAAGTTTGTTACATACGTTATTTTTTTTGCTCGGATTTTCATTTATTTTTATTGCTATCGGTTTTGGCACGTCGGTGCTCGGACAATTTTTCCATACATACCAAGATCTCATTCGTCAAATTGGTGCAATATTGATGGTGTTTTTCGGGTTTGTCATTATCGGCATTTTTAAACCGAAGTTTTTAATGACTGATCGTCGTTTATCTTTTCAATATCGTCCATCTGGTTACATCGGTTCTTTTCTTATTGGCATGGCATTTGCTGCTGGTTGGACGCCATGTACAGGCCCAATTTTAGTATCCGTTATCGCCTTAGCAGCAACGAATCCAAGTTTAGGCGTTGTTTATATGACAGCTTACTCACTTGGCTTTGCTTTGCCATTTTTGCTCTTGTCTTTTTTTATCGGAAAAATGGGTTGGATTCGAAAACATCATGTCAAGTTAATGAAAATCGGCGGATATGTCATGGTAGGAATGGGTGTCGTATTATTTTTTGATTGGATGACGAAAATTACTATTTATATGACAAATATATTTGGTGGTTTTACTGGTTTTTAGTTTTGAAGGGTGTGGAGGGAAAGAAAATGGCAAGAGTTTTAATTGTGGATGATGCGAAGTTTATGCGCATGACGTTAGCGAATATTTTGAAAAAAGCAAATCATGAAGTTGTCGGGGAAGCAGAAAATGGAAAAGAAGCTGTTGATTTTTACATGGAGTTAAAGCCAGACGTTGTGACGCTTGATATTACGATGCCGGTGATGAGCGGACTTGAAGCGGTAAGGGAGATTAAGCAACGCGATCCGCATGCGAAAATTATTATGTGCTCAGCTATGGGACAACAAAAGATGGTCGTTGAAGCCATTGAAGCAGGGGCGCTTGATTTTATCTTAAAACCATTTGATGAAAGTCGTGTGATTGAAGCGATTCAACGTGTGTTGCAGTAAAAAAGAGAGGGAGATTCACTTTGGCCATTTTTAGTTCGGTATTTGCTGTATTGATGGCTGGACTTGTTTTTTTTATTCGAATGAAAGCGGCAGAAAAACCGACAAACGCTAAAAAAATTATATTACCGCCTATTTTTATGAGCACAGGTGCATTGATGTTTGTGCATCCGATGTTTCGGGTAACGGCGCTTGAATGTGGAGAGGCCATTTTCATCGGGGCACTTTTTTCTATTTTGTTAATTAAAACATCTTCGTTTGAAGTTCGAGGCAAAGAAATTTATTTACAACGCTCCAAAGCGTTCGTTTTTATTTTTGTTGGTTTAATTGTATTACGTTTAGCTCTAAAAACATATTTAAGCCGCACCATTGAGTACGGAGAGCTTGCCGGAATGTTTTGGATCCTCGCTTTTTCGATGATTGTTCCTTGGCGAGTGGCGATGTATGTATCATATCGTCGTCTTCAGCGCGAAATAATGGAAAAAAGCTAATCAACGAAGGGTGATTAGCTTTTTTTCATTAGTAGATGTTCGTATTTTGTAAAATCAATTTGTTTTTCTCGAAGAGCTTTAATTAAAAATTTATGGTCGCGTTTTGGTGTGGCGAGAATATAGCCACGAACAACTAAATCTTCTGTAATCCGATCCGCTTTTTCTTGTAACGCCAACTCTCCGATTTTGCCAGCGATTTTTTGACGAGCTACATCTCGAAACAGTTCAGGAACAGGACGAACTAAATCTTCGAGCAACGCTTTTTCTTTTTCAGACCATAAATGGCGTGTTTGTTCAATGTAATATTGCTGCCAATCTAATTCGGATTTCCCGTCTTCTTTCGGTAGTCGTTTTAAAAATTTCCGAAACATAAAAAAGCCACCGATTGACATCGTAACAAGGAGAAAAACGACCCAAAATAAAATAAACCATAAAAACCAACCTGTTAGCATACATTCCACCTCAACGTTTATTATGTAAAAAAATAAGAGCGGAATCAAGAAAAAGAGCTGACGTTGCGTCAGCTCTTTTACATATCGTGACTTGAGTTATGCTTTTGACGGGTATGATTTTGATTTTTTACTTTTTTCGATCCACTAAGCGGTTCTGGTTGTCCTGGGTTATCTCCTTTTGGAGCATTTTTTCGCATATCTTTGCTTGTATTTTTGTTCATATCATACACTCCTTTCCTTCATATGATGGCATGGTGGATGAGATTTATGCATATTTCGCTCATGAATAGGCACGATAAATATTAAAAAGAGAGGAAGTGAATGAGATGCCTTATCATAAAAATAAGCAACAAGCGTTTGAAGCTGCCCAACAAGGAACAATGGAGGCGAAAGAATGGTACGATCATCTTGTGAAAAGTGATGCAGATTACGGAAGTCAATTGCATCATTTAAAACAAGAAGTAAACGAAGCGTTTGAGCAAATTAATAATGCGCTTGAAGTAGCTTCTGAAAAACAGCGCAAACAGCTTGAACAATTTCGCAACGATTTGCAAGCGATTGTGGAGGAGGTAAATATGTATGAATAATCCCGCTTCAAGCGGGATTATTGATTTTTCTTACGTTTTTTATTATTTTGTTTTTGAGCTTCTGTCAGTGGCTCGTTCGAGAGCTCTTCATTGTAGCCCGCACCTTTTCCTTGGGCGCTTGCATCATTCATGCCAGGAATGACATGATTTGCTTTTCTTTTTACCATCTTTTTTCACCTCCTACAACTATTGTTGGAAAGAGAGCAAAAAAATATGCATTTATCTGAAACTTATAAACAATTATTATTTACTTATGTAGAGCATTGTATTAAGATAAAAGCGTAGGAATTTTGTGGGTTTGGGAGAAGATGAATTGTTAGAAGGGGGTAATACATAATGGTGAAAAATGATGTATTTCAAGCGCGTTCCACATTTGAAGTAAACGGGAAAACATATCATTATTATCGCTTACAAGCGCTTGAAGAAGCAGGAATTGGAAATGTATCACGTCTTCCGTATTCGATTAAAGTACTTCTTGAATCAGTACTTCGTCAAGTTGATGGACGTGTCATTACAAAAGAGCACGTTGAAAATTTAGCGAAATGGGGAACGAGCGAACTAAAAGATGTAGATGTTCCATTTAAACCATCTCGCGTTATTTTGCAAGACTTTACAGGTGTTCCAGCTGTCGTTGATTTAGCTTCGATGCGCAAAGCGATGGCGGACATCGGTGGAGATCCGTATGAAATCAACCCCGAAATTCCTGTCGATCTTGTCATTGATCACTCTGTCCAAGTTGATAAGGCTGGAACAGAAGATGCGCTCGAGTACAATATGAATTTAGAGTTTGAGCGTAATGCAGAACGCTATAAGTTTTTGAAATGGGCACAAAAAGCGTTCAGCAATTATCGTGCTGTTCCGCCAGCAACAGGTATTGTGCATCAAGTGAACTTAGAGTATTTAGCGAATGTAGTACATGTCGTTGAAGGAGAAAACGGTGAATATGAAGCGTTCCCAGATACGCTTGTAGGTACTGACTCTCACACGACAATGATTAACGGCATTGGCGTACTCGGTTGGGGTGTTGGTGGTATTGAAGCGGAAGCAGGTATGCTTGGACAACCTTCATACTTCCCGGTACCAGAAGTTATCGGCGTACGCTTAACAGGAAAGTTACCAAACGGTACAACAGCAACAGATCTTGCGTTAAAAGTGACGCAAGTACTTCGGAAAAAAGGGGTCGTCGGCAAGTTTGTTGAATTTTTCGGTCCAGGTGTGGCAACATTGCCGTTAGCAGACCGTGCCACAGTAGCAAACATGGCGCCTGAGTATGGTGCAACGTGCGGTTTCTTCCCAGTCGATGCAGAAGCGCTTGATTACTTGCGCTTAACAGGTCGTGATGAGCAGCATGTTCAAGTCGTTGAAGCATATTGCAAAGCTAACGGTTTGTTCTATACACCAGATGCGCAGGAGCCTGTATTTACAGATGTTGTTGAAATTAACTTATCAGAAATTGAACCAAATCTTTCTGGACCAAAACGTCCACAAGATTTAATTCCGCTTTCAAAAATGAAAGAATCGTTCCGTCAAGCAGTAGTTTCTCCGCAAGGAAACCAAGGTTTTGGCTTGACAGAAGCGGATTTGGATAAAGAAATGACAGTCACGTTAAACGGCGAAGAAGTAAAAATGAAAACAGGTGCGATTGCGATCGCTGCTATTACAAGCTGTACGAACACATCGAACCCATATGTGTTAATTGGGGCAGGTTTAGTCGCGAAAAAAGCAGTGGAAAAAGGATTAAAAGTTCCGAAATACGTAAAAACATCGCTTGCACCTGGTTCAAAAGTCGTCACAGGATACTTAAAAGATTCAGGACTTCTTCCTTATTTAGAACAAATTGGATTTAATATCGTTGGTTACGGTTGTACGACATGTATCGGTAACTCTGGTCCACTTGCTCCAGAGCTTGAAAAAGCGATTGCAGAAAATGATTTGCTTGTGACGAGTGTATTATCGGGTAACCGAAACTTTGAAGGACGCATTCATCCGCTCGTCAAAGGTAACTATTTAGCATCACCACCGCTCGTTGTGGCATATGCACTTGCTGGAACCGTTGATATCGACTTATTAAATGAGCCGATTGGTAAAGACCAAAACGGAAATGACGTGTACTTTAATGATATTTGGCCGTCTACAGAAGAAGTGAAAGAAGTCGTAAAACAAGCGGTGACACCGGAATTGTTCCGCAAAGAATACGAGCGAGTATTCGACGATAACGCTCGTTGGAATGCGATTGAAACGACGGACGAGCCACTTTATCAATGGGACGAAAATTCAACGTATATTCAAAACCCTCCATTCTTTGAAGGGTTATCACCAGAAGTGGAGGAAGTGAAACCACTTACTGGATTACGAGTAGTTGGTAAATTTGGTGATTCTGTCACGACAGACCATATTTCTCCAGCTGGATCGATCGGTATAAATACACCAGCAGGACAATACTTAATTTCTAAAGGTGTTGATCCGAAAGACTTTAACTCGTATGGTTCTCGTCGTGGTAACCATGAAGTGATGATGCGAGGTACGTTTGCTAACATTCGTATTCGTAACCAAATTGCCCCTGGTACAGAAGGTGGCTATACAACATATTGGCCAACAGGCGAAGTCATGTCGATTTACGATGCTTGCATGAAATATAAACAAGACGGTACAGGACTTGTTGTTATTGCTGGAAAAGATTACGGCATGGGAAGTTCGCGTGACTGGGCAGCAAAAGGAACATATTTACTTGGCATTAAAACGGTCATCGCTGAAAGCTTTGAGCGTATTCACCGTTCCAACCTTGTGCTCATGGGTGTGTTACCACTTCAATTTAAAGAAGGAGAAAATGCAGAAACGCTTGGGTTAACGGGCAAAGAAGTATTTGAAGTACACATCGATGAACATGTAAAACCGCGTGACTATGTAAAAGTTACAGCAACAGACGAACAAGGAAACAAAAAGGAATTTGAAGTACTTGTACGCTTTGACAGCGAAGTGGAAATTGATTACTATCGCCATGGTGGTATTTTACCGATGGTATTGCGTGAAAAATTAAAACGATAAGAAGAGAGCAGACCGCTCTCTTCTTTATTTTTTGTTTGTTTTTTTCGCCGCATTTTCTAATGCGCTTTTTGGATCTGGGGTAAATGTGGCATCATATCCTTGTGGATTGACACTTGGAGCGTTTTGGCCGCGATTTCTTCCATTATTTTTGCTCATGACGTCCACCTCCTGTGCATATTGTATCCGTCTTTTCGAAAAATATATGCAAGGAGGCAAGGACATGAATCGAGCCATTCAAACAGCATTATGTACAATTGCGTTAGCACAATTTTTAAAAATTCCATTGGCGAAAAGAAAAACAAAAAAATGGGATTGGTCACTGTTTTTCGAGACAGGTGGTATGCCAAGTTCGCATTCCGCGGGAGTTGCTTCACTTGCCACATATGTTGCTTTAAAAAGAGGAGTGCAGAGCATAGATTTTGCCCTTGCGACTATTTTTGGCTTAATTGTTATGTACGATGCTCAAGGGGTGCGTCATCAAGCAGGGGAGCTAGCTATTCGTGTGAATGAATTAACTGAAGAGATCGAAAAGATAAAAGGAGCTCCTGATGATGGGAAGCTTGACCGAAAAGAGGAGTTATTGCGTGAACGGCTTGGTCATCAACCTATTGAAGTCATTGGTGGAGCGTTTCTTGGTATTGTTACAGGAGGATTATCTTACGTAATAAGTAGGTGGAAGCGCTCGCTATGAGAGGCGAGCGCTCTTTTTCCTTTGCCATATATGTTGAGGGAGTTCAGACAAAACCATCCCTAATAAAATGAGTGCAGCTCCGAATAAGGCAGTTTGTTGAAGACGTTCATCATTCCATATATACGCAGTCAAAGCAGCAAAAACAGGTTCTAGAGCAAAAATTAAAGCAACACGTGTTGGAGATGTATATTGTTGAAAATGCGTTTGAATAAAGAAAGCAATGGTTGTTGCGAATAGTGCGGTGATGAGTAAAGCGCCCCATACATCAAATGTTAAAAAAGTGGAGAGCGGAATAACGGACCAATCTTCGAACAAATACGAACATATAAAACAAACAATTGATACCGTCTGAACTTGAACGGTTGTTAGTAGGACAGCTGAAAATTTTGTTGCATAGATGCTTGTTGAAACGATATGTAATGCAAAAGCAATGGCGCATAAAAAGACGAAAAGATCTCCTTTGTTCATTGACATATCTCCATTTATAGTCAAAAAATATAGCCCACACGTAGCTAACACGCTTCCAATGACAGCATGAAGCGAAGGTTTTTGCTTTAAAATCATAAATGAAAAAAAGGGGACAAGAACAACATTTAGTCCGGTAATGAATCCTGCTTTTGAAGAAGTAGTATACAATAAGCCGATGGTTTGAAGAGCATACCCAAGACATAACCAAATGCCAAGAATAAATCCAGAGAGTATAAGCTGTTTATCTAGCGGTTTTCGTTCAAAGATGAACACCCAAATCCATAGCAGTATGCTTGCGATCGCAAAACGTACGCCATTAAACAACAATGGGGGCAAAAAAGAAATGGCATTTTGAACGACGACAAACGTCGCTCCCCAAACGAATGCAACAAACAATAAACTTAAATCTGCTTTGTATTTCATATTCCTCTCCTTTATAAAAAATGTTGTGCGAGACAGAAGCCTCACACAACATTTTACCATCATTCCATATATTTTGGAGATATTTTTTTTGCGATATATACGAAAGGTGTATCTAACATTGCGACAATCCATTTTAACACATACGTCGTAATAAAAATTTGTATCCAATCGTGAAATGGGAATACACCGAGAAACGCGATCGATGCGAAAACGAGTGTATCGATTAATTGGCTAATCATCGTACTTCCATTATTGCGAATCCAAAGTTGAGAATCGTGCGGAAATTTCTTTTTAAACCAATGAAATAAGTGAACATCAAGTGACTGGCTAATTAAAAAAGCAAGCAAACTACCAACTGCGATACGTGGCAACAAACCGAAAATCGTTTCTAATGCCGGTTGTGCGAAGTCAGTAGCATGCGGCTTAAATAATAAAGCAAGTTGCATCACGATCGTGAGTGAAATGAGTGTAAAAAAGCCGAGCCATACCGCTTTTTGTGCTTCTTTTTTTCCGTACTTTTCACTTAAAATGTCAGTCACTAAAAAGGCAGTTCCGTACATGACGTTTCCAAGTGTAGCTGTCATACCAAGTAATTCAACCGTTTTAACGACTTGTAAATTAGCGACAACAGTAGAAAAGCCGATCCATACGAATAAACCTGAACGACCGAAGAAACGATAAATGAGCAATACAAGTGAAAATGTGACGATGGCAGAAAAAAGACCGAGTATTTCATTGAACATGGTGATCCCTCCTCTGTATGAAAGTATAAAGACACAAAGGATATTATACAATTGAGATCATTTTTTGTCTAAACTGTTATAATAAAATCAAAAAGAAAAGGTGAGCGATGTGAAGGTATTTATGGAGTGGACATATGTAACACCGAAAAAAAAGGAAATGGTGTGGACATCAAAAGAAATGGAAGTGGAAGAAGCTTTCGTTTTTGCGGAAGATATAGAGAAAACGGGAAGAGTAAAACAACTTTTATTTTATGATGCACGTGGTATAGCGTGGACAAAGAAAGAGTTAACCAAACTAATGAAAGAAATCGAAGCGGATCCGCATGATGTTGTTGCATATTTTGATGGCGGTTTTGATCATGAAACAAAAAAAGCGGGAGTTGGCGTTGTTATTTATTATAAACAAAACGGCGATCCATTTCGCATACGCGCAAATGCGCAGCTAGATGAATTGCAGTCAAATAATGAAGCGGAGTATGCAGCATTCCATTTTTTACTCGAACAGCTTGACCATCTCGGTGTTCATCATTTACCCGTCGTTTTCCGCGGAGACGCGCATGTCGTATTTCATCAATTATCTGATGAATGGCCAGTATTTTCAGAAGAGGGGAGATGGATTGAGCGAATTGAGCAAAAAATGAAGAAACTTTGTATTTCACCAATTTATGAACCAATTCGTAGAAAACAAAATGGTGAAGCGCATCAATTAGCGACACAAGCGCTTCGTGGAACGATCATTACGAGTACAATGCGGTTGGAGCGTGAACGATGAATCGAAAAGACGTGTTACTTCGGTTAAATGAGTTGTTTGATACGTATTGCGAAGGATGTTTTGTGAAAAGAACATTTCGTAAAGAGTGCGGAAAATCGTATGCGCAATCGTTTTGCATTCAGACATGTACAGTAGGCGAAAAAATACAACAATACGGTCAGTTGCTTGTGAAACAAAAAGTGTAACAAGGTGTCCCGGATGCTCGGGACACCTTGTGGCTACATGTGATTGATCGTCTCAAATAATTGATGATGTGCGTCTGCTAGTTCCTTTTCACATTGTAACAATAATGGATCGTCTTTGTTTGTTTTGGCGCGCGCAATTGCTTCTTTTGCTTGTTCAATTGCTTGTTTTGCATGATCAAACGCATGGTCATCTAAACTCATTGTTGCAGCTGCAACCATTTTTTTTGCTGATTCAACGGCTAAATGTGCATTTTCAATTTTAGTAAATACGCTATCGGACTGAAGATGCGGCTTTTTTGGATTTTGTGTCATTGCTATCCCTCCTCGTTTGTAGTATTTGTGTGAAAGGAGGGGAGTATGTAATGAAAAAAGACCAGCGTTTGCTGGTCTTTTCGTCGAGCTATATATGAATCATCTCAGACGATTATAATTTCACTACGTTTGCAGCTTGAGGGCCACGGTTTCCTTGAACGATTTCAAAAGAAACAGCTTGACCTTCTTCTAACGTTTTGTAGCCTTCACCTTGGATTGCTGTGAAGTGTACGAATACATCGTCTCCGCCTTCAACTTCGATGAATCCGTAACCTTTTTCGTTGTTAAACCATTTTACTTTACCGTTTTGCATAATACTGAATCCTCCTAATACCTTTTAGCCAATAGGCTAATGAAAAAATTTTTCATATAACGGAATATATCCACAGCAACCAATCGGTGCAGGACATATATTCAGTTAGATGATAATTAGACTATACACGAATGACAAGGAAGAGTCAAGACAAAAAGGCGATTTTTTCAAAAAATTTTTTTAGAGGAGGATTTTTGTAATCAGTGCATAACATTAACAGTAAGGAGTATAGAAAGGGAGTGAGCGGCATGTATCGTGGTCAAATTTGTGGAAAAGAAGTCATCATTAAGTTAAGTAACCATGTACGAAAGCAAAAAGTCGATCAAGAAAAGCTATATCAAACGGTTTTAGCGTTTAGCGAAGCGGCATTTGAGCAGCAGAAAGAACAATTTGGTATTGTAAGCAAACAAGGTTTAATTGTTGCCTCTGTTGAACAGCACGATTTGCCTGTGATTTCGGTAGATTATATCATTCCGTCTCACCATGTATATGATTGAAGCCCAGATCATCCTGGGCTTTCACTATGATAGGTGCTCATGAATTTTTTTATGGAAAAGAATTGTGAAAATATGTATGATCATAAATATATGAGGATAAAGGTGGGAAGGTATGATGATGAAACGATGGACGATTCAAACAACGAAGCGAGATGAGTTTGTAGATGTTACTTCGTTTGTCCAATCATTTGTTACAGAAAGTGGAGTGCAAGAAGGAATTGTTGTTGTTTATTGTCCACATACAACCGCAGGAATAACAATAAATGAAAATGCTGACCCGGATGTGAAACGAGACATGATTCGTCGTTTTGATGAATTGTATCCATGGCATCATGCGCTTGATCGGCATAGTGAAGGAAATACAGCGGCACATATGAAAGCAAGCACGGTTGGATCCTCAGCGCATGTTATTGTCACGAAAGGCCAGTTGCTTCTTGGGACATGGCAAGGCATTTATTTTTGCGAGTTCGATGGACCGAGAACGCGTACATTTTATGTAAAGGTGATGGAAGGATGAACGGACAACGTATTTTGCCCGCTGTACGTTCGATGAAAGATTTTGATAAACTGATCAAAATGAATTACGAATATGGGGTATTTTTAGATATTCATATTGGTATGCTGAAAAGTGTGTATACATACGCAAATGAGCATGGTAAAAAAATGTTTCTTCACGTTGACTTAATTCAAGGATTAAAAAGCGACGAATATGCAACGGAATTTTTATGTCAGCTCGTCAAACCGTATGGATTGATTTCGACAAAAAGCAGTGTAATTACGAAAGCGAAACAAAAAGGCGTGGTCGCGATTCAACGCACATTTATTATTGATTCGAACGCGTTTGAGCGAAGCGTTCAACTTGTAGAAAAAACAAACCCCGATTATATTGAAGTGTTGCCTGGTGTTGTTCCGAAAGTCATTTCTCAACTTCATGAACGAACGGGGAAAAACATTATTGCTGGCGGATTAATAGAAAATGAAACAGAGGTCGAAGCAGCACTTGCCGCAGGGGCTGTTGCTGTAACGACATCAAATGTCGAACTTTGGCGGTATTTTGCTCCGCAACAAATGTATTGACAGCGTTTTCAAAATCAATTAGTCTTATAATTAAGTTCATTATGTTAGTGAGAGAGAGGAGAGACTCACACGCGTTTTTATAAATCGCGGTGTGGGTCTTTTTTTGCAAGGGGGATAGGTGTATGTATATTTTAGCTCTTGATCAAGGGACAACGAGTTCGCGTGCCATTTTATTTAATCAAAAAGGGGAAATTGTGCATATGGCACAAAAAGAGTTTGCACAATATTTTCCTCAACCAGGATGGGTCGAGCATAATCCGAATGAAATTTGGGGCTCTATTTTAGCTGTCATTGCAACAGTATTGTCGGAAGCGGCTATTGAGCCAAAACAAATTGCGGCAATCGGTATTACAAACCAACGCGAAACGACAGTCGTATGGGATAAACAAACAGGGCAGCCGATTTATAACGCGATTGTATGGCAATCACGCCAAACAGCGCAAATTTGTGAACAATTGAAACAGGCTGGATATCATGATGTATTTCATAAAAAAACAGGTTTGCTCATTGACGCTTATTTTTCAGGAACGAAAGTGAAATGGATTTTAGACCATGTTGATGGTGCACGTGAAAAAGCAGAACGAGGGGACTTATTGTTTGGAACAATTGACACATGGCTTACTTGGAAACTGTCTGGCGGAAAAGTACATGTAACTGACTACTCTAATGCGTCAAGAACGTTAATGTTCAACATTTATGAGCAAAAATGGGATGATGAGTTACTCGACATTTTACAAGTGCCGAAAGCGATGTTGCCAGATGTTCGACCATCTTCAGAAATTTACGGACATACGGCACCTTACCATTTCTTCGGACAAGAGGTACCGATCGCTGGAATTGCAGGAGATCAGCAGGCGGCATTATTCGGGCAAGCATGCTTTGAAGAAGGAATGGCGAAAAACACATACGGCACAGGTTGTTTTATGTTAATGAATACGGGTGAAAAAGCCGTTCAGTCAAAACACGGTTTGTTAACGACGATTGCGTGGGGGATGGATGGGAAAGTCGAGTATGCACTAGAAGGGAGCATTTTCGTTGCTGGATCTGCAATTCAATGGCTACGTGACGGATTACGAATGATTAAGGAAGCAAAAGATAGCGAGGCGTATGCAATAAAAGTGCAGTCAACGGATGGAGTATACGTCGTGCCAGCATTTGTAGGACTTGGAACACCATATTGGGATAGCGACGTACGAGGAGCAGTATTCGGCTTGACGCGTGGAACGACAAAAGAGCATTTCATTCGGGCAACACTTGAGTCGCTTGCATACCAAACGAAAGATGTGTTAACTGCCATGGAAGCAGATGCGGGAATTACGTTAAAAACGTTGCGTGTAGACGGCGGAGCAGTCCAAAATAACTTTTTAATGCAATTTCAAAGCGACATCCTCGGTGTGCCTGTTGAGAGACCAATGATTAATGAGACGACTGCACTAGGTGCGGCTTATTTGGCAGGACTTGCAGTTGGATATTGGAAAAGTAAAGAAGAAATTGCGAAGCAGTGGAATATTGATCGCGCCTTTGAACCGAAAATGTCTACTGATGTTCGCCAACATTTATATGATGGATGGAAAAAAGCAGTTCGTGCTGCACAAATGTTTAAATGAAAACAAAACTAGCTACCCACTCGGTAGCTGGTTTTGTTTTAAAATAAAACTATGTTCTAAATAATCAACAGGAAACAGAAATATTTCATTAGTATAACCGTTTTCACATAAAAAAAATGTGATAATATAATCAGTAAAAAGACAAAAAATTTTGGTTTTAAAGAAATGTGAGGACTATATGGTATACGATGGAATTATTTTAGGGATTTTCATTGGCTTATTTCGCGGAGGTAATTTTAAAGGTATTGCAACTTTGAAGTTAAAAGGAGGTTGGATTTTTCCAATCTTATTGCTTGTGCAATGGATTTTTTTCTTGTTGCAGGATCGTATCGCTATTTTAGCGAATATAAGTAACATCACATTTATCGTTGTCTACATCGTTGGATTAACGTTCATTTGGCTTAATCGTCATTATCCAGGGATGAAAACCATTTTTGCTGGTGTGCTTTTAAATTTCATTGTCATTGCTTTGAATGGCGGTAGAATGCCTGTTTCACTTGAAGCAACACAAGTTGTTTTAGGACAAGAATACGTCGAGCTTCTAAAAACAGGACTTTACGGGAAGCATATGGCTATTACAAATGATACTATTTTCCCATTCTTAGGGGATATTATTCCTTTGGCACCACCCTATCCGCGTGCTAAAGTGATTAGCATAGGCGATGTAGTCATGAATATCGGTGTCTTTTTGTTTATTCAGTATTTAATGATGAAGGAAAAACAAACAAATTCTCTTCACCCAACACATGAAGGGAGGTGAAAAACATGAACGCACGCGTGAAAAACGTACTTATTAATCTCGTCGTTATCGGTTCTGTTATTGTTGCGTTGACTTCTGCCATTAAAGTGATTGGATAGAAGAAAGAGGGAGGATAACTCCCTTGATTTGTATTTAATGTATATATTTATAAAATTTCAATTGTAAAAATATAGATTTAGGATGAGTGATTAACGTATGACGACGATTTGGTCGAGAGTGTATATTTGTGTTTTAGGGATATTCACTTGTGCCCTAAGTGTCTTTGCATTTAACTTTTCCTTTCGGTTTCCGTATCTTGAAGAGTGGGTATGGGTTTATTTTTTATCTATTTCTGCGTTTATTTTGAGTCGTTTTGAAATTCAGATTGTTCAAAATAAAAGTTCATTTTCTATGGATTCTGCTATTTTCTTAGCAACGGTTCTTCACTTTGGATTATATGTAGCTTCTTGGGTATTGTCGCTATTTTACTTACTTCAAATTATGTATAATCGGACTGTCCCGATATGGGCTCATCTTTTGAATTTTTTTATGTATTTAATCATGATATTTTTTACTAGCTTTTCGTTCAGCTTTCTAAATGGGAAGGTAGGAGGGGAGATTGTATATAATCTCTATCCTTATTTCTTGAGTTTAATTGTATATTTTGCGATTAATGTAATAATTTTAATCGGTTTTTATCGTTCTATACAATCAAAGTTTACAGGTGTATTTAATTTCGGACTCTTAAAGGAAGTTTTTTTTATTTATTTCGTCACGCTACTTCTTTCTTTAGTGCTTATTATTTTAATTGATAACGAAGGTTTTTTCGGGCTGTTTTTATTTACAGTTCTAGTTGTTTTGCTATCCATTACGTTTGGAAAAGTGCTCGAATGGTATCAAGAAATGGCCAATCAAGCGAATAAAGATTACCTCACCGGCTTATATAACCACGGATATTTTAAAGATTACTTAAAGGAACTATTTCGGGAGACGAAAAAAACGGGTGGTCAGTTTTCGGTTGCTTTTTTAGATTTAGATGATTTTAAAAAATATAACGATTATCACGGTCATGTGCAAGGTGACCGATTGTTGAAATTTGTTGGGGAGTATTTAAAAAATGAAACGAAAGATTGTGGTTTTACAGTAGCACGATATGGTGGAGAAGAGTTTGCGATCATTTTGCCGAAAACGGAGAAACACGCGGCAGCAGCTTTTATGGATCAATTGCGGAAAAAATTAAATGATACGCCATTTGACGGGGTTGAACGACTTCCATATCGTTGTATTTCGTTCTCATGCGGAATTGCTGAGTATGAATCTGACATGTATGAAGAAAGTGAACTGCTACATAAAGCTGACCAAGCTCTTTATTATTCGAAAGCACAAGGAAAAAATAATGTGCAATTGTATGATGAAAAAAGAATATCTCGTGATGCATTGAAATTTAAAGAAGACTTAGATGCAATTGAAGAGCAGCTGAAACTGTTGCTTTATAAAGATGTGTATACATACCGTCATAGTAAACGTGTATTTACATATGCAATGGAATTTAGTGATCGATTACCGCTTACAGAAGAAGAAAAACGGACTCTTATTTTAGGGGCACTCGTTCATGATATTGGTAAAATCGAAGTTTCGCGAGACATTATTAATAAAAAAGGCAAACTCACCTCTGATGAATGGGAAATGATGAAAAAACACGTCATATGGGGGAAAGAAATCGTTCTCTCCGATGGTCGTTTTGAAGAAGTGATTCCACTTGTTGAACTTCATCATGAGCGTTACGATGGACGAGGCTATCCTTATGGGATAAAAGGCGAGGAAATACCAAAGTTAGCCCGTATTTTGTGCATTATTGACTCATTCGATGCGATGACGACAGACCGCCCGTATCAACGAACAAAAACATTCTCCGAAGCAATTGTTGAATTGCGCCGTTGTTCTGGTACGCAATTTGATCCTCAATATGTCGAGCCATTTATCCAAATGATTGAAGAATATTATCCCGAGAAAATCACTAATAAAACTGTCTCTACATGAGGCAGTTTTTTATTTTTCTGAAATATGATTGTTTTTGAATGATATGTGAAAAATTATGATAATTTTTGATTAAAATTGAGCGAATTTGATTGATTTTTTAATGATACTTCGGTATGATAAAGATGTAAGCGGTTTAAAAAGGAGGTGTAAAATTGTTAACACCAGAAAGACATCGCGTTATTTTGCAGTTGCTACAAGAAAAAGAAGTTGTAAAGTTACATGAATTTGTTGAAGCAACACAATGTTCGGAATCGACGATTCGACGTGATTTAAGCCAACTAGAAAAAGAAAAAAAATTAAAGCGCGTTCATGGTGGGGCTGCGTTGTTACAACAAAAAAGAGAAGAGTTGAGCGTTTTTGAAAAATCGACGAAAAACATTCATGAAAAACAGCTCATTGGAAAATACGCAGCAAGTCTTATTCAAGAGGGTGATTGCATTTATTTAGATGCAGGAACGACAACATTACAGATGATTCCTTATATTGAAGCAAAAAATATCGTCGTCGTAACGAACGGCATTATGCATATTGAAGCACTGTTAGAAAAAGACATTCCAACGTATCTTGTTGGTGGGCTAATTAAGAAAAAAACGAATGCGTTAATTGGTCGAGGAGCTATTCACTCGTTGCAACAGTATAGTTTTGACAAATGTTTTATCGGTGTAAACGGCGTTCATATTGACTTTGGTTATACAACTCCAGATCCGGAAGAAGCGCTTATAAAACAAACTGCTATTCATTTATCACAACAAGCTTTTGTATTAGCCGATCACTCAAAATTAAACGAAAGTACGTTTGCCAAAATTGCACCATTACAAGAGGCAACGATGATTACGGATGAAACAGATGAAGAGTTGCTAGCAATGTATGAAGCAAAAACGACAGTAGAGGTTGTGAAATCATGATTTATACATGTACGTTAAATCCTTCCGTCGATTATGTTGTGAAAGCACAACAGATCGAACTTGGAAAATTAAATCGAGCAACAAAAACGGCATATTTTCCGGGCGGAAAAGGAATTAATGTGTCGCGTGTATTGAAACGGTTACACGTTCATAATATTGCTCTTGGATTTATTGGTGGATTTACAGGTCAGTTTATTGCTGATGAATTGAAAAGAGAGCATATTTTAACAGATTTTATTACTGTACCTGGACAAACGCGACTAAACATTAAGTTAAAAGGGGAAAAAGAAACGGAAATAAATGGGGAAGGGCCGGTCATTAACGACGAACATAAAGAAGCGTTAATTGCTAAAATTAAGCAATTAAAAAAAGGAGATATCCTCGTTTTAGCAGGAAGCCTTCCGCCCTCGGTAGATGATACATTTTACGTCACGATGATGGAAGAAGCAAAAAAACGACGGGTTGCTGTTGTCGTTGATACGAGTGGCAATGCACTGAAACAAGCCGTTGCATACGAGCCGTTTTTACTTAAACCAAACCAAATAGAGCTTGGAGAATTGTTCGGAGTCAGCATTCATAGTCGTCATCAAATATTGGAATACGGGAAAAAACTGATTAACAATGGTGTCCAGCACGTAATTGTTTCACTTGCTGGAGATGGGGCCATTTTGTTCCATAAAGATGTGATATTAGTCGCTCAAGCTCCAAAAGGAATAGTGAAAAATTCGGTTGGTGCCGGCGATTCGATGGTAGCGGGTTTTTTAGCTGCATATGTGAACGAAGCATCGCTTGAAGAAGCGTTTCGTTATAGTGTTGCCGCGGGGAGTGCAACAGCATTTTCTGAAGATTTATGCACAGAAGAAGAGGTTCATCGCTTATTAGATGAAGTAAAAATTATACGAATGGAGGATCGGGTATGAGAATAACAGATTTGTTGACAGAGGATACGATTGTTCTTGATTTGAAAGCGCGAACAAAAAAAGAAGTGATTGAAGAATTAGTAGACGTTCTTGAGAAGACAGGAAAGTTACACAATCGTCAAACGTTTATTGAAGCAATTTTTGCCCGTGAAGCACAAAGCACGACAGGGATTGGCGAAGGAATTGCTATCCCTCATGCAAAAACGAAAGCGGTGCGCACTCCAGCCGTTGTTTTTGGGCGTTCGAAAGAAGGAATTGATTACGATTCGTTAGACGGAAAACGAAGCCATTTGTTTTTTATGATTGCCGCACCTGAAGGAGCAAATAACACACATTTGGAAGCGTTATCTCGCTTGTCGACATTGTTAATGGATGCATCGTTTCGCTCAAAAATTGAAAACGCTTCGACAAAACAACAGATCATTCAGGTGATTCAAGAAAAGGAGGGAGAAATGGTGAAAGAAGAAAAACAACCATATGGAAAGAAAAAAGTGTTAGCTGTTACCGCTTGTCCGACAGGAATTGCACATACGTATATGGCTGCTGACGCCTTGAAGGCAAAAGCAAAAGAAATGGGAGTAGATATAAAAGTAGAAACAAACGGTTCAAGTGGTGTGAAAAATGAGTTAACACAACAAGAAATTGAAGAAGCGGTCGCCATTATCGTTGCAGCAGATAAGCAAGTAGAGATGGATCGATTTGATGGAAAACATGTTATCCAAGTACCTGTTGCCGATGCTATTCGTAAACCCGAGCAACTTATTGATCGAGCTTTAAAACAAGAGGCTCCAATTTATCGAGCAAGCGGTGGACAGCGTTCATATGCATCAAAAGAACGAACAGGATTTTATAAACATTTAATGAACGGCGTATCGAATATGCTTCCGTTCGTTGTCGGTGGCGGTATTTTAATTGCGATCTCATTTATTTTTGGTATTAAAGCATTTGATCCAAATGATCCATCATTCCATCCGGTAGCAAAAGCGTTGATGGATATTGGTGGTGGTAGTGCCTTTGCACTTATGATTCCAGTGTTAGCTGGTTTTATTGCGATGAGCATAGCGGATCGTCCAGGATTTGCTCCGGGGATGGTCGGTGGATTTATGGCAGCAAATGGCGGTGCAGGCTTTTTAGGTGGACTAATTGCGGGCTTTTTAGCCGGTTATCTCGTTGTCGGATTGAAAAAATGGTTTAGTCGTTTACCGCAATCACTTGAGGGAATTAAACCGGTTCTTCTTTATCCGTTATTTGGAATATTGCTTACAGGATTTATTATGATGTATGTCGTCATTGATCCAGTAAAAGCGTTAAATGAAGGAATGAAAACATGGCTTGAAAATATGGGAACAGGCAACCTTGTTTTACTTGGTCTGATCCTCGGTGGTATGATGGCGGTTGATATGGGTGGACCAATTAATAAAGCGGCGTTTACGTTTGGCATTGCGATGATTGATGCCGGAAATTATGCCCCACATGCAGCTATTATGGCAGGTGGAATGGTGCCTCCTTTAGGATTAGCACTTGCAACAACATTATTCAAAAAGAAATTTACAAAAGCGGAACGGGAAGCAGGGAAAACGTGCTATATTATGGGTGCTTCGTTTATTACAGAAGGGGCCATTCCGTTTGCGGCAGCTGATCCAGGACGTGTCATTCCTTCCATTATCGTCGGTTCAGCCATTGCGGGGGCGTTAACGATGATGTTTGGTATTGGACTTCCAGCACCACATGGCGGCATTTTCGTTATCCCGATTGTAAAAGGGAATCCATTGTTATATGTGCTTGCCATTTTCATCGGTTCACTTGTGACTGCATTAATGATTGGATTCTGGAAAAAAGAAGTGAAAGAATAATAGATTATAAGCGCGCGATGAGAAAAATCGCGCGTTTTTTATGAAAACTATTTGACAAAGATAATCATTATCATTTAATATATTTAATGAAAATAATTATCAATTATATTTATAGGGGGATTACTGATGGCAAAAGTAATCATGGTATTTACAAGCATGACAGGCAATACAGAAGAAATGGCGGAAGCGATTGCTCAAGGCGTTCGTGAACAAGGAGTCGAGTTAGATGTAAAAGAAGTGTTGGATGCTACCGCAACAGAACTTGAACAATATGACGGCATTTTGCTCGGAGCGTACACATGGGGAGATGGAGAACTGCCAGATGACTTTTTAGATTTTTATGATGAATTGAATGACGTGGACTTAACAGGAAAAAAAGCGGCTGTTTTCGGCTCATGCGATTCAAGTTATGAAAAATATGGTGCTGCTGTTGATATTTTAATCGAAAAACTGCAAGAATGTGGGGCCGAAGTCGTTCTTGAAGGATTGAAGATCGAATTGACGCCAACAAATAAAGATAAACAATTATGCATTGCGTTTGGTAAGGAATTTTCTAAACAGTTATAAAAGGTCGTTTCATATACGACCTTTTTCGTTAGTTGAACTATGTTCTAAATAATCAATAAAAAAGAAAAGAACAAGTCAATAAATAACTTGTTCAAATTGGGATCGCTTTTTCGTTTTTTTGTGAAAATTTCTCAACATCTGATTTGTAATAAGATGGAAAATACATATATACGTCTGTTCCTTCCCCCACTTCACTATGAATAAATAAATCTCCTTTCATCGTCTCAACAATGCGGTAAACAACCATCATTCCAAGCCCCGTCCCTTTTGCTCCCTTTGTTGTAAAATACGGTTCTCCTAATCGTTCAATTTGGTCTTTTGTCATGCCAACTCCTGTATCACTAATATGAATAAGCACGTAATCTTTATCAATTGATACGTTAATACGCAATGTACCTCCATTTGGCATCGCTTCAATAGCATTTTTCATGACGTTCAACAAACATTGTTGAAATTTTTGGCGTTCTCCTTTTACCGCAAATGGCAAGAGGGACGTTTGAATTTCGATGCTGTTCATGTTAGCGAGGGGACGTAAAATATCAATCACTCGCTCAATTTCGGTTTTTACATTTAATTTTTCGACATGTTCTGGAGCTGGTTTGGCGAACGTTAAGTAATCTGTAATAATTGCTTCAGCGCGGTCAATTTCTTCAATTGCAATTTGAATGTATTGTTTATCTTTATAATTCATTCGTTCACTTTGCAGTAACAATTGCATAAATCCTCTAGATACAGTTAATGGGTTGCGCACCTCGTGTGAAATGGAAGCAGCTAAATGTCCGACCACTTCCATCTTTTCGGCACGAATAATGCGTCGACGAAGGTCACTATGTTTTTGAATCGTTTCAGTAATATAGGCACCTAAAAACGCTGCAAGTGGTTGTGCTGGAAAATATGTTGAAATAATGTGTAAAATTTGGTAGTCATCAACAATCCATATGCTAGAGAGTATCATTGTTAACATAGCTGTTCCGATTGATAAAAGAGTAATCGAAGTAATTCGTTGTTTCGAAGATAAAGATGTTTGAAACTTTCTGTAAAGAAAGAAGCAAATAATAACTTGGATAGTTGTAATGATCATCGTCACAATAATACCTTCTGTGCCACCGATAATGATGCGATAAATAACAGCAATGCTCGAAAGAAAAAGGGCTGACAATGCTCCTCCGTATAAACCGCCAATCCAAATAGCGACTTGACGTAAATCAAAAATAAAACCGTCTGTTACATGTATAGGGAATGTCATACAAAATATAATGCATATCCCGATCGCTATCGTTTTTAAAATTGTTTTTGCGTGATCGGATATGCGTCGTTCTTCAAGCCAGATAGGAACAATTAGTAGCGCTAATATAATAAAAAATAAATTTAGCAATATTTCTTTAATTAACGAGGGCATATAAAGCCGCTCCTTTCAAAGAATCATTTGTTAGAATTGTCGAAATATTTTTGTCGAATTGTCTTTTATATTGTAAGAAAAGTTCATCATGTTGTGAATACATAATCGTTCGATGTTTTATGTCACGTTTCTACAAATTTTGCGCCATCTCGCATCTTTATGTGGTATGATGGGAAGAAAAGGAGATGAGAGAATGGGTGAGAAAGCGTTAACGAATAAAAAAATTGCACTATGTGCCTCGCGTAAAATAGAGGAAATGAGTGCGCTTATCGTTAAACAAGGGGGCATTCCGATCTTGCGTCCTGCCCAAGGAACGATGTTTTTTAATGAAGAGCTAAAACAACAACTTCATCAAATGGTCAATGAACCAGTCGATTGGTTTATTTTTACGACAGGAATTGGTGTTGATACATTAATGAAAAAAGCAGACGAGTGGGGGATGGGAGAAAAGTTTCTTCAAGCCATTCGTCAAGCGCATGTGGCGGTGCGTGGGTATAAAACGACAAACGTTTTACGTACATACGGCATAAGCCCACACATAACGGCAGAAGACGGAACAACACAAGGTCTTGTGCATGCGCTAAAGGACGTGGAATGGACAGACAAGCGTGTCGTTGTTCAACTTTATGGAGACTCAGCTCCATCGTTGCAACAATTTTTAGTTAAACAAGGCGCGTTATATCAAGAGATATGGCCGTATCGCCATACGCCGCCTGCGGCTGATGTGATGAAACAGCTTATTGATGAAATCCTCTCTCGAACTGTACAAGCGGTTTGTTTTACATCAGCGATTCAAGTGCGATTTTTCTTTTCATTTGTAAAGGAGTGGGGATATGTTCAAGAAATAAAACGAGCATTTGCTGATGATGTTGTAGCTGTTGCGGTAGGAAAAGTAACAAAAGAGGCGTTACATGAAGAAGGGATTGCACGTGTCATTGCTCCAGCTCATGAACGGATGGGAGCGATGATTGTTGAACTTGCTCAATATTTTGACAAGCAGTAGCTGTGCATACATGTATGCACAGCTACAGACGAAATAATTCAACTATTGTACGAAGTTGCTCGCTAAGTTTAGCAAGCGTTTGGGCAGCGGAAGAAATTTGTTCGTTCATGGCTAGCTGTTCTTCTGCAGTTAGAGCGCTCTCTTTACTTTTTTGCATGACTTGATGCGCTAGTTGTTTTAATTGTTTCATCGTTTCAGTTATTTCGTTTGAAATCGCGGTCATTTGTTCAATCGCTGCTGATGTGGTTTGTACTTTAGAAAACACTCGTTCTACTGAGTCATCAATCGCTTGAAATGAGCGTTTTGCCGTTTCATAGTATGTCGTGCCTTCAACAAGCTTTTTCGTATTTTCCTCGATGGCTTGCGCTACTTTTTTTGTTCCGATCTTTATTTGATCTAGCATCGTTTCAATTTCTTTTGCCGCTTCTTTCGATTGCTCAGATAGTTTTCGTACCTCGTCAGCGACAACAGTAAATCCTTTTCCATGCTCACCGGCACGCGCAGCTTCAATCGCTGCGTTCAGGGCAAGCAAGTTCGTTTGTTCGGCGATAGCCGTAATGACGTTTGTAATTTTTCCAATTTTCTCAGAATGTTGTTGAAGTGATTCAACAAGTGTTTTTGTTGTAAACATGGCATCACGCATATCGGAAGCTTGTGTTGTCACCGCTTGAATGGAATGTTTCCCTTGATTGACAAAATCATGTGCTCGTTCTGCTGATGCAAGCAAATCTTCTGTACTTTCGGCAATTTGACTCATCCCGATGGAAAATTCATGTAAAGAATCGTCCGCTACTTTGAGCATGCGCAATTGTTGTTCCGCTTCTGCATATGTTTGCTCAGCCGTTTCTGTCGCTTTCTCGGACGACTGCGTACTTTGTTCTGAGCTAGCAGCAAACTGCTCTGCTTGCGATGCCATATGAATAGAAATATCCTTCATCGTTTCAATCGTTTGCTTCAATTTTGTTTTCATGTCATTAATTGATTCAATCATATATTTTGTTTCGTCTTTTGTTTTCACTGGCAAAGGTGGGGAAGATAAGTCTTGTTTTGCTATGCGTTGTAGTTCGTCAGAAACGAGGCGGATCGGTTTAGCAATTTGTCGACTAATAAAAAAGGAAGCAACGCTACCAAATAAAATGAGGGATGTGATAATTATGAGTGATATCATATACGTTTGTTTCATGTACTGTTCAATGTGTTGTTGATCCGTTGCTAATAATGTTTTTTGTCGCTGTAACATTTGTTCAGCCGTTTGTAAAAAATGGTTACCTGTTTGTTGAAGCTTCTGGACAATACTTGCTTGTTCTTGTTTATTAGTTGTACGTAAAAATTGTTGTACGAACTGGAAATATTGATATTCTAGTTGTTGTAACTTATTAATAACCGTTTTGCTTTCGGTTGTTGTTAACATTGAGCTTATTTGTTCGTAATTTGTATAAAAACTCCTTCGGTTTTCTTCATAACTCGCTAAAAATTTATCATCTTTTAGTAGCAAATAAGTTAGTATATCTTTTCTCTCTTCATAAAAAAGAGTGACCATTTCATCTGTTTTCGTAATGATATGGAAACGATGATCGATTAAGTGATTGTACATCTCTTTTGTTTCATTCATTCTAAATATTTGGAATCCTCCTACAACGATAACGATTAATAAAATGATGAAGCACCCTAAAAAAATTTTCCGACTAATGTTCATATTTTTCCTCCTTTTTCTATTTGTCCAATTTATTATATGTTTGGTAAAAGGACGGGTTTGTGCAAATAAAACAAAAGACATCCCAAAAATTAACTTGGGACGCCTTTTTTCAGTTTTGAAAATATAGGGATGGAAATGGTTCGACGTTCACGTGCTTGACCGATAAAAAGTAAGCTAAACGGTGTAGCGTGTATCATATAGCAAATACCGATGGAAGCAATGGTTGTCATGGCGAATAACATGACCGCTTGTAATAGGGAATACATCGTTGTCGGAATAATCGACACAAACATGGATAAGAAAAATACATGTCCGATATATGCTCCGTACGTATATCGACTAACGAAACGTAACGCTGTATATAGGAGCGATTTTGTTTGTACAATGGTGATTGATAAACCGTATAACAAGAAAATTTCTGATGTGACATATAACACCATTGAAGGTTTTAAATACGTAATCGTTGTTAAATCGATCGAAAAAATGCTTTGCGATGTAAATAATTCATACCCAACAAAAATAAATAAAGATAAAAATAAAAATGTGTTAAGTGGAATAGCTCGAATAACAAATTTTCGCCAAGCTGGCAATGTGTATGCGGCCATACCACCTAAACCAAAATAGAAGAAATAAGATAAAAATGTGCGATCAATGTAATGTACATATGATTTGCTTTGAACGAATGGAGAAATGAATGTAACAAAGCTCATGTAAATGATTGCACTAACGATAATAAATAATTTCCAATACTTTTTTTCATTCAGCCAACGGAAAAAGGGAACAATGGCGCCAATGAGTAAATGAAATTGTATAATCATGACGACATACCATAAATGAGGAGCTGCTTCCCCAAGCAATAGTTGTTTCATCGCTTCCCATGCGTGTGGATGACTAAATACAAAGTAAATAGATGACCATGTGATATACGGGATAATTAGCTCTCTCCATTTATGGGCCATGTAACGTGAGTAATGAATGGCTTCGTTTTGTTGTGCAATATGAAATCCAACTAAAAAGACGAACACAGGCGCAGAAAATTTGACGACTTGAAACAATATACTGATCATAATCGCTTCCTCAGCATGTGGAGAGCGATCATTCATAACATATAATAACGCACTTTGAAAAACGACCGCTAAAAATGCTAAACTTTTCATAACGCTTAGTTCTGCAGGTGTTTTTTTTATCATTTTTCCTCACCAGCTTCATTTGTCAATTTGTTCATATACTAGTATAATGCTAATAGTTTCACAAAGTTAGTTGAAGAATGAACATTTATTGAAAAAACAGTCTCAAATTCATGAATGTTAATAATTAGTGTCATGTGAAGCGTTTACAAAAGGAAGGTGAAAAACAATGCGTTATCATACTCATATTGTTTCATCATTAGCCATTGGTGCGGGGATTGCAACGTATACCCCTATATCTTTTACTGTTACCTATGCAGCAGGATTAGCTATTGGAGGGTTGCTTCCTGATATTGATGAACCAAATTCGTATATTGGTCGCCGCTCACTTGGTGTGGCGAAACAAGTGAAAAAGGCGTTTGGTCATCGTGGATTTACGCACTCGCTATTAGCATGGGGAGCGATCACAGCCGTTTTATTATTCCAACATTTTTCTCCTTTTACGCTCGGATTATGTCTCGGTTATGCGTTTCATGTGTTAGCTGATTACTGTTCGAGTCAAGGTGTTCCGCTACTTTGGCCATTTTCGAAAAAAAGATATCGTTTTATTATGACTTATCGTACGTCTAGCTTTTTTGAAACGTTGCTTTTTTACTGCTTTCTCGTTTTGTTTATTTATTTTTTAACGAACGGAGCGATAGAAGAGAACAGTTCATTCTTTTTGTTTTCATTTATTGATTTTTCTGAATAAATTGAATATGATTATGTTGAGATTGACAAAAATGGGGGATGAGGATGAAAACGGCAGATTTATGCGATCAATACGGGGAACGTGTACGCGTTTGTTCATTGACATTTCAAAGTTATGGTGGAAAAACATCATTTTATGGACCAATGACAACAGTAGATGTTTTTGAGGATAATGTACTTGTTCGAGAAGCACTAGAAACGGTACCCGCAGGAAGTGTAGTCGTTGTTGACGGAAAAGGATCGAGACGTTGTGCGCTTGTAGGGGATCGCCTCGCGCAAATCGCGTATGATCGCCAATTGGCAGGTATTATTGTACACGGATGTATTCGTGATTCGAAAGAAATCAGCACGATGCCAATTGGTGTCGTTGCCCTCGGAACATGTCCGCGCAAAAGTAAAAAAGAAGGAAAAGGGGCACGAGATACAGTTGTTTATTTCGGGGATATAGAGTGGAGGCCGGGTACATACGTATATGTTGATGAAGATGGGGTGATTGTTTCAGACGAGCCTTTGCATGAATAACGATTTGTTCGGTTATTCTATCGTCTAGGGGGGATAGGCGATGGAGAAAAAACGAACAATGCGAGAAGATGAAGTAGCGTTTGCTGAACAAGAGATCAACCGTTATTTTTATGACTATCCACATGAAGAAGGCGTTCCGTTTTATATGGGGAACAACACACCAGCTATTCGTGTTAGCAAACGAGCAGAATGAGTCGGGCGATCAGCCCGACTTTTTTCATTACTTTGTTTTATCGCTTTGGCTTTTGTTTTGCTTACGGCCTTTACTGTTATCTCCTGCACCTTCATATAGTTGCCCGTGTTGTGTCGGTGCGTTTTGATTTCGACTTCCTTCGTTCACTTTTTTTGTCATGTTTCGGCCTCCTTTCTGCTACAATAAACGTAACATGTTTATTTTTTCAAAAAGGGGTGGAGTTATGCGCGCATGGCATAAAGAGGCGGAAAAACAATGGGATGAGCGGGCAGAGTGGTGGCATCAAAGTAGTGAAGACATGTGGGAGAGAGGAAGTCGAAAGACAATTATTCCGTTTGTCACGACATATATGCCGAAAGAAGGATATATTGCAGATATTGGATGTGGGGATGGATACGGGTCATATAAACTATGTCAACAAGGATATCGTGTCATCGGATTAGATTTATCAAGTGAAATGATTGAATTAGCGAAAAAACAAAGGTATCATGAACATCTTCATTTTCAACAAGCAGACATTATGAACTTGCCTTTTCCAGATGAAACGTTTTCCGGTGCGATGATTATTAACTGCTTGGAATGGACTGAACGTCCACTTGCTGCACTTGAAGAAGTTCGTCGGGTGTTAAAAACAAATGCATATGTATGTGTCGGCATTCTTGGCCCAACGGCCGCTCCTCGAGTGAATAGCTATCGTCGTTTATATGATGAAGCAGTCATTTGTAATACGATGATGCCATGGGAGTTTGAACAGTTAGCAAAGGAAAATGGCTTCATCACTGTTTCTCAAGAGGGAGTGTATAAGCGTGGTGTCGATGAGCATTCCATTCAACAGCTACCAACAGAATTAAAACAGGCTGTTTCGTTTATGTGGTTATTTATGTTGCAAAAAAAGTGAGGGAGCTAGCTCCCTCCTTTTTCATGTAGTTTTTTATTGTTAGCAACTTGGATTAATTGTTGGAGCCATTCTATTTCGGTTTCTAAATGCATGATGACTCCTTTCAACACGTACAATTTTGCGACATATTCATTTGGTCGCTTTTGTTCAAATATCCATTTCAATTTTTCGAGTTGTTGTTTTGTTTCTTGCAAACGTCGCTCTAATACCGCACTTACTTTTGCTGCATCGGCGTATGCAGCAAAAGATAGTCCCGCATAAATAGAACGGTGAATATGTTCGTGTTTTTGTAATTCTTCTAGCAAGAGCTGTTCAAAGTGTTGCTTTCCTTTTTCGGTAATGCGGTAAATCGTTTTATCTGGACGATTTGTATCGCGTACGACATCGACCACTTCTACATATCCTTGTCTTTCAAGCTGATCAAAGGCATAATAGAGCGATCCGGCTGCAAGTTTAATATAATGTTTCATATGGCGTTCATTGACAATTTGTTGAATTTCATATGGATGTTTTTCACCTTCCATCAACAAGCCGAGAATGACAAGTTTCACGCTCATTTTATTCCCCTACTTTTGCCCGTTTTTGTATTTCTAGTTTTTCATTTCCCATGAAGAAAATCAATAGGAATGAAAGAGCAATTGGGATTAATGCGAGCGTAAATGCATACGTAATGGATGATGCCAACGCATCGACAATTTTTTGTAAAATAGGTGCCGGAATTTGTGCGCGTGCTCCTGCTTCAAATAGTGCACGTGGATCGAACGAATGTGCTGATGGCATCGAACCGAAAGTTTCTTTTAAATTGTTAGTTAATGTATTTGTTTGAATCGTTCCGAAAATGGTAATGCCGAGCGTCATGCCGAGCGAGCGAAAGAACGAATTGGTTGAATTCGCTGTTCCACGAAAACGTGGTTCTAAATTGTGCATTGATGCAGTCGGTAACAAAGAAAATGAGAACCCAACGCCAAATCCCGCAATTGCCATATACACAGTTAACCATATACGCGATGTTTCCGGTGTCATGAAACTAAGTAGAACCATGCCTGTAAAGTAAGCGATCACAGAAATAAACATAATGTTTCGATACGATGTTTTCGTTTGTGAAATACCAGCAAACGAACTGCCTGCAACAGATCCAAGCATCATTGGCATTAAGATTAATCCAGCATTTTTTGCTGTACCGCCATAAACCGCTTGTACAAATACCGGGATAAAAACAGTTAAAATGACAAATGTCGCACCGTATAAAAAAGCAAGCAACTGCGCTACAGCAAATGTTCGTCGTTTAAATAGTGAAAATGAGATAATTGGTTCCTTTGCTTTTGTTTCTACATACAAAAATGCGAGTAAGAAAATCGCACTAATCATAAATAACGATATGATGGTGAATGAATCCCAATCATATTTTTTTCCACCTAATTCAAGGGCGAACATTAAGCTAACGACTGTAACAATGAGAGTAAGTGCACCGAACCAATCGATAGTTTGTTTCGTGTGTGGTGTTGTTTCTTTGTAATAACGAACAATGAAAAAAATGGACAATAAACCGATTGGGACATTGACGTAAAATACCCAATGCCAACTTAAGTAATCGGTAATATAGGCACCGAGGAGCGGACCAAGCACGCTTGATATCCCAAAGACCGCCCCGAGCAATCCTGTCATTTTTCCCCGTTTTTCTGGTGGGAACACGTCAAATACGATGGTAAATGCAATCGGCATTAATGCCCCGCCACCAATTCCTTGAATCGCGCGGAAAATGCTAAGTTGTACAATGCTTTGCGCTAAACCACAGAGCGCAGAACCGATTAAAAAGACGATTAATCCGAATAAAAAGAAACGTTTTCGACCATACATATCTGACAATTTCCCGAATATCGGCATACCAGCCATGACGGCAACCATATAAGCAGATGTGACCCAAACAAATTGATCTACGCCACCTAAATCAGCAACGATCGTCCCGATTGCCGTTGCAACAATTGTGTTATCCATCGCTGCCATTAGGATTGCTAATAACAATCCAGCTACAATAAACGATAAATGTCGTTGTTCATTTTCCATTTTTATTACGCTCCTTCGTATGAATGATATACAAATTATTATATTCAAATTTGAATATATATCAATAAAAAAGCTCTCGCAAAAAGCGAAAGCTTACTCCCAAATGTAGGGGGTTTCCTGATACACATAGTAGTTGAGCCAGTTGACAAACAGTAAATTCGCATGAGAACGCCACGTGTTATATGGTTGCTTATTCGGATCGTCATGCGGAAAATAATATTTTGGAATTTGAATATCCAACCCTTTAGCCACATCTCGTTCATATTCTTCTTTTAGCGTTGTGGCATCATACTCTGGGTGCCCTGTTAAAAACACTTGTTTTCCATCATTTGAAATGACGAGACAGACGCCAGCTTCTTCGGATGAAGATAAAATCGTTAACTCTGAAACCGCTTCGATATGTTCACGTTTCACGTCTGTATGGCGAGAGTGTGGGATTTTATGAATATCGTCAAATCCACGAATCAGTTTCACGTGCTTTTGTTCTAACACATGATCGAATACCCCGAAACATTTTTGGGGTAAATCGTATTTTGGAATACCGTAATGATAGTACATCCCTGCTTGTGCACCCCAACAAATATGTAACGTAGATGTGACATTCGTCTTTGTCCATTCCATAATTTGAGTTAACTCATCCCAGTAATCGACTTGTTCAAACGGCAAATGTTCAACGGGGGCACCGGTAATAATCATGCCATCATATTTTCTATGCTGAACATGTTGAAATGTTGTATAAAATTGATCAAGATGATGTTTTGATGTTGTTTTCGCTTCATGTGTTTCAGGACGTAAAAAAGTGACATGTACTTGTAGCGGCGAATTTCCAAGTAAACGCAATAGCTGTGTTTCTGCTTTTTCTTTTTGCGGCATTAAGTTTAAAATGATAATGTTTAACGGTCGAATGTCTTGAGAATAGGCGCGATCTTCATCCATGACGAAAATATTTTCTTGTTCTAGTATTTCTTTAGCTGGAAGATCACGAGGAATATTAATTGGCAATGTTCTCAACCTCCATTTACATCATATAAATACATTCATTATAAAAATTTTTAGAAAATTGTTCAATGTTTTTTATTTTATTGATTTTTCTATTTGCATTGTTGTATCCTTGTAAAAGCAAGAATGATTTGGAGGGATGCACGTATGTTTATGTCATATGAAGAATATATGCGCCAAGTAGTACAACCGATGCGTGATGAATTAGTCAGCGGTGGATTTAAAGAATTACGTACGAGCGAAGAAGTAGAACAATTTATGGAACAAGTAGAAGGAACGACATTTGTTGTCATTAATTCCGTTTGTGGTTGTGCAGCAGGGCTTGCACGTCCAGCGGCTATTCAGGCGGTACAAATGAGCGAGAAAAAACCAGACCATCTTGTGACAGTATTTGCTGGACAAGATCGTGAAGCAACGGCTAAAATGCGTGAGTATTTCGTTGGTATAGAACCTTCTTCGCCATCGATGGCCTTATTAAAAGGAAAAGAAGTTGTTCATTTTATTCCGCGCCACGATATCGAAGCAAATTCTCTTGAAAATATTATGCAAAATATTATGCAAGCTTTTGAAAAACATTGTTAAGGGTGTCCGATTGACATCCTTTTTCTTTTGGGGTGAACGTATGATTGTGACAACTGCTGGCCGAACAAACGAACAAATGATTGAAAAAGCGAAACAAATTGCCGAAGAATTACAAATTCCGTACATTCCGCGTCAGAAACGTTCCATTCCAGCCATTCAGCAACAGATAGCTGAACCTGTTTTGGTCGTAGGGAAAGAAAGATTAGAAATCCATTTGATTAACGGAGATGAACCGTTATTTTTTCATCCAAATTCTGCCTCTTTGCGTACGAAGCGTATTTTAAAAGGGGAAAGTGAACCGTTTTTACAAGCGACGAAATTACAAAAAGGAATGACGTTTTTAGATTGTACGCTTGGATTAGCAGCTGATAGCATAGTCGCTAGCTTAGTTGTTGGTGAAGAAGGAAAAGTGGTAGGGATCGAAGGAAGTGCATATATCGCTTACTTAACAAAACAAGGGTTACGTCATTGGGAAAGTGATGTTGTTCAACTGAATGAAGCGATGCGACGCATTCATGTGCATTATGCCGATTTTCGCTCTTTTTTAGCGCAATGTGATGATCAGTCATATGATGTCGTTTATCTGGATCCGATGTTTGAAGTAAGCATTGAGGAAGCGGATGGACTAAGAGGATTAAAACAGGCTGCGCTATATACGGATGTTACAGCAGAAGATATCGAACAAGCGAAACGAGTAGCTCGACAACGAGTTGTGCTAAAAGACCATTGGCAAAGTTCACGTTTTGATCAATTTCATTTTTTCGTTTATCGAAGAAAAACAGCAAAATTTCATTTTGGAACGATTGAACTTTCATAAATGAAGCAAAATAAGATAGTAGGAGGTGAATGAAGTGGGGAAACGAAAAAAAGATGCTTCGAAAACAGGATTAAGTTCACCAGAGATTCAAGGGCAAGGCACGACTGAGCATGAAACAGGAAACATCGAAGCGGATTCGAGTCGCAAAAAAACAAAGCGTTCGTAAACTACCACATCATTGTGGTAGTTATTTTTTTGTAAAAAAAGAAATTCAACCACTTTTCTAACAATTATATTCATTTTTTCTTTACAATTTTAAAAAAAACATTTACAATTGAATAGGTCCTCTCCCTTAACCCTTTTCCCATACGAAGTTGAATACGTTTTACAGCAAAAGACGCAGAAATTGATGGAGGTGTGGATATGTCAATGACGAAAAAAATTTTACTAGGAATGTTTGCAGGAATTATCGTTGGGCTCATTTTCAACTTAGCTCTTCCAACAGAATGGTTTGACCTCGCAAAAACATACGTACTCAATCCGCTTGGAACAATATTCATTAACTTGATTAAATTGCTTGTTGTTCCAATAGTTCTTGTATCACTCATTTTAGGAACAGCTGGTGTTGGTGATCCGAAAAAACTTGGTCGTATTGGTATCAAAACAATCGCATTCTTTTTAATTACTACTTCTCTTGCGCTTGTTATCGCTTTAACATTAGGATCTGTGATTCGTCCAGGAGAAGGGAATTTTAATTTAGAAGGGGCATCGTTTGAAAAGAAAGAAGCTCCGCCAGTTGTAGATACATTATTGAATATTATTCCAACAAACCCATTCCAAGCCATGGTTGAAGGAAATATGTTACAAGTCATTGTATTTGCGGTGTTGGTTGGAATGGCCATTGCTCGCCTGGGTGATCGAGTAAAACAAGTGCGAGTCATTGTAGAACAAGCAAATGATCTTCTCATGTATTTAGTAGAATGGGTGATGAAGTTTGCGCCATATGGTGCGTTCGCATTAATTGCCATTGCAATTGGCGGACAAGGATTTGATGCGATTGCAGCGATGGGGAAATATATGTTTGCTGTATTGTTAGCGTTATTTATTCATTTCTTCGCCGTGTATGGTATGGCGGTATGGACACTTGGGAAAATGAGCCCTATCGCGTTTATTAAAGGATTTTCTCCAGCGATGGCGGTTGCGTTTAGTACATCGAGCAGCAATGCTACGTTGCCAGTGTCGATGGAAACAGCACAAAAAAATTTAAACGTTCCGAAAAGCATTAGCGGTTTTGTTCAACCTCTTGGGGCCACAATTAATATGGATGGAACAGCCATTATGCAAGGTGTGGCAACGATGTTTATCGCGCAAGTGTATGGTGTGGACTTAACATTTAGCGATCTTTTGACCGTCATTTTAACAGCAACACTTGCGAGCATTGGTACAGCAGGCGTTCCGGGTGTTGGTTTAATTATGCTTTCCATGGTGTTAACATCCGTCGGTCTACCTGTTGAAGGAATTGCGCTCATTTTAGGTGTTGACCGCTTACTCGATATGACGAGAACAGTCGTGAATATTACAGGCGATGCGGCATGTGCAGTTATTATTGCAAAATCGGAAGAAAAATACGAAAAAAAATATGAGAAAGCAAGTTAAACGAGGGAATACGTCCCTCGTTTATTCTTTATAATAAATAAGATGGGAAAAACAGCGACAGTCCGATGAGCCGAATTTTTTTACAATCCATCGACCTTTATATTGTTGAAACAACTGTTGGGCACGTTCGCATTCACTCAGTTCGGAGGAATACGTTTGCACGTGTGTAATTGTACCATACGGACGAATGTAATCAATGTGCCAGCGTTTTCGTTTTTCCATTTGCATATGACGTTGAATACGTGATTGAATGTTTCGTTTCGCGCTCCCTACATAAATATAGTTTCCGCTTGGGAATAAAAAATTGCCTAATTGACCGACTTTTATAGTGACATCGCTAGTTATGGTAAAGAAAATAGCGTACACTGTATGTTGATTGTCAAACATTTCTCACACCTCTTAAAAATTTGTCATTGAAAAATGAAGATCTTAGCAATACAATAAAAGAAGCGTATGTATAAAAAAAGGAGATGACGTTATGCTTTCAAATATCGGAGTACCTGGCTTAATTTTAATTCTTGTCATCGCTCTTGTCATTTTCGGACCGAAAAAATTACCTGAAATCGGACGGGCTTTTGGTGAAACATTGCGTGAGTTTAAAAAGTCAACAAAAGGATTGCGTGATGAAGTATTAGAGGAGCTTGATGAAAAGAAAGAAGCGCGTAAATCATAAGGCGGCAACGATGTGTTGCCGTTTTTAACATGGAAAAAGGTTGGTGTTTACGCTCGTGGAAGAAAAGAAACGATATGAAGACAAAGAGATGACGCTAGTCGAGCATTTAGAAGAATTACGCAAACGCGTGTTTATTGTTGTTGGAGCACTTATTTTATTTTTTATTGTAGGATTCATTTTTGTCCAAGATTTATATCGTTGGTTAATCGCTGATTTGGATGTGAAGCTAACGATTTTAGGTCCGACCGATATTTTATGGGTATATGTGATGTTAGCTGGCGTGTTTGCCATTACAATGACGATTCCTGTATTCGTTTGGCAAGTATGGATGTTCGTGAAACCTGCTCTTACACCACGAGAGCGAAAAGTAACGCTGTCATATATTCCAGCGACATTTTTGCTATTTGTACTCGGTTTATGTTTTGGTTACTTTGTTGTATTGCCTATGGTGTTTCATTTTTTAATGAGCCTCGGTGAAGATTTGTTCGCAACGATGTTTACAACAGAAAAGTATTTTCGTTTTATTTTGAACATGACGATTCCATTTGCGATCTTGTTTGAATTGCCAATTATCGTTATGTTTTTAACAAGTATTGGAATCATTAATCCGTATGCGTTGCAAAAAGTGAGAAAATACGCGTATTTTGTATTAGTAATTATCGCGGTCACGATTACACCGCCAGATTTTATTTCCGACTTTTTAGTAACGATTCCATTGCTTTTGTTATATGAAGTAAGTATATCAATCTCAAAATTTGTGTATAAACGAAAAGAAAAACAGTTGGAGCAAGAAGCGTCTTCCGAATAGAAGGCGCTTTTTTATTTACCTACTTATTATAATAAAAACTATTTTCACGTTGTTAATATATTTAAGAACATTTTGTTACAATTATGCCATGAAAATAACATAAAGGTAAATAATGATATATAATCAATTGTAAACGTTATCAAGTAAAGGGGAGGAGCTATGTGAAAAGAAAAACAATTTTAGAAGAAGTGCTTGATCGCGGTTTCACAAGACGCGATTTTTTAAAGATGTGTACAGCACTTGCTGCGACAATGGGACTTGATTTTTCACAAACCGATCAAGTTGTTGCAGCGATGGAAAAGAACCAACGCGTTCCCGTTATTTGGTTACAGTTTCAAGACTGTACAGGTTGCTCTGAATCATTTATTCGTTCTACGCATCCGAAAGTGGAAAGTGTGCTGTTAAACATGATTTCTCTCGAGTATTCAGAAGCGCTTTCCGCTGCTTCAGGTCATCAAATTGAAGCTGCCCTCGAACATGTGCTTGAACATTATCCGGGAGAATACATACTTGCAGTAGAAGGAAGCTTGCCGACAGATGATGCATTTTTAACCGTTGGGGGCGTATCGGCAAAAGAAACGTTTCTTCGCGCAGCTAAAGGAGCAAAAGCGATTATTGCATACGGAAGCTGTTCATCGTGGGGAGGGATTCCTGCTGCATATCCAAATCCAACAAAAGCCAAACCGATTACGCATTTTGTGAAAGATAAACCTGTCATATTAGTGCCAGGATGTCCACCAATTGCAGAAGTCATGACGGGTGTCATTGCGCATATTATTACGTTCGGGAAACTTCCAGAGCTTGATCATCTTGGCAGACCGAAAGCATTTTATCGTCATCGTATTCATGATAAATGTAATCGTCGCGCATATTTTGATGCGGGATTATTTGCGGAATCGTTTGACGATGAAGGAGCAAGACAAGGATATTGCTTATATAAAGTAGGCTGTAAGGGGCCAACAACATATAACTCTTGTGCAGAAATGCGCTGGAACGGTGGGGTTAGCTATCCAATTCAATCCGGAAATCCATGTATCGGTTGTTCTGAAAAAGGCTTTTGGGATAACGGTCCTTTCTTCGTTCGTCGCGCTAAAATTCCTGCATCTCAAACGACGATTAATCCAGAAACTGTTGGAGCGATTGCGGTTGGTGTGACCGCTGCAGGTGTTGCTGCCCATGCAGCAGTAACGGCAATGAAGAAAAAAGATGAACATCATGATTGAGGTGAATAAAGATGACAGAACGTATTGTTGTCGATCCAGTAACGCGAATTGAAGGGCATTTACGCATTGAAGTAGATGTTGATGACAGCGGTGTGATTCAAGAAGCATTTAGTTCGGGTACAGCGGTTCGTGGCATTGAGTTAATTGTCCGAGATCGCGATCCACGCGATGTTTGGGCATATGTGCAACGCATTTGTGGTGTTTGTACAACAACACACGCTTTAGCTTCTATCCGTTCCGTTGAAGATGCGCTTGATATTAAAATTCCAAGAAATGCACATTTGATTCGTGACATTATGAACGCGGCTGTTTTTTTACATGACCATGTCGTTCACTTTTATCATTTACATGCATTTGATTGGGTTGATGTATTAAGTGCGCTTAAAGCAGATCCAAACGAAACAAGCCGTATTGCTCAATCACTTTCTAGTTGGCCAAAATCGTCCCCAGGTTATTTTAAAGACATTCAAATGAAAGTACAAAAAGTTGTGGATAGTGGACAACTCGGCATTTTTGCAAACGGCTATTGGGGGCATAAAGCATATAAGTTACCACCTGAAGTGAATTTGCTTGCTGTTGCTCATTATTTAGAAGCGCTCGATTGGCAAAAAGAAATTGTGAAAATTCATACGATTTTTGGCGGAAAAAACCCGCATCCTCACTATGTTGTCGGTGGAATGGCTACGCCAATTGATGTGAATAGCGATAATGCTATTCATGCCGAACGTTTAATGCACGTTTCGCAAATTATTGATCAGGCAGTAGAGTTTGTAAACAATGTTTACATTCCAGACTTATTGGCGATTGGCTCATTTTATAAAGATTGGACATATGGTGGCGGTTTAAACAACTATTTATGTTATGGAGATTTTTCAACAGGGGATATTCGAGACGTTCACTTATATCGTTTCCCGCGTGGTGTCATTTTAAATGGAAATCTTAATGAAGTGCTCGATGTCGATCCGAAAGATCCAGAACAAGTAAAAGAGTTTATCGATCACTCATGGTATACGTATGACGGAAAAGAAGGTGGCGTTGGTAAGCATCCGTGGGAGGGTGAAACATCGCTTCGTTATACAGGACCAAAGCCACCGTTTAAAACATTAAATACAGATGAAAAATATAGCTGGTTAAAATCTCCGAGATGGAAAGAACATCCGATGGAGACGGGGCCACTTGCACGCATGCTCGTTGGCTATGCTTTAAAGAAAGATGAGTTTGTCGGATTAATAGATGACACGTTAAAAAAATTGAATTGGCCGCTTGAAGCGATGCGTTCAGCACTTGGTCGTACAGTAGCGCGCGGACTTGAATCCATTCTTGTTGCAAAATGGATGCGTGACGATATGGACGCATTATTGGCGAATATTCGCAATGGAAATCAAATTACATTTGACCGAACAAAATGGGAGCCAAGTACGTGGCCGAAAAAAGCAAAAGGAGTCGGATGGATGGAAGCGCCACGTGGGGCGCTAGGTCATTGGATTGAAATTGAAGATGGAAAAACGAAAAACTATCAAGCGGTTGTTCCGACGACGTGGAATGCTTCACCGCGTGACCATAAAGGACAAATTGGTGCGTATGAAGCATCTTTAAAAGGAACGCCATTGCTTGATAAAGAAAAGCCGTTAGAGATTTTGCGCATCGTCCATTCGTTCGATCCATGCTTAGCATGTGCGGTTCATTTAACAGATCTTGAATCGAAACAAACGACTCATATTCGTATTGGGTAGGAGGGGAGTGTATGTCGATCCCGACAAATCCAAAAATTGAACAAAAACGGACGGAAGTCATTTGGAAGCGGTCGCGAAAAGCAAAACATATTGAATTAAACGATCACATGGTGAAAGTGTACGTATGGGAGTTGCCTGTTCGTATTTTTCACTGGATTAATGCTTTTTCTATTCTAGTGTTAATGATTACGGGCGTGTTTATTGGCCGCCCGTTTGTGTCCGCATCTATTCAAGAAGAGGCATATTATTCCTTTTTGATGGGTTGGGCGCGCTACATTCACTTTTTTGCTGCTTTTCTTTTTACTATTAATTTAGCTGTTCGTTGGTATTGGGTGTACAAAGGAAATGAGCATGCAACATCGAATCCGTTTCGCCTTTCTTTTTGGAAGGAAGCGTTTGAAACAATAAAATATTACTTATTTATGAAAAACAATAAAAAACATTATATTGGACATAATCCGCTCGCTCAATTAAGTTATTGGATTTTTATTGGTCTTGGTTCGATCATCATGATGCTTACAGGTTACTATTTATTATTTGAACCACAACCAGAATCAATTTATGGAAAAATGTTTATGTGGGTTGCTCATTTATTTGGTGGCGATAGCTATTCTGTTCGTTCGTGGCATCATCTTGTAGCATGGGGGTTTATCATTTTTACTGTTGTACACGTATATATGGCATTTCGTGAAGACTATTTACAACGAAATGGAACGATGTCATCTATTTTTACTGGCTATAAACTCGAACGAAAAAAAGAAGCATTAGGTGAACAGGATGAAAAATAAAAAAATAACGGTTCTCGGAATTGGAAATTTACTATATTCCGATGAAGGAGTAGGCATTCATATTTTGCCTTTATTAGAAGAAAAATTGGCGAAATATGACGAGGTAGAAGTGATTGAAGGTTCAACGGATGGGATGCGTTTACTTGGGACAATTGAAGAAACGGAGTATTTGGTAATTATCGATGCTGTCAATGCAGGAAAAGAAGCAGGAACAATCGTTACGTTAATCGATGATGAAATTCCATCATATTTTGGAATTAAAATGTCTATTCATCAACTCGGTTTTCAGGAAGTGTTGTCAGCTGCAAAAATACGTCAAACATGTCCGAAGCAAATGGTTTTATTTGGAGTTCAACCTGCATCTTTATCTCTCGGATTAGAGTTATCACCAATTGTCCAAGCGCAGCTTCCACACGTTGTTGAGCGAGTTGTTCACCAAGTGGAGAAGTGGTGTTGTACGCCATGAATCGCCTGCAATTTTTAAAAATGATGCGTAATAGTTTAATTGAAACAATGAAAGAAGCTTCCGCCCCATTATTAGAAGACGAGGTGGAAAAAATGAAGAAACTATTTTCCGATCATCGCACGTGGCATGCTATTGGCTCGTGCGATGATATATGTGATGTTGAAATCAAAACTGTTGATCGCATCCCGCTCATTGTTTACAAACAGGAAGGAACGTTATATGTAAGAAAAGCCATTTGTTCACATTGTCAAATCATGCCGCATTATATTGTGCAAGATCGTCGCTTTATTTGTTTGTATTGTGATCGTGAATGGTATGTATTTTCACAAAACGGAACTTTGCATATGCCACTTCTTCCTACAAAACAAGAAGGAAACGAATGGTATGTGCAAATAGAAAGGGATTCGTATGCATGAAATGGCATTAATGGGGGAAATCGTTCAGTTAATTGAGCAAGATGCTCAATTAAAACAGGTGAAATATGTAAAAAAGGTAGAATTGCTTGTTGGGACGTTGAGCAATGTACTTCCAGACGCATTACAATTTGCATTCGATGTGTATAAAATGCAAACAAATAACTGTTTAACAACAGATGCTGAATTGATCATTCATATAGAGAAAGCAAAAGCCGTTTGCGCCATTTGTGGAAGCCAATATGAACCTGTGACAAAAATTGCTCAATGTCCGGCATGTTTACTTCCGAGCGGAAACATTGTAGCCGGAGAAACATTTCGTATATTGGCATATGAAGGGAGTTCGACGGATGAAAATTACATTGGAAGTTGATGTGTTAACAAACAATAACCGTGCAGCTTCGTTTAACCGGCAATTGTTTGAGGAAACGAATACGCTTGTTATTAATATAATGAGTTCACCAGGCGCAGGGAAGACAACCATTTTAGAAAAGACGATTGAGGCGTTAGCAAATGAGTTTCGTATTGGTGTCATTGAAGGGGATTTAGCAACAGAAAAAGATGCAGATCGCATTCGTGCCCTTGGTGCGCAAGCCGTACAAATTAACACGCATGGAGGATGCCATTTAGATGCCCGCATGATTGCGGCTGTTTTACCACAATTTGATTTTCAACAGCTTGATATTTTGTTTATTGAAAATGTAGGAAATCTTGTTTGTCCATCTGGTTATGATTTAGGACAGCAGCATAAAGTAGCTGTGTTAAGCGTACCAGAAGGAAATGACAAAATCCCAAAATATCCAACGATGTTTATGAGAACAGATCTTGTTTTACTAAATAAAATAGATTTACTGCCGTATCTTGATTTTGATGTCGAACAAGCGAAAGAAGATTTATCGTGTATTCATCCACAGTCTAAGTTGTTGCCGTTATCAGCAAAAACAGGTGAAGGCATGGATGAATGGTTACATTGGATTCGAGAAGGGGTTGCCCGATGCAAAAAGCAGTCAATATCACAGTGAAAGGACGAGTGCAAGGAGTTGGCTTCCGTCCTTTTATTTTCGCACTTGCTCAGCGATATCAAGTAAAAGGAACAGTCCAAAACAACATGGACGGGGTTTTTATTCATATAGAAGGCGATGCATATGCAGTCGATCAGTTTATTCACTCTTTACCGATGGAAGCACCGCGGCTATCTCGTATTGATGAGATCATTGTCACTTTAGCACAATGGCAAGCGTTTGAACATTTTTCTATCATTCCGAGCGAACGAACGGGAAGTTCTTCGCTCGTGATTCCAATTGATACTGCTGTTTGTGAAGATTGTTTACGAGAAATGTATGATCCAGATGATCGTCGGTATCGCTATCCGTTTATTAATTGTACACAATGTGGCCCACGTTATACGATTATTGAACAGTTGCCGTACGATCGTCCGTTTACATCGATGCGTTCGTTCCAAATGTGTGAGCGATGTGCAAAAGAGTACGAAGATCCTATGAACCGCCGTCATCACGCTCAGCCTATTGCTTGTCCAACATGCGGTCCATCTGTTGCATTATTGAAGCGAGATGGACAAACGGTGCAAGGTGATGCCATTCAACAAGCGAAGCAATATATTCGTGCTGGGGCGATTGTTGCGGTGAAAGGATTAGGTGGGTATCACTTAGCTTGTGATGCCACAAATGAACAGGCTGTTCAACAATTACGAATGCGAAAACGACGGCCCCATCGTCCGCTAGCGATCATGGCGGCTTCCCTTGATATTGTAGAACAATTATGTCATGTCACTGCGGAAGAAAAACAGTTGTTCATTTCGCCGGAAGCTCCCATCGTTGTTGTTAAAAAAAGAAAAAACACAATGATTGCTCCATCGGTTGCTCCGGGGTTACAAACAGTTGGAGTGATGTTACCGTACACGCCACTTCACCATTTATTGCTTGATGATCGATTGCCTGTTGTCGTGATGACAAGTGCGAATCGTTCAGGGGTGCCAATGATATACGAAGACGACCAAGCTTTACGTGATTTACAAGGCATTGCCGATTATTTTCTTGTACATAATCGTCCGATTGTTCACCCTATTGATGATTCTGTTGTTCAAGTAGAAAATGGAAAGATTCATTTTATTCGGCGAGCGCGTGGTTTTGTTCCGGATCCGTTGGAGACGAAGTATGACGTTCATGAAATTGTTGCACTTGGTGGTCAACAAAAAAATGTATTTGCATTTGGAAGACATCATCAAATTTTTTTAGGGCCCCATATCGGTGACTTAGAGCATGTAGAAGTCGTGGAACATTTCCAAAGGGAATACGAACATTTACGCACATGGATGGGAGTGACCCCAAAAACAATTGCTGTTGATTTGCATCCAAATTATGAAACGTGGAATATCGCAAAACAATGGAATGCTGACATTGTAGCTGTCCAACATCATCATGCACACATGGTTTCGTGCATGGAGGAAAATCATATACACTCTTCTTGTTTTGGCCTTATTTTAGATGGAACAGGATACGGGGAGGACGGACATATATGGGGGTTTGAGCTACTGTACGGAAATGCTTCGCAATATAAGCGGCTCGGTCATTTAACGTATACTCCACTTCCAGGGGGAGAGCGTTGTATAAAAGAACCGTGGCGTACAGCGGTCGGCATGCTTGGGCATTATTTCGGCGAGCAAGGATATGCTCTAGCAGAGAAGCGATTTACCGAACGAGCACAAGAGATACGCGTATTAAAACAAATGATTGAAAAAGGGTTACACTCGCCTTTGGCAGGTACGTGTGGGAGACTATTTGATGCCGTTAGTGCTTTTTTGTACGTTTGTACACATAGTACGTACGATGGGGAGGCGGCTGTTCGACTTTCTGAATTCATTGATGATACAAAAATATATAAAACTTATCCATTTCAAATAAAAAAACAGGATGAATGGGAAATTGATTTGGCAGAGATGTGGCAAGCGATATGGGAAGATGTTGAAGCTCATGAACAAGTGAATATCATTGCTGGTCGCTTCCATGAAACAGTTGTTCAAGCGTCTGTTGAATTAGTTCGTTTAGCTTTACAACAATATCCAACATACGAACGAAACATTGTATTATCAGGGGGAAGTATGCATAATCGTTATATCGTTAAACGTCTTCGTCAAGAACTCAGTAAGCTTGGATTATGTGTTTACACCCATCAAAAAGTACCATGTAATGATGGAGGACTAGCTCTTGGACAGTTAATCATCGCAGCGCATAGGAGGGATCGTGTATGTGTGTAGGAGTACCGGCGAAAGTGTTACATATTGACGGTTTTTCCGCAAGAGTAGATGTCATGGGATCACAAATGGATGTTGGAATTATTTTTGTTCCTGAAGTCAAAATAGGTGACTATGTCATTGTGCATGCTGGACAGGCGATGTCAATTATTGATGAACAGTATGCAAAAGAGAGTTTGGAAGAATGGAGGAAGTTAGTCGATGCTAGACGTGATGGATAGCCCAACTCGTTCAACGCTCAGTCAAACGTTGTTACAAGAAGTACAGATGTTGGCAAACCAGTTTCAACAAACGTTTGGACGAATGCCTTCGTTTATGGAAGTGTGCGGCTCACATACGATGGCACTTGCTCGTACGGGAGTTAAAAAAGCGCTCGAAGGATACGTTCGTCTCATTTCTGGTCCCGGTTGTCCTGTTTGCGTTACTGATCAAGTAACGATTGATGCAATGATTTCTCTGACAGATGGTTCGGACCGAATCATTTGTACATTTGGCGACATGATGCGGGTGCCTGGATCTTATGGAACGTTGATGCAAGCGAAGACAGAAGGAAAAGATGTGCGTGTCGTCTATTCTCCGGTTGATGCGGTTCGTATTGCTGAACAGCATCCGCATCAAGAAGTTATTTTTTTAGGGATAGGGTTTGAGACAACCATCCCGATTTTAGCTGCAGCAATAAAAGAAGCAGAAGAAAAGCAAGTGCACAATTTTTCCATGTGGATGTCGACAAAGCTAGTGGAGCCAATTTTGCGGCAATTGCTTCACGAGAGAGAAGTGTCACTAGACGGTTTTTTACTACCTGGGCACGTATCCATGGTGATGGGGAGGGCTCATTTTGAATTTTTAGCAACGGAATACAATATGCCTGCAGTAATTAGTGGATTTGAAGCATTACATATGTTAAGTGCAATTCGTCATTTATTAATGTTAGCACTCAAACAGCATGCTATTGTATTAAACGATTATAAAAGTGTAGTGACTGAACAAGGAAGTGTACAAGCGAAATATTGGATGAACCATTATTTTACATTATGTGACGAGGCATGGCGTGGCATCGGTGTGATTTCTCAAAGCGGAATGGATTTTAAGAAAGAGTATGATCGATTTAACGCGAAAGTGAAGTTTTCCGTTTTAACGCGTGAACCACGTCGAACAAAGTGTCGTTGTGGAGAAGTCATTCGAGGACTTATTGATCCACCGCAATGTGCATTGTTTGGAAAAGCATGTACACCGCTTCAGCCGATTGGACCTTGTATGGTGTCATCAGAAGGTAGTTGTGCCGCGTATTATCAATATATGAGGGAGGAGTAACGAATGGAGCGAATCACGCTCGCTCATGGGGACGGAGGACAGTTAGCCCATCAGCTCATTGCAGACGTTTTTGTTTCTATGTTTCGTAACGATCGTCATGCAAAATTCGACGCAGCTACGTTTACGTTAGACCCCCACGAGCTAGCCATGACAACAGATAGTTTTGTCGTTAAACCGCTTTTCTTTCCGGGTGGAAATATTGGGAAACTGGCGGTAGCTGGAACAATAAATGATTTATCGGTCGTTGGAGCGATCCCGAAAGTAATGACGTGTAGTTTTATTATCGAAGAAGGATTTCCAATTTGTGATTTAAAAACGATCGTGCAATCGATGGCTGAAGAAGCGAAAAAAGTCAATGTGGAGATTGTTGCGGGCGATACAAAAGTCGTTGAACGTGGTAGTGCGGATGGATTATATATTAATACAACAGGGATCGGAGTCATTTCACATTCGCTTGAGCCGAAAATTTGTGAAGGGGACTCGGTCATTGTCAGCGGTTCAGTTGGTGATCATGGAGTAGCTATATTAGTTGCCCGAGGGGAATTAGGGCTTGTATCAACGATTGAGAGCGACTGTACAACATTGTATCCGCTCATTGCCAAAGCGTTACAGGCAAGTCAACGCATTCGCCTAATGCGCGACCCAACCCGCGGGGGATTAGCGACTGCCCTTGTAGAAATTTGTGAAGATTTTGGTGTAACGATTGAATTGGAGGAAGAACGTATCCCAGTAAAACAAGAAGTGGAAGGAGCATGTGAATTGCTCGGGTTTGATCCGCTCTATTTGGCTAACGAAGGAAAAGTGGTCATGATCGTTCCGAAAGAAGAGGAACAAGCTGTTCTTGATGCCCTTCGTTCTCAACCTGAAGGAAAAGCTGCAGCTGTGATCGGAACTGTTCGAGCAATAAACAAAGGTCAATTATTGTTGCGAACACCGCTTGGCACAACACGACGATTATATCGATTAACCGGATTAATGTTGCCGCGTATTTGTTAAACCGTAGGGGAATCCTGCGGTTTTTGTCTTTCCTACTTTTATGGTTTATGTCATAATAAATGACAGTACATAAAAAAGGGAGAGGGTGTCATGAAACAATATTTACAATTACTTGAAGATATTTTACAAAACGGTGTGTATAAAGATGACCGTACGGGAACAGGGACGATTTCTGTCTTTGGACGTCAATTGCGCTTTGATTTACGCAAAGGATTTCCTTTACTTACAACAAAAAAGTTACATATTCGTTCCATTATTCATGAGTTGCTCTGGTTTTTAAGTGGGGATACGAATATTCGCTATTTAAAAGAAAATGGTGTAACAATTTGGGATGAATGGGCAGATGAAAATGGAGATTTAGGTCCGGTATATGGAGCTCAATGGCGTTCATGGAGGGGAGCAGACGGTCGAACGATTGATCAAATTAGCGAAGTGATTGAACAAATAAAGCACAATCCAAATTCGCGCCGTCTTTTAGTAAGCGCATGGAATGTTGCGGAATTAGACAATATGAAGTTGCCTCCTTGCCATTATGCTTTTCAGTTTTACGTGGAAAATGGAACGTTATCGTGCATGTGGCAACAGCGTTCGGTTGATACGTTTTTAGGTCTTCCGTTCAATATCGCAAGCTATGCACTACTTACACATATGGTTGCTCAACAATGCGATCTACAACCGAAAGAACTTATTTTTACTGGCGGTGACGTTCATTTATATATGAATCATATCGAACAAGCGAAGTTGCAATTAACGAGAGAACCGCGCCCACTTCCGAAATTAGTCATTAAACGAAAACCAGCTTCTATCTTTGAATATCGCTTTGAAGATTTTGAAATTGTTGATTACCATCCGCATCCGCATATTAAAGCGGACGTGTCTGTGTAAGGGAAGTGAGTGAAGTGATTTCTATCATTGTTGCGATGGATCGAAATCGAGTTATTGGTTGGAACAATACATTACCTTGGCACTTACCGGCGGATTTAGCTTATTTTAAACATGTAACTATGGGTCATCCGATTGTCATGGGGCGAAAAACATTTGAATCGATCGGCCGTCCGCTTCCTGGAAGAATAAACATCGTACTTACACGGCACAATACGTTTTCAGCGAATTCGAATGTTCAAGTGATTCATTCAATTGATGACATTGAACAAGTAGAACAGCAATATGGTCATGTGTTTGTTATTGGGGGAGCGCAAGTGTTTGAACAAGCGATGCCGTTTGCGGATCAATTGTACGTTACACACATTGACGAAACGTTTACAGGAGATACATTTTTTCCACCAATTGATGAAAAGCAATGGGTGCTTCGTACCGTTCGCCAAGGTGTGCAAGATGAAAAAAATCGTTATCCACACACATTTTGTATATATGAACGAACAGCTCGCTAATTGGCGAGCTTCATCTTTTTGAATAATTTTTAGAAAATTTACTTTTCTTTATTCGAAAATATGATATATTTTAGAATAACATAATTTTGACAACGAAATTATAAATAGAAAGGAAACGAGAAAATGGAACAACAAGTAAAACGAAAACATGGCGTATATGTAGAAGATATTTTAATTGCTTATCAAACGCTAAAAGATGTCGTGTATCATACCCCTTTGCAAAAAAATGAATTGCTTTCAGAACGTTATGATTGTCACGTATATTTTAAGCGGGAAGATTTACAAGTCGTTCGCTCGTTTAAAATTCGTGGGGCATATTATCGAATGAAAAGCTTAAGTGAGGAAGAAAAGAAAAATGGGATTGTTTGCGCAAGTGCAGGCAATCATGCCCAAGGCGTAGCTTATTCATGTCGAGCGCTCGGTGTGCATGGGAAAATTTATATGCCATCTACAACTCCAAGACAAAAAGTATCACAAGTACAGTTTTTTGGTCGAGAGTTTGTCGACATTATTTTAGTTGGCGATACATTTGATGATTCTTATGAGCAAGCACGAATTTGTGCAAAACAAGAGCAGCGAACATTTATCCATCCGTTTGATGATGAAGCTGTAATTGCAGGGCAAGGAACAGTGGGTGTTGAAATTTTAAATGATTGTGAAGAACCGATTGATTATGTGTTTGCAAGTATTGGCGGCGGAGGGCTTATTTCTGGTGTCGGCACGTATATTAAAAGCATTTCACCAGCAACGAAATTAGTTGGCGTCGAACCTGAAGGAGCTCCTTCTATGAAAAAATCGTTTGAAGCAAAAGAAGTTGTCACTTTAAGTGAAATTGATCCGTTTGTAGATGGCGCGGCAGTGAAACGTGTGGGGGAAAAAACATTTGCATTAGCAAAAGAGATGGTCGATGATATTGTCGTTGTTCCTGAAGGAAAAGCATGTACAACGATTTTGCAACTTTATAATGAAAATGCGATTGTAGTCGAGCCTGCTGGAGCGTTGCCGGTTGCTGCGCTTGATTTATATAAGGAACATATTCGGGGCAAGACCGTTGTTTGTATTATTAGCGGAGGAAACAACGATATTGGACGCATGCAAGAAATTAAAGAGCGCTCGATGATTTATGAAGGACTTCAACATTATTTTATTGTCAATTTTCCACAACGTGCTGGAGCGTTGCGCGAATTTCTTGATGAAGTATTAGGACCAACAGACGACATTACACTTTTTGAATATACGAAAAAAAATAATAAAGACAGTGGCCCGGCTCTCGTTGGCATTGAATTAAAATGTCGTGAAGATTACGGTCCGCTCGTCGAACGAATGAAGAAAAAAGGTTTTCCGTTTATGGAAGTGAATAAAGATAGCAGTTTGTTCCATTTGCTCATTTGACAAAAATTTTTTATAAATCGGTGACGAAATGTGACATACTTCAACATAAAAATCGTGTATAATATAAGTAAATCGGTCAAAAAAGAGGATTGATATTTTGTTATTCAAAAGCCTAGAGTTTAAAAACGTAGATGGGCAAAAAGTAAAAATTATCGAAATTCCGGTATTGGAGGACGATAACCCTTATCAATTTATGGTAAAAGTAAGGTTACAAACGTTTATTGCACAAGTGTATGCTAAAAAAAGTCCAAAGAAGGTGTATTCATTTAAAGAATATTTAAAACGTGTGTTGAAGTGGCCGGTGTATGAACAAATATTTAAGTCTGAAATTTTAAAAAACAATGCATAAATGATAGCGAGCTGTTTTGCCAATGTGCAAACCAGCTCTTTTTTTACAAAAAATTTTATGAAAACAGCGACATATAGGAGCATTTTATTATATAATTTCACCGTACAAAAATTTTAGAATGAAATGCAGGAAGTGAAAAAATGAGCAAAGTAAAGATTGTGACAGATTCTACGGTTGATTTAACGAAAGAAGTGATTGAGGCGTGGGACATTCGCGTCGTGCCATTATCGATCTCTATTGACGGGCAAACATATGTAGACGGCATTGATTTAACTCCACAACAATTTATTGAAAGAATGAAACAAGCAGATGAACTCCCAAAAAGTTCTCAACCTTCTGCAGGGCAGTTTTTACAAGTATATGATGAACTCGGAGAAGCAGGGTATGATGTCATTTCCATTCATATGACAGGAGGCATGAGTGGAACGGTGCGCTCTGCCGAGAGTGCTGCAACGATGACAAAAGCAAACGTTACCGTCATCGATTCTCGTTTTATTTCTCTTGCGCTCGGCTTTCAAGTATTAGAAGCGGCAAAAATGGCGGCAGAGGGAAAAACAGTAGAAGAAATTGTTTCACGTCTTGATACGATTCGAGCGAATACACATTTATTTGTTGTTGTTGATACACTTGAAAATCTCGTTAAAGGTGGGCGCATTGGCCGAGGGAAAGCAATGATTGGTTCGCTACTAAACATTAAACCGATTGCTTCGTTACAAGATGGTGTATATACACCTGTGACAAAAGTTCGTAGTCAGTCTCAAATCGTTAAATTTTTAACAAACCAATTTGTTGAACATACGAAAGGAAAGATGATTCGAGCAGTAGGGATTGCTCATGCAGATGCGCTTGATTTAAGCGAACGATTAAAACAGTCGCTTGCGGAAGCAACAGGATGGACACAAACAGATATTGTGTATACAACCCCGATTATTTCTACGCACACAGGTCCAGGGGCCATCGGATTTATGTATTATACGGAGTAGGGGGAACGAAAAAATGAAGCGTATACGTTTATGGTTATTTGCTTTATTTCTGTCCTTGCTTGTTGCTTGCCAACAATCAATTCCAGATGCAAAAAATTGGCCAATTGAAGATTTCACATTTATTGATCAAAATGGTCAACAGTTTGGTTTAGCTGATTTAAAAGGAAAAGTATGGGTGACTGATTTTATTTTTACGCGATGCGCTGATGTTTGTCCTCCAATGACGGCAAATATGGCGAAATTACAAAAAATGGCGAAGGAAAAAGGGTTAGACGTTCATTTTGTTTCGTTTAGTGTCGATCCTGAAAACGATACACCGGATGCATTAAAGGCATATGTTGAAAAGTTTCAGGGGGATATGAGCCGTTGGCACCTGCTTACTGGATACACACAACAAGAAATTGAACGTTTTGCCCAAAAAAACTTTAAAGCTGTCGTAAAAAAACCGCAAGAAGGCGATCAAGTCATTCACGGTACAGATTTTTATCTTGTTGATCAAAATGGGAAAATTGTGAAGTATTATAGTGGCTTAAACGATGTGCCTTACGAAGAAATTTTAAAACATATTGACATGTTACAAGAATAGGATATACAGACAAAAATGATGGTTCAGTCATTTTTGTCTTTTCTTTTATAGAGAGGGGATTTTCTGTGAACAAATTTCTTCTTCTATTCCTTTGCATGTGTTTAGTCGGATGTTCTTCTACACCGACAATGATGAAAGAGAAAGAACAAGTGCAAATGAAACCACGTGATTTACAAATTGTGGCGTTAGGCGACTCATTAACAGAAGGAGTGGGCGATGAGCAAGGTGGATATGTCACATTTATCAAGCAATATTTAGAAAGTCGTGAAGATGTAAATAAAGTGTTTGTGCACAACTTTGGCAAACGAGGATTACGTAGTACACAACTGGCAGATGTCATGATAAATAACGAATCGGTGATTCAGCAAGCAGATCTTATTTTTATCACTATTGGTGGAAATGATATGATGAAAGTTGTTCGTTCACATTTTTTATCTTTAACATATGATTTGTTTGTAAAGGAACAACAGGCATTTGCGTCCCGGCTTGATGAGCAACTGCAACTTCTTCGTCATATGAATCAAGACGCTTATATTGTGCTTATTGGATTATACAATCCGTTTTCTTCAGCTTTTCCAAATATACCTGAAATGGATGAGATTATACACATGTGGAACGAAGGAAGTAAGGAAGTAATTTCTCGCTATGATCGTACACTATTTGTACCTATTGCGGATCTGTTTGAAGGACGGGATGATGTGTTGTATGATGATCAATTTCATCCGAACAAAATAGGCTATGAACAAATGGCAAAGCGCATATACGAATACTTACAAAGACATCAGGAATGGATAGGAGAATGAATTGTGAAGTGGAAAATTTTATTTTTTAGCTTGTTAGGGATAAACGCTCTAATGATCGTGTTACTACTTTTTTATATGTTTCAGCCATCTTCTTCCCCAAATGTCTCAAACATCAAAGGGGAAGGACCAACATTTACTGTGCAAACATCTAAACAACATATGAATACGTTAATTCGTGATTATATCCAGAAGCATAAAAAAGAAGGGGAATTGTCTTATGATGTTCAATTAGCTGATCGCCTCTATATTACAAGTGCGATTCCGATATTCGGAAAACAAGTCGATTTAACGATGGCATTTGATCCAAATGTTGATGAAAGCGGGAACATTATACTGGCTCATCCAACAATGACATTCGGACAGCTTCGTTTGCCTGTTCCATATGTATTGGCGTATATAGAAAAGCATGCGTCTTTACCGAATTGGGTGAAAGTGGATGCGGAAAAAGAGCGCATTTATATTGTTGTCAGCGATATTCGTATAAAAAAAGGATATATGCTTAAAGCGAAAACGTTTGATTTAAGTAAAGATGATATGACTTTTACAGTTACAATTACAAAATAGGATGTCCCATATATCGAGGGACATCCTATTTTATCCGCAATCCTTTCGGGTAAAAGTTTTTTACCACTCCTTTTACTTCTTTTCCCCAACCGAGTGGATAACCGTCAATAGTAATTAATATCCATCCTCGATCGCCATTTGTTTGTAATGTTTCTCCTTTGATATATCGGATACTTTCTTCAAGCGTGAGCGGAAGGTGTGCTTGTACTTGTTGTTTTGTTAGTGCCATAGCTAAAGCGTGGTTTGGTTCAAAGCGATTTTTTTTCCATTCTCCTATATGGAGACCAGGTCGAACGACTTTTAAGCCGTCTAAACGTGGGCATAAATAAGGGAGAGCAAATATATGCGTCCCAAATGCGTAAAGCGTCCCACCTATTGTCGTTTGGATTATATGGTTTATAAACGTTTCATAATCGCGCTGCATTGCTTTAGATACGTTAGAAGTGGCTACTTTTCCATTCCATCGTTTTGCTTCTCCTCGTTTGCGCATTTTGGCAACGAAATGCCCTTCTCCTTGGAGATGATGAGGCCAAAGCCTTGCCGTATGTGCGATTTGTTCGTTATATGTGTTCGTCCAACGGACAACACCTGGTTGAATCCCGTGTTCTTTTTCGATTGGAACGAGTTCCATGTCGTTGTAAGTCGCTAAAAACCAGTCGATGATTTGCTCATTTTCTTCAGGGGAGAATGTGCACGTCGAATAAACGAGTGTGCCCCCTTCGTTTAACATTTTATAAGCACAAGATAAAATATGTTTTTGTGTTTGTGCACATTTTTGGACATGATCTAAACTCCAAAATTGAATCGCTTCTTCGTCTTTTCGAAACATTCCTTCTCCGGAACATGGGGCATCAACTAAAATTTTATCGAAAAATCCTTCAAATGTTTCCGATAGTTTTTCAGGTGTTTCATTTGTAACAACAGCATTTGTAATTCCAAGTCGCTCAATATTTTCAGATAAAGCTTTGACACGCTTTGGATGAATTTCGTTTGCCAATAAAAATCCTTCATTGTTCATCATGGCTGCTAGTTGTGTTGTTTTCCCGCCGGGTGCTGCACATAAGTCAAGCACTCGCTCCCCTGAAGATGGGGCAAGCACCTCAGCGACAAACATTGCGCTTGGTTCTTGAATGTAATACAATCCGGCAGCATGATACGGATGTTTGCCAGGTTGGGCATCGCGATAATAAAATCCTGTAGAACAAAAAGGAATTGGCTCAAGTTCCCATGGACTGATGTTTAAAAATGTCGACGGTGAAACTTTTAGTGTATTCACCCGCAAACCATGAACTTTTTCTTCATTGTACGTCGCAAAAAAACGCTCCGCTTCATCTTGAAGCAAAGCATTCATTTTTGTTATAAATTGTTCTGGTAAATGACACATAGTCATGCTATAACCACTTCACTTTCGGTTCTGTTTTGTTTAAAATGCGTTTTATGTTTGCTCGGTGGCGATAAAACACAAAAAGTGTCAATAACGTGACGACAATACGCAATGGGATATCGTCTGTCCATATGAATGCATAAGCGGTCGCATACACGCCCGTTAACATAGATGAAAGCGAAACGTATTTTGATATATACAAGATGAGAAAAAAGACAGCTAACATCGTCATAAAAAGGACGGGTGAATAAAATAGCAACACTCCACCAGAGGTCGCAACCGCTTTTCCACCGCGAAATTGTGCAAACACCGGATATGTATGACCAAACACAGCAAACATCCCTGTAAGAAGCGGATGAACATCTACATGAAACAATACAGGTAAGCTTGCAGCTAACGTTCCTTTTAAAATGTCGGCAATTGTTACAATTAATCCCGCTTTTACACCGAGCACGCGAAATGTATTTGTCCCGCCTAAATTACCGCTCCCATGTTCACGTATGTCAATTCCGTATCCGATTTTCCCAACAAGTAGCGCGAACGGAATCGAACCAAGTAAATAACCGATGATCATAAGCAAAATGGACATTATAAGCCCCCTCTACTTCATTCGTATTTCCTTTATAAAGGTCATGTTTTTATTGTAACATGCTTTTTTAAAAAATGAAGGCAGGATTATTTTTTTGCATGAAGAAATACTAGGTTATTACAAGGAGGGAATGAGATGAGTTTAAATCGTGAACAAATCAAACAAATTTTAAATAAGGCAAAACGAATTGCTGTCGTAGGATTGTCAGATCGTCCGGAACGTACATCGTACATGGTCGCAAAAGCGATGAAAGAAGCAGGATATGAAATCATTCCAGTTAACCCGCTTATTAAAGAATGGGAAGGTATTCCGGCTGTTGCTACGTTAACGGATATTGAAGGACATGTCGATATTGTGAATGTGTTTCGTCGCTCTGAACATTTACGTGAAATTGCTGAGCAATTTGTACAAATAGATGCGGACGTGTTTTGGGCGCAATTAGGTGTATATGATGAAGAGGTGTACCGTGATTTAACTGAAAAAGGTTATACCGTGGTGATGGATCGCTGCATCAAAGTAGAACATGCGCTCACACGTTAAAAACGACCATTCTTTTTGTAATGGTCGTTCTTTTTCTTCATGACGTTGGACGTTTTCCGAATGTATGTTAAAATAGAGAAAGTCGAAAAAATAGAAACAAATGTTCTTGTTGTGAAAGGGGAATGATTGTGACAGATAAACAACTTCTTACATATAACGAAGATACCATTCAAGTATTAGAAGGATTAGAGGCTGTTCGTAAGCGGCCAGGGATGTATATCGGAAGTACAGATAGTCGTGGTTTGCATCATCTTGTATATGAAATTGTAGATAATGCCGTTGACGAGGCGCTTGCTGGATATGGAAAGCGCATTGTTGTGACGATACATAATGATCAAAGCATTAGCGTTCAAGATGAAGGACGTGGGATGCCTACAGGTATGCATAAGCTAGGAAAACCAACGCCAGAGGTTATTTTAACTGTATTACATGCAGGCGGGAAATTTGGTCAAGGTGGATATAAAACGAGCGGTGGTTTGCATGGAGTTGGTGCCTCTGTTGTTAATGCCTTATCAGAATGGTTAGAAGTGACGATTCAACGTGACGGTTTCATATATTTCCAACGGTTTGAACATGGTGGAAAGCCTGTCAGTACACTTGAAAAAATTGGAGAAACAAAGCGAACAGGAACAAAAATTCGCTTTAAACCAGATCCAACGATTTTTAGTACAACAACGTTTCATTATGAAACGATTAGCGAACGTTTGAGAGAATCTGCATTTTTATTAAAAGGATTGAAAATTGAATTACACGATGAACGGTCGGGATTAAGTGATACATTTTATTACGAAAATGGAATTGAAGCGTTTGTACAATATTTAAACGAGGAAAAAGATGTATTGCATCCGGTTGTATTTTTTAGCGGCGAGCAAAGCGAGATTGAAGTAGAGTTTGCCTTTCAGTTTCATGATGGGTATGCAGAACATATGCTTTCGTTTGTGAACCACGTGCGAACGAAAGATGGAGGAACACATGAAATCGGAGCTAAAACGGCAATGACTCGCGTGTTTAATGAATATGCACGAAAAGTAGGTTTATTGAAAGAACGAGATAAAAACTTAGAAGGCACAGATATTCGTGAAGGATTATCCGCGATCATATCTGTCCGCATTCCAGAAGCACTGTTGCAATTTGAAGGACAAACGAAAGGGAAACTAGGAACACCTGAGGCACGTTCGGCGGTTGAAGCGGTCGTTAGCGAGAAGCTAACGTACTTTTTAAATGAAAATCCAGATATCGCCACATTGTTAATTAAAAAAGCAATTCGGGCGTTTCAAGCGCGTGAAGCAGCACGAAAAGCTCGGGAAGAAGCACGTTCTGGAAAAAAGAGAAAAGGAAAAGAACATGTATTAAGCGGAAAGTTAACACCTGCTCAAACACGAAATCCACAAAAAAATGAATTGTATTTAGTCGAGGGAGACTCGGCGGGTGGCTCAGCTAAACAAGGACGTGATCGTCGTTTTCAAGCTGTATTGCCTCTTCGCGGGAAAGTTATTAACACAGAAAAGGCGAAACTAGCTGATATTTTTAAAAATGAAGAAATTAACACAATTATTCATGCCATTGGCGGCGGTGTGGGGGCTGATTTTTCGCTCGATGATATTCACTATGATAAAGTCATCATTATGACTGACGCAGATACAGATGGGGCACATATTCAAGTGTTGTTGTTAACTTTCTTTTACCGTTACATGCGACCACTCATCGAAGCTGGTAAAGTGTTTATTGCCCTTCCACCACTTTATAAAGTAAGTAAAAAAGTTGGTAAAAGAGAAGTGATTGAATACGCATGGACAGATGAACAACTGCAATCTATTTTAAAAAGGATCGGTAAAGGATATACGATTCAACGTTACAAAGGGCTTGGTGAAATGAATGCTGATCAATTATGGGAAACGACGATGAATCCAGAAACGCGGACGCTTATTCGTGTTCGTATTGATGATGCAGCACGTGCAGAACGTCGTGTAACAACATTGATGGGCGATAAAGTAGAACCGAGGAGAAAATGGATTGAGTCTAATGTGCAATTCGGTTTAGAGGACGATATGAATATTTTAGAGAACGATCATGTGATGACAACTGAGGAGGAATAAGAGCATGGAACGTGTATTAGATTTACCGTTTGAAGATGTGTTAGGGGACCGATTTGGTCGGTATAGTAAATATATTATTCAAGAACGCGCCCTACCTGATGCACGCGATGGATTGAAGCCAGTGCAGCGTCGCATTTTATATGCGATGTATGTGGACGGAAATACGGCCGATAAACCGTTTCGCAAATCAGCGAAGACTGTCGGAAATGTTATCGGTAATTTTCATCCACATGGTGATTCTTCCGTATATGAAGCGATGGTGCGCATGAGCCAAGAATGGAAAGTGAGAAATGTACTGATTGAAATGCACGGGAATAATGGAAGTATTGATGGAGACCCACCCGCAGCGATGCGTTATACAGAAGCCAGACTATCTGCAATCGCATCTGAATTGTTGCGCGACATCGATAAAGAAACGGTAGAATTTGGACCAAACTTTGATGATACGAGCAAAGAACCTGTTGTATTGCCAGCGATGTTTCCCAATTTACTTGTCAATGGTTCAACAGGCATTTCAGCAGGTTATGCGACAGAAATTCCACCACATCATCTAGGAGAAGTAATTGATGCAGTGATTATGCGCATTGATCATCCGACTTGTACAGTTGATGATTTAATGACCGTATTAAAAGGTCCGGATTTCCCAACGGGTGGCATCATCCAAGGAAAAGAAGGCATTAAAACGGCCTATGAAACAGGAAAAGGGAAAATTATTATTCGCGCTAAAGCAACGATCGAACAAGGGAAAGGCGGCAAACAAGCAATTGTGATTACGGAAATCCCTTACGAAGTCAATAAAGCGAATTTAGTTAAAAAAATTGATGAATTGCGCCTTGAAAAAAAGTTGGACGGAATTGTTGATGTGCGTGATGAAACAGATCGCACAGGTTTACGCATCGTTATCGAAGTGAAAAAAGACGGCAATGCAGAAGGTATTTTAAACTATTTGTATAAAAATACTGATTTGCAAATTACGTACAATTTCAACATGGTTGCCATCCATGAGCGTCGTCCAAAGTTATTAAGCTTGCCGCAATTATTAGATGCATATATCGAACATCAAAAAGAAGTGGTCGCGAATCGTTCCCGTTATGAATTACGAAAAGCAAAAGAACGTGCTCATATTGTTGAAGGGCTAATGAAAGCGATATCGATTTTAGATGAGGTAATCGCAACGATTCGTGCTTCCAAAGATAAAAAAGATGCAAAAGCAAATTTGATGAATCGCTATGAATTTACAGAGCCTCAGGCGGAAGCGATCGTCACATTACAGCTGTATCGTTTAACGAATACAGATATTTATGATTTGCGTGAAGAAGCAAACGCATTGAATCATAAAATCGAAGAATTAACGACCATTTTAGAAAGTGAGAAAAAGCTATTATCTGTGATTAAAGCCGATTTAAGAAAAATGAAAAAAATGTATGCAGATGAGCGAAGAACGACGATTGAAGAAGAAATAAAAGAAATTAAAATTGAAATGAATGTCGTTGTTCCTGAAGAAGATGTCATTGTTACCGTCACAAAAGATGGGTATATTAAGCGAACAAGTCTTCGGTCTTATAGCGCTTCTAATGGACAAGATATCGGCATGAAAGAGGGCGACAGATTGCTCGGTATGTTTGAAATGAATACGACACATACGTTGTTGTTGTTTACAAATAAAGGTAATTATCTATATTGCCCTGTTTATGAACTTCCAGATATTCGTTGGAAAGATATCGGTCAACATATTTCTAATATGATTTTGCTTGATCGTGATGAACAAATTACTAGTGTTATTCCAGTTACAGATTTTTCTCACGGATATGTTTTATTTATTACAAAACAAGGGTTTGTGAAAAAAACGAGTCTCGTTCATTATAAAGCGCAACGATACTCTAAACCGCTTGTAGCGATTCGACTAAAGGAAGATGATGAAGTTGTAAACGTGTATCAAACAGACGGCACAGGCCGTATATTCCTCGTCACGCAATACGGGTACGGTTTATTGTTCCAAGAAGAAGAAATCGGAGAAGTGGGCGTTCGAGCAGCTGGAGTGAAAGGAATTCATCTAAAAGAAGGAGATTGCGTCGTTTCTGGCCAGCAAGCAACTGAAGAAAACGTTATTCTTGTAACAAAACGTGGAGCAGTAAAAAAAATTGCACGAACAGAACTCGAGCAATCTACACGCGCAAAACGTGGGCAACTTCTCATTAAGGAAGTAAAAACGACTCCACATCGATTAGTGAGCTGTCATTTCCTTTCTCATGGATATGTGATTTTAAAGACGGAGAAAGGAATAACGGAAGAGGTTTATGTCGACGAATTGCGATTAAGTGATCGATACGGCAATGTAACGTACGTGCTTGATTGTGAAGAAGCTGGTCATGTTACGGAGACGTGGGTGAAATGGTCATAACTCCCTTGAATTCCTTCGTTGTTTCAATTATATTGAAGAAGGTATAGTTTTCATATGGGGGATTTATGATGAGATTTAAACGACAAGAACCTTTCCGATATCAATTTGGTCAACCGATTCCGTGCACGTTCCGTATTACACGCATTGGAGAACGGGAGGTAGAAACGGATAAAGGAGCGGCTGAAATTCACGATATTAGTCCGCGTGGCATTCGCATGGAGACGAAGTTACATTTACCTATCGACTCTGCCAAAGGTGAAATGGAAGTGGAGTTACAGTTTACAATTGTTGATCAACCGATAACGGTGCGCGGCGTTGTCATTTGGAAAAAAACATATGCAAATGAATTTCAATACGGTATATCATTAGAGATTTCTAAACAAGAAGAAATGCAGTTAATCGGAGAAATTAAAAGACATGCGGCGATGTATGCTCGGAAAAAAGAAAGCAAATAAAGAGGATGTCCATATGGGCATCTTTTTTTCTTTGAAAAATGTTTGAAAGCGGTTGACTAACTTGTATATACAGGTTAAAATAAAAACAAACAAGTCGACTTGTATATACAAGTTTATAAAAAGATGTGTAAACGCTTCAACGAAGGAGGAGTAGAAGATGCGACAATCTGTTGAGAAAATTGTCCAAGCGGTCGGTGGGAAAGAAAATATTATTGCTGCGACACATTGCGTCACACGTCTTCGCTTTGCGTTAAAAGATGAAGGAAAAGTGGACAAAGAAGCATTAGAAAACATTGATATTGTGAAAGGGTCATTTTCAGTCAATGGCCAGTTTCAAGTAGTGATTGGTCAAGGATTAGTGGAAAAAGTATATAACGAAATGATTGAAATGACCGGTCTCGGTCGAGCGACAAAACAAGACATTAAAGACGCTGCGGAAAAAAAATTAAATCCGCTACAACGGGCCATTAAAACGTTAGCTGACATCTTTATTCCGCTTTTACCTGCTATCGTCACAGCTGGTTTATTGATGGGATTAAATAACATTTTAACAGGCCCGGGAATTTTTTATGAAGGAAAATCAGTTGTTGATGTTCATAAACAATGGCGCGATTTTGCTGATATGATTAACTTAATTGCCAATACAGCGTTCGTCTTTTTACCTGGATTAATTGGTTGGTCAGCTGTTAAAAAATTTGGTGGAAGCGAGTTACTCGGAATTGTACTCGGACTTATGCTTGTTCATCCAGCGTTATTAAATGCATGGGCATACGCTTCAGCTGTGCAAGAAGGAACAGTGCCATATTGGAATTTATTTGGATTTGATATTCAAAAAATCGGTTATCAAGGCCAAGTATTACCTATTTTAATTTCATCATATGTGTTAGCGAAATTAGAACAATTTTTGAAAAAACGTATTCCGGAATCATTTCAATTGTTGCTTGTCGCTCCAATTGCATTGCTTGTAACGGGGTTTGTTTCTTTTATCGCAATCGGTCCTGTGACGTTTGGTGTTGCAAACGCTTTAACAGATGGTCTTGTTGCTTTATTTGATCGTTTTGCAGCGTTAGGTGGGCTTGTATATGGAGGGCTATACGCCGTTCTCGTTGTCACAGGCATGCACCATACGTTTTTAGCGGTAGACTTACAATTGATTGGTAGCACAGGTGGGACATTTTTATGGCCGATGCTTGCGTTATCGAACATCGCTCAAGGTTCCGCAGCACTTGCGATGATGTTCGCTACAAAAGATGAAAAATTAAAAGGTTTATCGTTTACATCGGCTGTATCTGCTTACTTGGGCATTACGGAGCCAGCGATGTTTGGTGTAAACTTACGATTCCGTTATCCGTTCATTTCAGCGTTAATCGGTTCTGCTATTGCGGGAATTTTTATTACGATCAATAAAGTGCAAGCTTCGTCTATTGGCGTCGGTGGATTACCTGGATTTTTATCGATTTTTCCTGAAAAATGGGCACCGTTTTTCATCGGCATGGCCATCGTCCTTATCGTTCCATTTACGTTGACGTACATTTTCGCAAAAACGAAAGGCGGTAAGTAAAATGCATCCATGGTGGAAAACAGCAGTCGTGTATCAAATTTATCCGAAAAGTTTCAAAGATACAAATGGCGATGGGATTGGTGATTTGCAAGGGGTTATACAAAAGCTTGATTATTTACAAATTCTCGGGGTTGATGCCATCTGGCTCACCCCCATTTACGAATCTCCACAGCGTGACAATGGATATGATATAAGCGACTATTATCGAATTTATGAACCATACGGTACGATGGAAGACTTTGAAAAACTTATTGAAGAAGCGCATAAGCGGAATATAAAAATTGTGATGGATATCGTTGTGAACCATACGTCAACAGATCATGAATGGTTCCAACAAGCTCGCTCATCTAAAGATAACCCGTATCGTCATTTTTACATTTGGAGAGATAAACCAAACAATTGGCAATCGAAATTTGGGGGATCAGCTTGGGAGTATGATGAACAAACAGGACAATATTATTTACACTTGTTCGATGTTACACAAGCTGATTTGAACTGGGAAAACGAAGAAGTGCGTAAGCGTGTATATGACATGATGCATTTTTGGTTACAAAAAGGAGTAGACGGGTTCCGTTTAGATGTCATTAATTTAATTTCGAAAGATCAACGATTTTTAGACGATGATGGATCTATTCCCCCTGGAGATGGAAGAAAATATTATACAGACGGTCCACGCATTCATGAATTTTTGCAAGAAATGAATCGAGAGGTATTTTCAAAATACGATATGATGACAGTAGGAGAAATGTCATCAACGTCTATTGATCATTGTATTTTATATACAAATCCTGATCGTCATGAACTGAATATGACATTTAATTTCCATCATTTGAAAGTTGACTATCCAAATGGAGAGAAGTGGGCAGTTGCTAATTTTGACTTTTTACAGTTAAAAAAGATTTTATCAAAATGGCAAGTGAACATGCATAAAGGCGGGGGATGGAACGCATTGTTTTGGTGCAATCATGACCAACCACGCATCGTTTCTCGTTATGGGGATGATGGACGTTATCATAAACAATCAGCAAAAATGTTAGCGACAACGATTCATATGATGCAGGGCACCCCTTTTATTTATCAAGGTGAAGAGATCGGAATGACCGATCCAAAATTTGAACGAATCGATGATTATCGAGATGTCGAATCATTAAATATGTACCGAATATTAAAAGGACAAGGAAAAAGTGAACAAGAGGTATTGCATATTTTACAGCGAAAATCTCGTGACAACTCTCGAACACCAATGCAATGGAGCGATGAGCGACACGCGGGATTTACAACTGGAACACCTTGGATTTCTGTCGCGCGCAATTATGAAGAAATTAATGTTCAACGAGCGTTACAAGATCCAACGTCTATTTTTTATCATTATCAAAAACTAATTCAGTTGCGTAAACGATACGACATCATTACGACAGGGGATTACGAACTCATTTTAGAAGACCATCCTTCGATTTTTGCATATATACGTAACGGAAACGATGAAAAACTTGTTGTGATTAATAATTTTTACGGACAAGAAACGTTGTTTGAATGGCCAGAACATGTAGACATCACAGAATATAAAAGCGAAATATTATTATCGAACTATGACGACTCGCCAAGCGATTTTACAAAAATGATGTTGCGTCCGTATGAATCCATTGTTTATTACTTGAAAAAATAATGGTAAAATATTTTTCGGTGATAAACAATGAGTGAAAATAAATATTTATCCATTTATAATGACTTGTTATCGAAAATTGAAAAGGGAATATTTAAACCTGGAATGAAAATTCCTTCTGAAAATCAGCTCGTTGAACAATATGAGACATCTCGTGAAACGATTCGCAAAGCGCTCAATTTACTTTCGGAACATGGGTATATTCAAAAAATTAAAGGAAAAGGTTCCATTGTATTAGACGTTCGTAAATTCGATTTCCCGATTTCGGGCTTGATTAGTTTTAAAGAATTAGCACAAAAGTTAGGAAAACCTTCGCGAACGATTGTTGAGCAACTTGAAGTGATGAAACCCGATGACATGTTAAAAAAACATCTCCACGTGACGGCAAGAGATGACATTTGGAAAGTAGTACGCGTGAGAGAAATTGAAGGCGAGCGCATTATTTTAGATAAAGATTTTTTTAACAAAAAATTTGTTCCGTTTTTGTCTAAAGATATATGTGAGCGCTCCATTTATGAATATTTAGAAAAAGAATTGCAATTAAAAATTAGCTTTGCCAAAAAGGAATTTTTCGTTGAAGAGTGTACGGATGAAGATCGAAAGTATTTACATGTTAAACAATATACGCACGTTGTTGTCGTGCGGAATTACGTTTATTTAGATGATGCGAGTTTGTTTCAATATACAGAGTCCCGTCATCGTCTTGATAAATTTCGCTTCGTTGATTTTGCGCGGCGCATTCATTTGCATTAAAAATAATCCGTGGCATATGCCACGGATTATTTTGTTTCACGATGTAACGTATGGCGCTTTAGGCGAGGACAATATTTTTTTAATTCTAGCCGCTCTGGATTGTTTCGCTTATTTTTCGTTGTTATGTAGTTACGATCCCCAGTTTCTGTGCATTGTAAAACGACTTTGACACGCATGTTTCGTCCTCCTTAAAAAGATAATAGTAATCATTACGTTTTGTATCGTAATATAAAAAAAATCTGTTTGTCAACAATCGTAGCCGGAATGATTCCGACTACGATTGGAGATGTTCTTTCATAAATTGTGGGAGACGGAAGCATTGGTTTAATACATCCGCATTTGCGTATTTCGTCTGTTTTGTGAATGTGTTGAGTCGCTCAAATGAAATAGGTTGTTTACTACCGAGCGTAAAGCTCCATAGCCCGCCAGGATATGTTGGAACAGTAGCTGTATATACGTGTACATGCGGGAATAAATGACGAATATTTGTATATGTTTGTTTCAATACGTCCATATGAAAAATAGGGGATTGGCTTTGACAAACCATCATTCCATCTTCTTTGAGCGCTTCATGCACACTTTTGTAAAAATCGTATTCAAATAATACTTGTGCAGGGCCAATCGGGTCGGACGAGTCAATAATAATGACATCGTACGTATTCACACGGTCTTTCACAAATTGAACCCCATCTTTATATATATATTGCACACGTGGGTCCGAAAGATTTCCAGATACTTCAGGTAAATGTTCTTTACATGCTTGAACAACAAGTTCATCGATTTCGACAAGATGTATTTCTTCTACCTCTTCATATTTCGCCACTTCACGAGCTGCGCCACAATCGCCCCCGCCAATAATTAAAACTTTTTTCGGCGACGGATGAAGAGAAAGAGGAACATGTGCGATCATCTCGTTATAAATATGACCATCAATGGAAGTGGTTTGTACAACTCCGTCAAGTACGAGCATTCTTCCGAAGTCGTATGAGTCTAAAATCATGACATGTTGAAATGGTGAATGCTCTGAGTAAATGATTTCTTTAATGCGATAACTAATTTTTAAATTTTCACGTTCATCTTCTGTTAACCATAATTGACCATTTTGTTCTTTTATGTAGTTCATAACTTCCTCCTCTAACGATGTATTTGTACACCTTTTTTATATTAATATATTTCTGCATGAGTTTGCAAAGGGTGAGAACAACATGTGCAAAAATTGCAATAGTCTTTTTTTTCGCAAACGTTTACAAAAATAAAGTGTTGACAGTTCTTTTAACATTTACATAAATTCGTTGAAAAACGTAAGGAAGAGGAGTAGGATAAAGTGTGAAAAACATCACAAAAACAGAAAGAGAAGTGAGGAAATGATGGACGCTTTACAAACATGCAAAGAGCTCGCATTAAAAAAACGATCCATTTTGCAAACATCACCGCTTCAATATATGATTCGTGCTGCTTTAGCAGGTGTATATATCGGTTTTGCTCTTGTTCTTTGTGTACGGGTTGGTCAATACTTTTATGAAACACATTCACCAGCGACTTATTTAGTAAGTGGCATTTTCTTCGGGATTGCCCTTGTGCTGATTATGTATGGTGGGGCAGAATTGTTTACAGGAAATACGATGTACTTTACGGTTAGTACCTTGCAAAGAGAAACGACGATTGGAGACACCCTTCGTAACTGGGTCGCATGTTATAGCGGGAATTTGCTCGGTGCTGTTTTCTTTGCTTTTTTAATTGCGCAGTCAGGAATTTTTCATGATCTTCCGATGGATCATTTACTATTTGCAATTGCATTGAAGAAAATGCATGCAACAACGTTACAACTATTTATAAAAGGGGTTTTATGTAACTGGCTCGTTTGTTTAGCTATTTTTATTCCGATGCAAATGAAAGAAGATATCGCAAAAATATTTGCTATGATTTTAATTGTTTTCGTCTTTTTTGCTTCTGGATATGAACACTCGATCGCAAATTTCGTTATTTTCTCCCTTGCATTAGCTGTTCAACATCCTGATACGATTCATGTGGCAGGAATTGTCCATAACATCATACCTGTAACGCTTGGCAATATTGTCGGCGGGTCGTTATTTATGGGGGCGTTATACACGTATCTTTCATCTTCTTCTGCTAAACAATCTGCTCCCACATGGAAAGGGGCTTTTGGCGTACGAAAAATAATGAATAAGTAAGAAAAATAGTCGGGATATGTTCTCGACTATTTGTTTATTTGTTATAATATTGGCTATTATTTATTTCATTTTTCGTTTTATAGGGGGGTTATGATGTATTTTCAACAAAAACACGCACAAAAGTTTATGGACAAATATAAAGATCGGGCACGCTTGCTTATCTCGTGCCCAGACCAACCTGGAATTGTTGCAGCTGTCACCACTTTTTTGTATGAACAAGGAGCCAATATCGTTGAGTCGAGTCAATATTCGACAGATCCTGAAGGTGGTACATTTTTTTTACGAATTGAGTTTGATGCTCCGAATATATTAGAGAGAAAAGGAGAGATGGAGAGGGAGTTCGCAACGATTGCACAACGTTTTTCAATGAAATGGCGATTGAGTTTACATACGCACATAAAAAAGGTAGCGATATTTGTTTCGAAAGAAGAACATTGCTTATTAGAGTTATTGTGGGAATGGCAAGCGGGTGAATTGCTTGCAGATTTCGCTCTCGTCATCAGCAACCATGAACAAATGAGAGAAACGGTAGAGTCATTCGGGATCCCTTACTATTACATACCAGTGACAAAAGAAACAAAACAAGAAGCAGAAGAAAAACAAATACAGTTGTTAAAGGAACATGATATTGATGTCATTGTGCTTGCTCGTTACATGCAAATTTTATCACCTCGTTTTGTCGAAACGTTTCCAACGCAAATTATTAATATTCACCATTCGTTTTTACCGGCGTTTATCGGTGCGCGACCATACGAGCAAGCTTATCGACGTGGAGTAAAACTCATCGGCGCCACGTCTCATTATGTGACAGATGATTTAGATGAAGGACCAATTATTGAACAAGATGTGGAACGAGTTGATCATAAACATCATGTAGAAGACTTGAAGCGAATTGGACGCATGATCGAAAAAACAGTCCTCGTTCGTGCATTAAAGTGGCATTTAGAAGATCGTGTTATCGTTCATGAAAATAAAACAATTGTATTCAAATAAAGAAGAGGAGCTTCTCTTCTTCTTTTTTTGTAAAAAATTGATATCATAAAACTATGTTCTAAATAAAAACTGAATAAAAATAAAAATGTTCAATTATAATGGAAATATAGAAGGATTTTTCTTTTAATTAAAGAATGTGTCATATGAGAGGAGGAGGAAAGATGAGCGAAAAAAGAAAACCGAGCGGATTTTTATTAAAGCAACGCGCATTTTTAAAGCTATATTTAATTACTTTAACCGAACAAGAACGATTGTACGGACTTAAGTTGTTAGATGTACTTCGTGAAGAATTTCAGCCGTTTGGATACCGACCAAATCATTCCGAAGTGTACAAAGCACTACACGATTTAATTGAGGAAGGGATTTTAGAACAAGTGAAAAAGAAAAAAGAAGGGATGAAATATCAAGAAGTTGTTTATTACCGTTTTACTGAGGAAGGATATAAAAAAGCCCAGCTATATAAGCGGCAATTAAAAACAGAATTAGATCGTTGTGAAGCGCTTATTCGTAAAGCCATTAAAGATAATTTTAGTTGACAATAAGATCATATTTCATTTAATATACTGATAAGGGTATATAAGAAAAAGGAGCTTGATAAACATGACATACGATAACCAAGTAAAAAATCGATTAAAACGCATTGAAGGACAAGTTCGCGGTGTGCTGAAAATGATGGATGAGCAAAAAGATTGTAAAGAAGTGGTTGCTCAATTATCCGCTATTCGCAGTGCCGTCGATCGCGCCATTGCAGTAGTTGTAAGTGCTAATTTGGAGCGTTGCATTCGCAAAGATATCGAAACAGGATCATTAGAAAGTGAAAAACTGATTCAAGAAGCGGTTGAGCTACTCGTCAAAAGTCGATAATGCCGAGTGGCTCCTTTTTTATTATTTGTTAACATAATATAATTATGTTAAACATTTTGTTCGTTTGTACAAATGAGTACATTTTTTGTACAATACGTACGTATGAAAACATAGAAAGGGTTGACATCATGATGTATACACAATCATTTTCACTTCCTGAAACGATTCAGACGATGATAGAAGAAAGAAGAGAAATGTTTAAACATGACATCCCCGAACGAATTGAGGCTACTGCATACACACCAGCTCATGAGTCCATTTTATACGACGCAATTATCGCTTTAGCGTTAGGGAAAAATGTGTTATTAAAAGGCCCGACAGGTTCGGGAAAGACAAAATTAGCAGAAACATTATCAGCTTTTTTTGGACAGCCTATGCATAGTATTAACTGTTCAATTGATTTAGATGCCGAGGCGATGCTCGGATTTAAAACGATTCAACAAATAAACGGACAAGCATCGATCGAATTTATACCGGGACCGGTCATTCAAGCGATGATAAAAGGGCATTTATTATATATTGATGAAATTAATATGGCTAAGCCAGAGACGCTTCCTATTTTAAACGGGGTGCTCGATTATCGAAAAACGATTACAAATCCGTTTACTGCTGAAGTCGTAAAGGCAAAACCGACATTTGGTGTCATTGCAGCCATTAACGAAGGATATGTTGGGACAGTTCCGTTAAATGAAGCGTTAAAAAACCGTTTTGTTGTCATTGATGTACCGTACGTTCAAGGGGAGGCGTTAAAAAGTATTTTGAAACAGCAAACAAAGCTAACAAATGAAACGTTATTAGATCGTTTTGTGACATTGTCAGCTGATTTAATTGTTCAAGTGAAGCAAGGATATGTATCAGAAGAAGCGGCTTCCATTCGGGCATTAATCGATGCTTGTGATTTAGCGGTGTACATTCCGCCACAACGAGCGATTGAGAGGGCGATCGTTGAAAAATTAGAAGATGATCGTGAAAAAGCTGCGGTGCGTAACTTAGCAGAAACGTTGTTTGATGAATGAGGGTGGCTGAATGAATCGTTTTATTATGTTTAATGATAAAAAAGTCGATTCTTTTTTGTTTATGGAATTATCGGATTTAGTAAAAGCATTAACAAAAGATGAGCAAATGGAGCTCGAATTTGGCTATCAGTCGTACCTTGATCGACAACATAAAAAAGTAGTTGTTAGTCATTTTTGGGATAACCGACCAAAAGAGCAGTACGTATATGGATTAAAAAGCGATGTATTTTTGCGCACGATCGGAAATTTTTATCATACAAGCGATGAACATATTATTTCATTTCTTAATCAAGTGAAAGCCTATTCTATTCGAAATTTCGCTAAACAACTATTTATGTTGCTTGAAGATCTTCGTTTAGAAGATGTATGTCGACATGTCCGTCCTGGAACGAAAAAATCGTTTATCATTCGAAAACAGGTGTATCGTCATTATTTTCAAACGCAATGGAACGTTAATATGGTAAAAAGCATTCATACAGATGCACTGTTTAACTTTTTATATTTATTATTAACGGCGGAACAGCCGGTGCAAGACGTTTCTCTTCCTGAACCACTGCGATCCGCTCTTCCGTTTGTTGAGCGTGAAATTCGAAATGTATATGATGCAAAATCGACCGCTCATATTTCACATATTGTGCTTACAGTTGTCGATGTGTTAGATGAATTGTTAGATGCGGATATGTTAAACACATATTTTCATCTCCCAGAGTACATTTACATTGATCAACAGGAAGATAGGGAAGATATTCGCCGCAAAGATCCGTTGAAAAATCATGATGTGCTCGATGAAAAATCGAAAGACGAAGAGATTTTTCAAGAAGTGATGCATACATGGCATCGCGAAACAAGCGATATGACAAATAGTTTTTTGCAATTTGATCTAGAGCAGGGATCACAAACAGATTTGCTTGGCGAAGGAGTTCGTCAAGGGGAAGCGGGAGATCAAGCGCTTGGGATCGTGCATGGTTCATCACAAAAAACGACGCATAATGATTATACGCATTTAGAACAACAAGAATATCGTCAAGGTCTTTTTGGACGTTCGGAGTACGAATACGGAAAAGAAAATCGTTATGCGAAACCAATATTTGTGGATGCTTCGCCACCAACCGTACAACAAATAAGACAGTATGAACGTGATCGAGAAGTCATTGGGCCGTATCAAAAAAAGTTGACGCAAACCATTGAAAAAGTACTCGAGCATAAAAAAATACATCCGCGTACAGATTTACATGCCGGACGTTTAAATAAAAAGCTATTACGCTTTTTTATCGAGGATCATCCACGTTTATTTTATAAAAAGCATGAAACATCTCCTTTGTTAGATGCTGTTTTTGTGCTCCTTGTCGATTGTTCTGCGTCGATGTATGACAAAATGGAAGAAACGAAAAGAGGGATTGTTTTATTTCATGAATCTCTCCGAGCGCTTCACGTTCCACATAAAATTGTTGGGTTTTGGGAGGATACAAACGAAGCGACATCGTCTTATCAACCAAATTATTTTCAAACAGTTATTGATTTTGATGCGTCTTTGAAAAAGGGACGCGGAGCAGAAATTATGCAGCTAGAACCTCAGGAAGATAATCGAGATGGTTTAGCGATTCGGTTAATGACAGAAGAATTGCAAAAAAGAAACGAAAAACAAAAATTTTTACTCGTCTTCTCAGACGGGGAACCAGCAGCGTTTGGATACGATCAAAACGGTATTGTAGATACACACGAAGCGGTTGTAGAAGCGAGAAAATTAGGAATTGAAGTAGTGAATGTGTTTTTAGCAAACGGAATGATTACCGAAAGTCAACAAAAAACGATTGAAAATATATATGGACAGTATCATGTCATTGTCCCAAATGTAGAACAGTTACCGACATTTTTAGCCCCTTTACTAAAAAAATTATTGTTATACAAATTGTAAAAACACCCATCATCTTGGGTGTTTTTATGTTAATTCAAAAAATTTTTTCGTTAACAAAAAAATTTTTTTTGAAAAAAGATTGTGTTTGAATAGTATGCGAGAAAATAAAAAACTTTTTATTAAGATTGTTTTAAAATAGTATACAAGAATAATTTATTTTCAATTTTGTTCCTTTAACGCTGTAAATTGTATATGTTTTTCTAATTTTTACTATTGACGCATAATTTTAATTTTCAGATAATACTATTACAAGATTAATAATCTTACTAATTATCTTAATTATTTATTTTAAGGAGGAAGTGTATGGAGCTCATTAATCAAGTAGTCGGATTTTTAAACAACATTCTCTGGTCTTATGTCATTATCGGTTTATTGCTCGGTCTCGGGGTGTATTTCACGATCGGGACGAAATTTGCGCAAATTCGTTTAATCGGAGAAATGTTCCGGGTCTTAAAAGAAAAATCTCCTGAAGGAAAAGGAAAACAAGAAATTTCTTCACTTCAAGCGTTCTTCATTGGTGCTGCGACACGTATCGGAACGGGTAACGTTGCTGGGGTTGCGATGGCACTAGCCATTGGAGGTCCAGGAGCGGTGTTTTGGATGTGGCTCGTTGCGATTTTAGGTGGAGCGAGCGCATTTGTTGAAAGTACATTGGCGCAAATCTTTAAAGTAAAAAGCGATGTTGGCTTTAAAGGCGGCCCAGGATATTATATGGAAAAACAATTGGGCGCACGTTGGATGAGCACAATTTTTGCTTTCACAATTATCGCAAGTTTTGGATTAACGTTTAACGCCGTACAAAGTAATACCATTGCAACAGCGTTTAAAAATTCATTTAGCATGAACCCTTATGTAACCGCTTTCCTTTTAGCGGCATTAACAGCAGTCATTATTTTTGGTGGAGTTACACGCATTGCTCGTTTCTCTGAAATTATTGTTCCAATCATGGCGTTTTTCTACATTGGATTAG